>CAMWIM010000102.1 GCA_947174335.1 uncultured Porphyromonadaceae bacterium | reverse complement strand
GCAAGGAGTCGCTTGAAATGTACCATAACTCGTTCAAGCTGCTTCAGGTTGACAAAATCGACTACCTTTTGCTTCACGGTATTGGTATGGGTGCCGGTGAATATAACGGAATGGAAGCCTTCAAAAAACGTTATATCGACAATGGTGTACTCGACTATCTGCTCGAAGAACGTAAAGCCGGACGAATCGGTAACCTCGGTTTCTCATATCACGGTGATGTAGAGGTGTTTGACTATCTGTTGTCTCAAAACGACAAATATAACTGGGACTTCGTGCAGATTCAGCTCAATTATCTCGACTGGAAACATGCTAAAGAAATCAACAAACGAAACACCAACGCCGAATATCTATATAACGAACTGGCAAGCCGTCAGATTCCTGCGGTTATCATGGAACCGTTGCTTGGCGGACGTTTGGCAAAAGTTCACGACCACGTCGCCGATCGTCTTCAGCAGCGTGAGCCTGAACGAAGTGTCGCATCATGGGCTTTCCGCTATGCCGGAACTCACCCCGACGTGCTGACCGTGCTTTCGGGTATGACCTATATGGAGCATCTTGAAGATAACCTCCGTTCATTCTGTCCGTTGAAGCCGCTCACTGAGGATGAAATGAGCTTCCTTTATGAGACTGCCGACTTGATGATGCAATATCCTACAATCCCGTGTAATGATTGTAAATATTGTATGCCTTGCCCCTATGGTATCGACATTCCCGGCGTATTCCTCCACTATAATAAGTGTGTCAACGAGGGTAATGTGCCCAAGAACGGGCAAGATCCCAACTATCGTGCCGCCCGCCGTGCCTTCCTCGTAAGTTACGACAGGGCAGTGCCGACACTTCGTCAGGCTGACCATTGCACAGCTTGCGGTCAGTGCTTACCTCACTGTCCCCAGTTGATTGATATTCCCGGACAGATGATGCGCATCGACATGTTTGTCGAGAGCATGAAGCAAGATAAGATGAACGCTGTCGATTTGGCAACTCTCCACTCTATATTGAAAGAGGGCAATCACTCATTGGCAGTCGCAACTGTCGGCGGTGCTATTTCGACCTACGACAGCCCCGGTGTGGTTGATCTTTACAAACTGAACGTTGAATCACCCGAAATACTCAAAGGTTCGCTCGTTGCCGATAAAATTGTCGGTAAAGGGGCGGCTGCCTTGATGGTCGAAGGACGTGTAAAGGGTGTTCAAACCGAGGTGATAACTCGTGAAGCCGTTGAATATCTCAAAAATCACGGTATTGAAGTGAAATATGACCAAGTAATCGACTCGATAACCAACCGTGCCGGCACCGGACTTTGCCCCATTGAAAGCCGTTGCAAGTCGATTGAACGATCTGATGAATGTCTCACAGCGATAGGTGAATTCCTTCGTGAAAGCAATCTCATTTAGACCCTAATAGCCTCTTGGCTTCAAGGTCGAGAAGATATTTTTTAGCCTCAAGTCCGCCGGCATATCCGGTTAACCGACCATTCGCACCAATAACTCGGTGGCATGGTATAAAAATCCACAACCGATTTGCGCCGATGGCATTAGCCACAGCTCTGATTGCTTTGGGGTTCCCGATCGCTTGAGCGATATTACTGTAAGAAACGGTTGAGCCGTATGGAATTTCGGTCAACTTGACCCACACTTTATTTTGAAAAGGGCTTCCGCAATATAAAAACGGAGGCTCTTTCTCATTTTTCACCCCCGAGAAATAATTATCAAGCCATTCTGTGACTTGCTCCAATATATGATTGTTTGTCTGATATTCTGCTGTTAAGTTAAATTGAATTAGTGTCTTGTCTATCAATTTTCGATCTAAAACTACATTCTTTTGTGCGCAAATAACTAAGTTGTCGTCTGTTGCTGCTAATAAAAGCAGTCCAATCGGCGATTGATACTCATTAATATATAATGCTTCGTTCATTGTTCTTTGTTTTGTTAGATTTAATCTGTTGGTCATACAAATTTATAAAAATAAACTAACGAAATATTTGTATATTACAAAAAATTAACATATCTTTGGGGCGAAATGCATTAATATGTTGATTTCTATTCTTTTAGATCTAAGCCACTTTTTCACACCTTAAAAACCAACATTATGAAAAAGTCAATCCTGGTTTTAAGCTTTGTCGTATCGCTTCTTTCATCTTGTCAGAGCGATGAACTTGATCTGTCTCCATTAGGTGATACAAAGGGGCAGATTGAAGAAGTTGTGAATGTACAACAAATTACCGATGAAGTTAATTCTAAAGAAGTAGATAATATTCTCGAAAAACTGTTTAAAGGTAAGCCAAAGTCACGAGCGGGATATACTATTTCTTTGCTGAAAGATGAGCAAGGGAAAGATGCCATTATCTGCGTGAATTATGCAGGAAACGGTGGCTTTGCTTTAATTAGTGCTGTAAAAACTCACGAGCCAATCCTTGCATATTCAGAAGAAGGTAACTTTAATGATGTAGATAGCTTGAAGTTCCCACTCAATGAATGGCTTAAAGATGCCATTGAAGATGTCTCATCGTCAATAGAACTACCTGAAGATTCCCTTAGAAAAATATTAAGTACTTGGCGAATTTATGAAGAACCAAAGAGTAAATTAAAGT
>CAMWIM010000101.1 GCA_947174335.1 uncultured Porphyromonadaceae bacterium | reverse complement strand
GCAAGGAGTCGCTTGAAATGTACCATAACTCGTTCAAGCTGCTTCAGGTTGACAAGATCGACTACCTATTGCTCCACGGTGTCGGTATGGGTGCCGGTGAGTATAACGGAATGGAAGCATTCAAAAAACGTTATATCGACAATGGCGTGCTCGACTACCTGCTCGAAGAACGTAAAGCCGGACGAATCGGCAACCTCGGTTTCTCATATCATGGTGATGTAGATGTGTTTGACTATCTGCTGTCTCAAAACGACAAATATAACTGGGACTTCGTGCAGATTCAGCTCAACTATCTCGACTGGAAACACGCTAAAGAAATCAATAAACGAAACACCAATGCCGAGTATCTTTATAACGAACTGGCAAGCCGTCAGATACCTGCCGTTATCATGGAGCCGTTGCTTGGCGGACGTTTGGCAAAAGTTCACGACCACGTCGCTGAACGACTTCAACAGCGTGAACCTGAACGAAGTGTCGCTTCATGGGCTTTCCGCTATGCCGGAACACACCCCGATGTATTGACCGTGCTTTCAGGTATGACCTATATGGAGCATCTTGAAGATAACCTCCGATCATTCTGTCCGTTGAAACCGCTCACCGAGGATGAAATGAACTTCCTCTATGAGACTGCCGACTTGATGATGCAATATCCTACAATTCCGTGTAACGACTGTAAATATTGCATGCCTTGTCCCTATGGTATCGACATCCCCGGCGTATTCCTCCACTATAATAAATGTGTCAACGAGGGTAATGTGCCCAAGAACGGTCAGGATCCCAACTATCATGCCGCTCGCCGCGCATTCCTCATAAGTTACGACAGGGCAGTCCCGACTTTGCGTCAGGCTGACCACTGTACCGCCTGCGGTCAATGTGTACCTCACTGTCCTCAGTTGATTGATATTCCCGGTCAGATGATGCGCATCGACATGTTTGTTGAGAGCATGAAGCAAGACAAGATGAACGCTGTCGATTTGACAACTCTCCACTCTATATTGAAAGAAGGCAATCACTCATTGGCAGTTGCAACTGTCGGCGGTGCTATTTCGACCTACGACAGCCCCGGTGTGGTTGATCTTTACAAACTGAACGTTGAATCACCCGAAATACTCAAAGGTTCGCTCGTTGCCGATAAAATTGTCGGTAAAGGTGCGGCTGCCTTGATGGTTGAGGGACGTGTAAAAGGCGTTCAAACCGAAGTGATAACCCGCGAGGCAGTCGAATATCTACGCAATCATGGTGTTGAGGTTAAATATGACCAGGTTATCGACTCGATAACCAACCGTGCCGGCACCGGACTTTGCCCTGTTGAAAGCCGTTGTAAGTCGATTGAACGATCTGATGAATGTCTCACCACGATTGGCGAATTTCTTCGTGAAAGCAACCTTATTTAAGCTTCTTATTTAAGCTTCAGCCGATTCTTGGCTTCAAGGTCGAGAAGAAATTTTTTAGCCTTAAGTCCGCCGGCATAGCCGGTTAACCGACCGTTTGCGCCGATAACTCGGTGGCACGGAATGAAAATCCATAATCGGTTGGCTCCGATGGCATTGGCTGTCGCCCTGATTGCTTTAGGATTGTCCGTAGCCTTGGCAATTTCGCTGTATGAAACAGTAGCCCCGTACGGTATTTCGGTCAACTTGAACCACACTTTATTTTGAAAAGGGCTTCCGCAATATAAAAGCGGAGGCTCTTTCTCATTTCCAATCCCCGCGAAATAATTGTCAAGCCACTGCTTCGCCGCGCGCATAACACTATTATCCCCCTTGTAAAAATCCGCAACCCCCAATTCAGTGGAGACCTTCTCCACGAACCCTCGTTTCTCCACCACCTCTTTCCCGGCGCATAACACAAGCCCCTCATCAGTCGCCGCCAGTGTCAAAACTCCGATAGGCGATTGATACTCACTAATATATAATATTCCTTCCATTGCTCTTTTTTGTTAATTGTACAAATATATAAAAATAAATTAACGATATATTTGCTAATTACATTAATTTAACATATCTTTGCCACGAAATAGGATAACTCGTTGATTTTTATCCAACTAAATAATAAGCCAATATTATTCATTCCTCAAAATAAATAACATGAAAAAACTGTCTTTTTATTTTAGTTTGGTGTTGATTCTGTTGGCATCATGCCAGACCGAAGAAATTGCTATGACTTCATTTGACGATGTAAGTAAGGGGTTAAACGAAGCTATTGTTCCTGCTCGTCAAATTACCGACGACGTCAATTCTAAAGAAGTAGATAATATTCTCGATAAACTATTTAAAAGTAAGCCAAAGTCTCGTGCGGGATACACAATTTCTTTACTTAAAGATAAACAAGGTAAAGATGCGATAATTTGTGTGAATTTTGCAGGTAATGGTGGCTTTGCGCTAATTAGTGCTGTTAAAACCCACGAGCCAATCCTTGCATATTCAGAAGAAGGTAACTTTAATGATGTTGATAGTTTGAAGTTTCCACTAAATGAATGGCTCAAAGATGCTATTGATAATGTATCGTCATCAATAGAACTACCCGAAGATTCTCTAAGAAAAATATTAAGTACTTGGCGAATTTATGAAGAACCAAAGAGTAAATTAAAGT
>CAMWIM010000100.1 GCA_947174335.1 uncultured Porphyromonadaceae bacterium | reverse complement strand
GGTCAGTATTGTTTCTAAAAAATCTTTTAGGCTGACTGTATATTCTGTTACCGATTTTGCAGCGACGACTCCGGCTCCGGTTGAAACATTGCTGTAGCCCCATTTTGACTCGGCGAGTCCGACTTCAGCGAGGTCGCCGATTATGCCGTCGGTGACATTCCATTTATATACAGCCCAGTCGTAATAGCTTTTTGAAATTGTTGAGAGATAAAAGGTTATGCCACAATCGACAAGCGACTCGTCGTAATTTCGCGAGTGAACTTCAAAGTAATTATTATTGAAATTTAGATGAAGCGTATAGGTTTCTCCGGCAAACTGTCGGTCGGTAAAATAGAGGAAGTCATAACTGTCTTCATTGACCATAATAGACTCCAAAACATCGATATGCTCTTTAAAAATAGGTTCGAGTTCGACATCTAAATAACTCAATGTCAGTTTTGAAGCATCATTATAAGGACTCTTCTTTTTAAAGCTCAAATTGTAATAATTATCACAGTCGGGACGATCAACAACGTCCATTTCGACATTAATATTAAAGGTAATGTCTGCCAATAGTTCATAGCGGGTGTCTAACCAGAGGTCGGTTAATGTCGGAGTAAGTTTGACGTTGCCAATCGGAGTCGCAAACGGAACCTGAACTTCGGCGGTTGCGGTGCCATAGGTCGCACTATTGGCAATGATATAGATTTTGTCGCCCTCTTTGGGGAGATAATCGTCATTGACAACATCGCCGTTGACAATCACAGTAACCTCGGCATCAGCCACTTGATGATATTCGGCAGCCTGTTTGTCGGTAAACAGCCATGTGTGTGACACATTAACATAGATCGGTTCCCCGACCGTTATCAGGGAGTTTAGACACAGCGCCGGCTTGGTGTCAACGTCGGGAGTAAAGTCTTCATAACAACCGGTCAAAACAGTTGCCAGCAAAAGGGGTATTATATATTTTAGAATTGCCATGTATATGATATTGAAGGAATTACAGGTAAGAGTTTTACTCTTTGAAACTTAGGATTATTATTTTTGTCATAGATTCGGCGAACTGCCACCGTGTTCATGTGACAATAGGCGTTGAAAAGTCCGAAAGTCCAGTAGCCACGCTTGTTTTTAACCATACACGAGAGATCGAGTCGATGATAAAACGGTAGTTGATAGTTATTTACCGGCGTTTTCAACGGTGCTTCGTCGCCATAGCCGAAATCATAATCAAAGTCGGGCGATTGCCATACTTGGGGAACCAATGTGAAACGATTGCCCGAATGACCGACCCATGCCGCGTTAAGGCTCACTTTTTTACTGACATTCCAGTTGAGCAAAACATTGATTGTATGGCGGTTGTCAAATCGGGCAGGGAATGTATGTCCACCGTTTTTCTCGGGGAACGTGCGGTTGGACCACGCAAGCGAATATGCAATGTGTCCGGTCAGTTTGCCAAACACTTTTTCAACCTTGAAATCAACGCCCTTGGCGGTGCCGTTGCCTGAGCATAACTGAGCATTCCACATTTCAGTCGGCGATTGAAGATAGTATTCATCGCGATAATCAACCAAGTTGCGCATAACCTTATAATAACCCTCGACCGATGCTGTAAAAATATGATCATCACTGCGCCAATAAGCACCCGCCGAAATCTTATCGGCTGTCTCGGGCTTGAATCCGCGGGTAACAGGTACCCATTGGTCAGAAGGAAGCGACAGATAGGTTTGGGAAAGCTGATGAACATACTGATTTGTACGGGCATAGGCAACTTTTACAGCCCAACTTTCAGAGGGTCGATAGCTTAACGAAAGTCGCGGAGCATAACCGAAATCGGTTTTGCCGTCGATATTAAATAATGAGAGATGAAGCCCGACATTCATCATGAATTTGTCGCTCAAATGCCAGTCGTCTTCGGCATAAAGATTGGCTTCATTGGCAAGATAGGACCACGTTGAATCACGTCTGATAACATTGGTCATGCCAACTCTATAATTTCGGTCGGTACGAGCCGGTAGAAAGGTGTGGATGGTGTAGCTTCCACCGAAGCGAATACGGGTCTCATCGTTAGGCGACCAATCAAAATCGCCGCGGAAAATCCAATCGTTTATGTTGTTTTTGGTCTTGTTAATCTCACGAGCCGTAAACGTCGTGTCGTTTTCTACAATCTTTGTCAGGCAATCATATTTCATGCTTGAGAAATAGCGGGTATATGCGGCTGTAAACTCGGCTGACAAATCATTGTCAAACCGATAGTTACATCCCAATTGAGCCACAAGATTACCCCAATTAAAATCATATTTCAAATTGTCAAACCATCCATATTGGCTGTAAGATTCTTTATCTGCCGAACCGGTTTTCAAAAGGTCGTTTCCATAATAGACTGATACAAAACCTGTTGCCCGGTTTGAAAAACGGTGTGTAACCTTAGCGTTCAAATCCATGAAAGCGTAGTTGAAACGGGTCTTCCATTCCTCATCATTAGCATTGATGATTGCCAGCACAGGAATTGTCAGCACGTCAAACCATGAGCGTCGCAAAGCGACCATATAGGTTGTTTGTTTACCTATCGGACCGTTGATATTGAAAGCTCCCGAGGTCAAACCAAGGCGTGCCGACCCGTGATGACCGTCACGCGAGCCGTTATTGGTGCGGACATCGAGATAGGACGAAAGGCGACCGTCGTATTTCGCTGGAATTGAAGATTTAAAAAAGTCTATATACCTGATTGCCTCAACGTTAAAAGCCGAGAAAAGTCCGCCAAAATGATTAACCTGATATAGCGGGACATTGTCGAGCATATACAAATTTTCATCGGCGTTACCACCATGCACATTCATTCCTGACAAACCTTCCTGACCTTCTGAGATTCCGGGCTGAGTCAACAGTGCCTTTATGACGTCGCTTTCGCCAAACAAAACGGGGGTATTGAT
>CAMWIM010000099.1 GCA_947174335.1 uncultured Porphyromonadaceae bacterium | reverse complement strand
AGAAAAATATTAAGTACTTGGCGAATTTATGAAGAACCAAAGAGTAAATTAAAGTCAAGAGTATATGATTATGGTCCGGATAAGAGTAAATTTGTGAACATTACATATGAAGAATACTTGGATCTTTGGCATGTTATGGCTGATTATGTAAACAAATGGCAGGCTGAAGGATATCGAGTATATGAGATAGATGAATATAATCGAGATTTATCTATGGGTGACAAATTTCAGATAGCTGAATATGTTCAAGGTAATATATATGCACAATATACAGATGATTATTGGGCTCTAACTGTTGTACGCGAAAAAGATTATGCGTATGAATACCAAGACGGTTCTCGTTTTGAAACCAAGTGGGGTCAAGAGAGAGGATATAATCAAAGCTTCGAGTATAGGTATGACGATCCGAGTAAACCTATATACGCTGGATGCGGTCCAATTGCAGTTGGACAAGTTATGTATCATTTTAAACATCCGTCTTTCTTTAATTGGGACGTTATGACAAAGACCGACTGGGCTAATAAGGTTACTTCAGATTTCCTACTTGATGTTAAGAATAAGTGTAATGCAACATATACAGCTGGCAAAGGCACTGGGTGTTCTACGGATGATAGAATAAAAGCTTTAAAAGCTTACGGATATAGTTGTAAAAAAGTCAGCTCAGTTACTCCTTCAAATATTTATGGACATACGCCGGCAATAGTTGCTAGTAAATTGAGACGAATAAATGATAAGGGGAAAGAGGAGGATGTATATCATGCATGGACGATAGAATGCCAGAAAAACTGGGGTTCGCATACTCATGTGGAGATTTGGACATTTTTGTATCCTGATGAATTTAAATGTATTTATCAAGAAGATGTAGATGTTTACGATACAGCAGCATTTTACGTTAATTGGGGCTGGTATGGTAAAAATGATGGATTTTATAGTTTTAGTAATAATATGAAGCCTTATGATGAGGCTTACTTAAAAAACACGTTTCGTTCAGCAATAGTTGATATTCACCCAAATAGATAAGATTTAAAATAGAATTGGTTATGAAAAACTATCTTGTAGCAGTGTTGTTAATAGCTTTTATGTCAAGCTGTTCTGTAGATCCGGAAGTTGATTTCAAGGGAAAGATAGATGAGGATTTCTTGTTGTCTATCTCGCGCGGAGAGGTGTCTATGACTCTATCTCCCAATGATAAAAAATCTCACATATATACGAGACCATGTGAAGATGGAAAGCCTTCTGAAAAATGGAAGGTTGATGATGCGTGGGGAGAATCTGCAGTTCATATATTTAGTGGTTCTAAATGGGTTTATTATGGCAAATTGCCTTCGGATCGAGAAGATTATTTGTGCGAAGGTGCGGTTGAAACTGCATGGGGTCAATATAAGTTGCAAATAAAAGATACAAATAATAAAATTCAAATGCGAAAATGCTCTTTTGAGTATGACCCTCAAACAAAAAGAGTTTTGTTTGATGACAAATGGTGGAATGTTGAGAGCGCATCAAAAGGTAAAATTGTAATCTCGTATAGTTTTGAGTGTAATAAAGATAACCATCCTCAGCCGGTTAATATTGCAAAACACGTTTATACGTTTAATGTTAAATCGTTATACTATGATCCCGATAATGTCGATATGTATGAAAGCGCAATTGATGCTATGTTGTCTCATATTAGGATACTAAGGAATTATAAAGGTGATATATGGACCTTTTATAATGGTGAATCTAAGTTGAATTTGGCAAAATTGGAAGAGGCTCTTTTAGCCGGGAAACTACAATATGAGGATCTCGAAGAAGGTGAATATGAGTTAATCATGCGCCATTAAATTATAAAGAAACGCTTTGTAGAGGGTCTCCACACATCAGTTGCGGAGACCTTTTCTATTAAAAATAACTAAAACGGGGGCTTTATTCACTCATTTTCATTAAATTTGCAGTAAAATGAGAGAAAAGAAATGAAAGGAACAGATATTTTTAGGTTTTCTTGTATCACAATACTCTGGCTTGTGCTTTGTTGGGCTGTCATTGCATCATCGCCCCAAATCACTTTTATGACCGTCTTTGCGATCATCGCATCGGGTATCGTGGTCTTTGTTCCTCTCTATAAAAAGTATCGTAAAAATGGACGAAACAAACAATAAATATCCTCTACTCGCCAAAATTGATTCCCCCGACGATTTAAGGAAGCTGACTCCGACTCAGTTGCCTGAGGTCTGCTCTGATATCCGACAGATGTTGATTGACTCACTGTCCTCTAATCCCGGTCATTTTGCATCGAGCATGGGTGCGGTTGAACTGACGGTCGCTCTTCATTATGTTTTCAATACGCCATACGACCGCATCGTTTGGGATGTCGGACACCAGGCTTACGGACACAAACTGTTGACCGGACGTCGCGATCGCTTTGACACCAACCGCAAGCTCAACGGATTGAGCGGATTTCCTAATCCCGACGAAAGTGAATATGACACATTCACTGCCGGACACGCTTCAAACTCTATTTCGGCAGCGCTTGGTATGGCGATTGCCTCTGAGCTAAACCATGATGAGCCACGCCGAAACGTTGTTGCCGTCATCGGTGACTCGGCTATTGCCGGCGGACTCGCATTCGAGGGTCTCAACAACGCGACCAACGTTCGCAACAACTTGCTTATTATTCTGAATGACAACGATATGTCAATCGACAGTCCGGTTGGCGGACTCAACTCATATCTGGCTCATTTGACAACCAGTCCCGGCTACAACAACCTCCGCGATTTGATTTATCGCGGACTCCGTAAGGCTCACATGATTGGTGATAAGCAAAAGGGTGCAATCCTCCGCTTTAACAACTCGTTAAAGGCTTTGTTGTCACGTCATCAGAATATTTTTGAAGGACTTAACATCCGCTATTTCGGACCTTTCGATGGAAACGATTTACCCACTCTCATTCAGGTGCTTAACGACATCAAGGATATGCGTGGACCACGTATACTTCATCTTAAAACCAAAAAGGGTAAAGG
>CAMWIM010000098.1 GCA_947174335.1 uncultured Porphyromonadaceae bacterium | reverse complement strand
GCCGCTGCTACGCGGGCGATGGGCACGCGGAAAGGTGAACAGCTGACGTAGTTCATGCCGAGTTTAGCACAGAACTTAACTGATGAGGGTTCACCACCATGCTCGCCACAGATACCGACTTTGAGGTCGGGACGGGTTGAGCGGCCTTTCTTGACACCCATTTCAACGAGTTGTCCAACACCTTCCTGGTCAAGTACTTCAAAGGGATCAACTTTGATGATGCCGTGTTCTTTGTAGTATTTGAGGAATTTGGGAGCGTCGTCGCGTGAGAATCCGAAGGTCATCTGAGTCAAGTCGTTAGTACCGAATGAGAAGAATTCAGCTACTGTTGCGATTTCGTTAGCTGTCAACGCTGCACGGGGAACTTCAATCATTGTACCAACAAGGTAGGGGATTGACTGTCCTTTTTCAGCAAATACTTTGCCTGCAGTGATGTTGATAACGTCTGCCTGATTCTGGATTTCTTTGAGTGAACCAACGAGCGGAATCATAATCTCGGGTTTAACATCGATACCACGGTTTTTGCAGTTGAGAGCGGCTTCGATGATTGCGCGGGTCTGCATTTCAGTGATTTCGGGATATGTGATACCGAGACGGCAACCACGGTGACCGAGCATCGGGTTGAATTCTTCGAGACTGTCAACTTTTGCTTTAACCTCGGCGAGTGTGATACCCATTTCTTCGGCAAGCTCTTTTTGAGTTGCAGTCTGATGAGGTACGAATTCGTGCAATGGGGGATCGAGAAGACGGATTGTTACGCCGTAACCGTCCATAGCTTCAAAGATTCCTTCAAAGTCGCCACGCTGCATGGGGAGAAGTTTCTGGAGCGCGGCACGACGACCGGTTTCGTCAGATGCAAGAATCATCTCGCGAACGGCTTTGATACGGTCGCCTTCAAAGAACATGTGTTCTGTACGGCAAAGACCGATACCTTGTGCGCCGAAACGACGTGCCTGTTTAGCATCGCGGGGAGTGTCGGCATTTGTACGGACGAGTGTTTTTGTATATTTTTCAGCGAGGTTCATGATTGAAGCGAAGTCGCCGTCGAGTTCAGGTTCGGTAGTGGGAACCTGACCGTCATAAACGTCACCGGTTGAACCGTTGAGTGAAATCCAATCCCCTTCTTTATAGGTTTTGCCACCCATTTCAACGGTTTTTTCTTTGTAATCAACTTTGATTTCACCTGCACCTGAAACGCAGCATTTACCCATACCGCGGGCAACTACAGCAGCGTGAGATGTCATACCGCCACGCATAGTTAGGATACCTTGAGCAACTGCCATACCGCGAAGGTCTTCGGGTGATGTTTCGATGCGGACGAGAACAACTTTCTTTTTCTTCTCAGCCCAAGCCTCAGCTTCTTCAGCCGAGAATACAATCTGACCTGCAGCAGCACCGGGAGATGCGGGAAGACCTTTGGCTACAACTTTAGCGCGTTTGAGAGCCGCCTTGTCAAAGACGGGGTGAAGAAGTTCATCGAGTTTCTGGGGTTCCATGCGAAGGAGTGCGGTTTTTTCATCGATTTGACCTGCGCGGAGAAGGTCCATAGCGATTTTAACCATAGCTGCACCTGTACGTTTACCGTTACGGGTCTGGAGCATCCAGAGTTTACCGTCTTGGATAGTGAACTCCATATCCTGCATATCGCGGTAGTAATCTTCGAGTTTGTTTGCGATTGCGATGAGTTCGGCAGCACAAACAGGCATTGATTCTTCGAGTGAAGGATATTTTGAAGCACGTTCTTCTTCTGAGATACCCTGGAGGGCAGCCCAACGGCGTGAACCTTCAACTGTGATCTGCTGGGGTGTGCGGATACCGGCAACGACGTCCTCACCCTGAGCGTTGATAAGATATTCACCGTTGAAGATGTTTTCGCCGGTAGCAGCGTCACGGCTGAAAGCAACACCGGTAGCCGAGTTGTTACCCATGTTACCGTAAACCATAGCCTGAACGTTAACTGCAGTTCCCCATTCTTCGGGAATCTGGTTCATGCGGCGATAGATAATTGCACGTTCGTTCATCCAGCTGTCAAATACAGCGCAGATACCGCCCCAAAGCTGTTCCCAAGCGTTGTCGGGGAAATCTTTGCCGGTAAATTCTTTAACTGCGGCTTTGAAAAGCTTAACGAGTTTTTTGAGGTCGTCAACATCGAGTTCAGTGTCAAGTTTAACACCTTTCTCTTCTTTGACTTTCTCCATGATTTCTTCAAACGGATCGATGTCGGCTTTGCTTTTGGGTTTCATGCCAAGAACCACATCGCCATACATCTGAACAAAACGACGGTAGCTATCCCAAGCAAAACGGGGATTACCGCTCTTTTCAGCGAGAGAATTAACAGTAGCGTCATTCATACCGAGGTTGAGGACGGTGTCCATCATACCGGGCATAGAAGCGCGCGCACCTGAACGAACTGAAACCAAGAGAGGGTTTGCAGGGTCGTTGAATTTTTTACCGGTAAGGCTTTCAACATGAGCGATAGCGGCTTCAACATCTTTTTGGAGACGTTTTACAACTTCGTCACGGCCATATTGTGTATATTCGGTACAGACTTCGGTTGTGATAGTGAAACCGGGAGGCACTGGCATGCCGAGGAGGTTCATTTCTGCGAGGTTGGCACCTTTACCACCGAGGAGATTTCTCATCGAGGCATTACCTTCGGCTTTACCGTCGCCAAATGTGTAAACTCTTTTCATGAGGTGATTTAGTTTTTATTTATATAGATTAATTTAAAAATTTACTTAAAATTTTTGGTGTTCTGCAAAGTTAATGAATAATTGTTGTTTTAGAAAAAAAATCACAAAAAATATTCTTTTATAAATATGTTTTACAGAATTATTAATAATTATCGGAGATTTAAACCGGTTTAAAAAGTTTGTTTATATCAGACACGAAGTCGTTAAACATATTTTTAATCGGAGTTACAATCGGCTTGAAATCAGCACTTTTTGGCGACGCATAGAGTTTGACGCCACCGTGATTACATTGTATATATATTGCTCTATCCATTACCAACGGCTCGCCGTCGATATGGACAGGTCCGTCAGAATTGCGTGTAATTACCGCTGCCTGAGCCTTAAACGTATGAATCATAACGTTTTTGTTGATGTAGCCGGTCATCAGGTCAAGACCAAAAGCAGCGGTATCGGCAGGAGTGCCGGCATGAACTATTGTGAAGTCAAGCAAGCCATCGGTTATTGAAGCCGTCGGAGCGATATAAGCATTGTTGCCATATTGCGAAGCATTGCAGACTGCTATCAGAAAAGCCTT
>CAMWIM010000097.1 GCA_947174335.1 uncultured Porphyromonadaceae bacterium | reverse complement strand
ATCATTTTCTTCCTTCTACTCGTGGTGTTTGCAATCTCATTCTTCGGTGCATTCGACATCAAGCTCCCCGCCTCATGGTCAAACAAGATTGACTCAACCGCCGAGAAAACAACCGGTTTGCTCAGCATCTTCTTCATGGCGTTTACCCTCACCCTGGTGTCATTCTCTTGTACCGGTCCCATCATCGGCACTCTCCTTGTTGAAGCAGCCAGCACAGGCGACAAATTTGGTCCCGCAATCGGCATGTTTGGTTTCTCACTTGCCCTTGCAATCCCCTTCTGCCTCTTCGCCATGTTCCCCTCATGGCTACAAAGCGCACCAAAATCAGGTGGTTGGATGAACACCGTAAAAGTCGTTCTCGGCTTCATCGAACTTGCCCTTTCGCTCAAATTCCTCTCGGTCGCCGACCTCGCATACGGCTGGCACATCCTTGACCGCGAAATTTTCCTTGCCCTTTGGATCATCACATTTGTACTCCTCGGGCTCTACCTCCTCGGCAAATTCAACTTCTCTCACTACGGCCCTGCCGACAGCTCGATTGGCGTGTTCCGATTCTTCCTTTCTCTCATCTCTCTCTCATTTGCGATGTATCTCGTTCCCGGCTTGTGGGGCGCACCCCTCAAAGGTGTCAGCGCTTTCGTTCCGCCGCTCTACACCCAGGATTTCAACCTATACGACCGCGGATTGACCGAATATGACGACTACGAAGAGGGTATGCGCATCGCCGCCAAAGAAGACAAGCCTGTCCTCATCGACTTCTCGGGCTATGGCTGTGTAAACTGCCGTAAGATGGAAGGAGCAGTCCTCGATAACGAAGACGTCCACGCCATTATCAACGACAACTTTATCGTTATCAAACTCATGGTTGATGAAAAACGCAAACTTCCCCAGCCCATCGTTGTGACTGAGAACGGCAAAAAAGTAACCCTCGAGACCTATGGCGACAAATGGAGCTACCTCCAGCGCTACAAGTTCCAGGCAAACGCTCAGCCCTACTATGTCATTGTCAACGACGAGGGCAAGCTCCTTTCGGGTCCGTTCTCATACGACGAAAACATTCCCCGATTCACCGCATTCCTCGAAAAAGGCATCAAAGCGTTCTATTAGGAAAACTTGAATAACATAACAAACATAAAAAATGAGCAATGCAAAACACATTGCTCATTTTTTTAAGTGTAAATTTAGCTAATGGCTTGCTAACACAAGCGACAAGCAACTAAAAATAAAAACTTAAAATTAGAAGAATTTATATACGACCATCCACAATGAACTATGCGTATGGCTATATTAAATTATTCCTGAGACTTCTCGTATTGAGTTATTTCACGATCTTCTTGAAGCTCATGCTTGATATGGCGTATATTATTAGAGATATTTACCAAAATCATAAGAGAAGCCCATATTATTAGGGACACAATTATCCCTCCAATCAACACAACCCAACCAATCATTTTTAGATGATCTTCGTCAAAGCCGTTAATCAAAATATATCCAGCTACAATAGATGCTATAACACCTATCGCTGAGATTAAATATGCAACAATTGCAAGAATTGTTTCTGCCGAGTTATCTCCGATAGACGAAGTGTCATTGCCTTTAATAGCCATTTGAACAGGTTTCACAGCTGTAGATTGTGAGTTTTCACTTACTTCTGCTGATTCTGTGTTCTTATTTTCTTCCATTGTTTAAATTATTTTTTAAAAATATTCAACATTAATCATATTTGAGCATTTGCGTCTTTTCGTTTCTTTTCCTGCTTCAGCTTTTCTTTTTCCGTCTTCTTTCTTTCCTTTTCCAGTTTCTTCTTTTCTTTTTCCAGTTTCTTCCTCTCTTTTTTGCTCTCCTTAGTTTCTTTTACTGCTGTAGTTGTATCGGTTTCAAAATTATTAGTTAAAATCTGCTCTTCTCCATGCTCTTCTCCATTCTCCAAGTTATTAGGACTTTCAACCATTGAAGATTCATCTTCATTATTGGATTCGAACAGATAATTAACATCTTCCTTCTTTGAGCCTACTTCATCGACAATTATATCTCGGCTATATGAAGAATTCATATTTTGATCAGTTGCTAAACTTTCGTCTTGATGCATCTGCTCTTTTTGAATCGTATCTGTCTCATTCTGTTTTGTCTTATCGTCGTCTCTTGACCCGAAATAACCCGCAATGCAGACAATAACAACGAGTACTAATGAAAGTATAGATTTAGAACTTGATGATCCAAATAGTTTTGATCTAGGACATCCACAGTGAGGACAGGGGCCCTCAACATCAGAAGATACAGGACGACCACAATCAGGACATTTTACAGTGCTCATATTATTTCAATACTTTAGATGATAGGCTTTTGATATTTATTTAAACTGAATTGGCTATTTTCAATTTGATTTCACATGGAATTTCCTCTCAAGGATACTATACCACGAAATAAGATATAATTTATTATATTCTTTCTCGTAGTATATATACATTTAACATTTATCCCATTTTTCGTTTTGTGTATTTCCGCCTTTGTAATTAGGCGAGTTATGTCTTTGGGCTTTTTTAATTCCCAAAGTTACACTATTTCTTGATAACTGTAGACCAATTTGTGAATGCATTTGGTGAAAAGCTTTTTCTTTAATCTCGGTGGGGATATAATTCAGCAACTTATTGTAATATTCTTCGGGAAAACAAAGTTTTAGAACCGAAATAAATTCATGCGAGTCAAAATCATAATCATTACCCTCTCTCTTGTTGAAGACTCCTATAATTTGCTTACAGATATCTTCTTTAATAGATGTATCCATTTGTTAAGAAATTGCCTTAGTCATCCCCTCGTTGGCATTGATTGGTTTATAAAGAAAAAGCGCGGGACGATTTTACTATTTATTTCTATCGAGGCATCGCCAAACGCCTTAAAGGTAATAAACAGTCCGCTCCCACGCCTTATCGTATATCGACGCCCCTTGTCGGGGAGCGGATATGCGACAAGCATGAGCGTCTTTTGACCGCTTATCCCACCTTTGAAATATTTGGCGATTTTCGATAGAAGGATAAAGCAAAAACGCTTTCTAAAATATGTCCTTTGCAGAGCATTACGCCCTGCGATTAATTTACAGATCCACCCACATACCCCAATTGAGTTTAGTTAAAGGAACCTCTCTTTTATGGTGTTGTATGCGAAAAAGATCTGCATTTGCAAAGTTAATAATTTTCAATAAAACAATAACTATTATCGAAAAAAAATCTGTTTACCGCCTCATTATAAACGTGAAAATTCTGCCGGACTC
>CAMWIM010000096.1 GCA_947174335.1 uncultured Porphyromonadaceae bacterium | reverse complement strand
TTCAAAATTCCTAACTTTGCAAGCCGATTTTTATCCAAAAATCAATTACAGAACTCTCCGGCTTAAGCTTTTGGCCGAGCTGAAGCATTGGAATGTTCTATTTAAGTAACTATTAATTAATTATTTAGAAGTGGATACTCTAAGCTACAAAACTCAAACCCCTAACGCTCAAAGCGTAGAACACAACTGGGTGGTTATCGATGCCACCGACCAGGTTCTCGGTCGCCTTTGCGCTAAGGTTGCAAAAATTTTGCGCGGTAAAAACAAACCGAGCTATTCTCCTTTTGTTGAGTGTGGTGACAACGTTATCATCATCAACGCCGACAAAGTGCGCCTTACCGGTAAAAAAATGACCGATAAAATCTATCTTAACTTCACCGGATATCCCGGCGGTCAGCGCGAGCTCACTCCCGAGGTTCTTATGAAAAAATCTTTCAATAAACACCTCAAGCCCGGTATGCACCCCCTTTTCATCCGCGTTGTTAAAGGTATGCTCCCCAAAAACCGTCTCGGACGTCGCATCATCGAAAACATGCACGTTTACAACGGTCCTAACCATCCCCACGAAGCTCAGAACCCGACTGTGCTCGATATTAACACAATCAAATAATTGAAGGTAGATTATGGAAACAGTTAATGCAGTAGGTCGCCGTAAAGCAGCTATCGCTCGTGTCATCGTTAAAGAAGGCAATGGCGCAATCACAATCAACAAACGTTCGCTCGACGTTTACTTCCCCTCTTCTATCCTTCAGTACATTGTTAAACAGCCCCTCACCCTCCTTGATGTCGCTGAAAAATATGACATTCAGGTTAACCTCGATGGTGGCGGTTACAAAGGACAAGCCGAAGCCCTCCGTTTGGCTATCGCTCGTGCTCTTGTAAAAATCAATCCTGAAGACAAGCACGCTCTTCGTGTTGAAGGCTTCATGACCCGTGACCCCCGTTCTGTTGAACGTAAGAAACCCGGTCAGCCCAAAGCACGTAAACGCTTCCAGTTCTCAAAACGTTAATATTTGCTTACTCTTTTCAAAGAATAAGATATATTATATCGTGTTTAGTATCTAAATCTCGGCGATGGACCACGTTCCCTACCCCGAGGTTGAATTTTCGGAACGTAAACAATCTTTAATTAAATGTCAACACCTAATTTTGACCAACTTCTCGAAGCAGGTTGCCATTTCGGTCACCTCAAACGTAAATGGAACCCTGCTATGGCGCCCTACATTTTCATGGAGCGCAATGGTATCCACATCATCGATCTCTACAAAACTGCCGCTAAGCTCGACGAAGCTGCCGCAGCTCTGAAGAATATCGCCAAATCAGGCAAAAAAGTTCTTTTTGTCTCTACTAAAAAACAGGCCAAACAAGTCATCAAAGAAAAAGCTGAATCGGTTGGTATGCCTTACGTTATCGAACGCTGGCCCGGTGGTATGCTCACCAACTTCCCCACCATCCGCAAGGCTGTGAAAAAAATGACTACTATCGACCGCATGACCAACGACGGTACATTTGATAACCTCTCTAAACGTGAGAAACTTCAAATCACCCGTCAGCGTGCAAAACTCGAAAAAACTCTCGGTTCTATCGCCGACCTCAACCGTCTTCCCTCAGCTCTCTTTGTAGTTGACGTTCTCAAAGAACGCATCGCTGTTGCTGAAGCCAACCGCCTCGGAATTCCCGTGTTCGCTATCGTTGATACAAACTCCGATCCCTCAAACATCGATTTTGTTATCCCCGCTAACGACGACGCTTCAAAATCGGTTGAACTCATCCTCGACACCGTTTGCCAGTCTATGGCTGAAGGTCTCGAAGAACGCAAAGCCGAAAAGGTTGACACTCAGGCTGCTGAAGGCGAAGCCGCTGCTCCCGCTCCCAAGCGTGAACGCCGTCGCGTAAGCCGCAAAGCTGCTGAAGAACAGCCCGAAGCTCCCGCTGCTGAAGAAGCTGCCGAGTAAAAAACAAACTTTAAAAAAACAAACCAATAATATGGCTGTTTCAATTAATGACATCAAAAAACTCCGTGACCTCACCAGCGCAGGTTTGACCGACTGTAAAAACGCGCTCAACGAGACCAACGGAGACATGGAGGCTGCTGTTGAAATCCTCCGCAAAAAAGGTCAGGCTATCGCTGCCAAACGTGAAGACCGTGACGCTGCCGAAGGTTGCGTTCTCTCTAAACACGAAGGCTCATACGCTGCTATCGTGGCTCTCAACTGCGAAACTGACTTCGTTGCCAAAAACCAGGGCTTTGTTGACCTCACCGTTAAGATTCTTGACGCTGCAGTCGCTAACAAAGTAAAATCGCTTGACGAGCTCAAGGCTCTTCAGCTCGACGGTCGTTCAATCGCCGACCTCGTTGTTGAAGAATCAGGTAAAACAGGTGAAAAATGCGAAATCGGTGCATTTGAATATGTAACCGGTGAAGCGGTCACTTCATACAACCACTTCGGTAACAAACTTGCTACAATTGTTTCATTCAACCAGTCAGGCGTTGACACAACCGTCGCTCACGATGTTGCAATGCAGGTTGCCGCAATGAATCCTGTTGCCGCTACTATCGCTCAGGTTCCTGAAGAAGTAGTTAAACAAGAATATGAAATCGCTGTAGATAAGTCTAAAGCCGAGCAAGTTAAGAAAGCCGTTGAAGCTGCAATCAAAAAAGCAGGTATCAACCCCAACCTCGTTGACAGCGACGACCATATCGAATCAAACATCGCTAAAGGATGGCTCACTCGTGAAGAAGCTGACAAAGCACGCGAAATCGCTGCCAAGACAGCCGAAGAAAAAGCAGCCAACCTTCCTGCTCAAATGATTGAGAACATCGCTAAAGGACGCGTTAACAAATTCTTCAAAGAGTCAGTTCTCGTAGAACAAGAATTTGTTAAGGATGCTACAATGACAATTGGTCAGTATCTTTCTAAATCATCAAAAGATCTCACCGTTGTTGACTTCAAACGCGTAAACCTCAACAAAGATTAATCCTCATTCATTATATTTCATCTAAGGGAGCAGCTCTGAGTGATCAGGGCTGTTTCTTTTTTTTATATAGGTGTGAAATAATATTAGACACTTTTATGTTGCTTTATTGGATAATTATATCTAATTTTGCACCGCAAACCGGTTGAACCCATCGACTGGTGGAAAGAGTACATCTCCCTTGGCAATTCGGTCGCGACGACTGAAAGAGATGGATCGGCGGTTCTTTCCGGGCGATTAAAGGCGCCCTCGTACATTTAAATAGATTGCATCCCGATTGTAATATTTGACTCATTTGCAAGGGTCGTGCTATATACACGCAACGTGAATTGCCCTGCACATAAAAGAACAAATATGACAAAGAAAAACAAGGATCAATCACTCGAAACCAAGCCGATTTTCATTGGTAAAATAATACAAGATGAACTCCGCCGACAAGAACGGAGCGTGACATGGTTCAGTCGTAAAATCCATTGCGACCGGCGCAACGTGTATGATATTTTTCAACGCTCATCAATCGACACCGATCTGTTGCTTCTCATCAGCCGAGTACTCAATGTAGATCTATTTTTCTATTATTCCACCGTACTACAACTCACTGATAACCAGCGAATTATCCCACGCCCGAGGGGGCGCCGCGGGGGTGGGGCCGGGGGGACATGCG
>CAMWIM010000095.1 GCA_947174335.1 uncultured Porphyromonadaceae bacterium | reverse complement strand
ACCCAAGACCCACAGCTTAGAAGGCTGTTGCTCTATCCAGCTGAGCTACCGGACCATCCTTTTCGGAATCCATTTTTACTGAATTCCGGCTGCAAAGTTACGAAAAAAAATCTAAACTTTTGCAGGTGGATTTAATGTTTTTGTAATCCTGAGATTTGTAGAATGTTATTATAGATTTTCTTCATTAAGGAACGGCACAGGACCATACTCGTTTGGATATGGTGTGCTTGGTTTTGTGTACCATACAATCAAGACGATGGCACCAACAATCGGTATAAAAACGAGTAATACCCACCATCCGCTCTTGCCTAAGTCGTGAAGACGACGAACTGCCAGTCCGAGACCGGGGAGAAGGAAGGCAAGAGATACAAGTCCCGAAACTATTTCACCTGTATTGTCATTCCCAAAAATAATACTGACTGCCGCTCCAACAATAAACTGGAAAAGGCAGAACCACCAGTATTCAGAACGTGAAGCACGTCCGCTAAAGTTACAATAGTTAAGGGTGAGAGCGCGTTTGATCGCTTCTCCAAAATCTACTTGACGCTGATACATAATTTTATGATTTAGTTGTTTAGATAATTTGATAAACTCTTTTTTAGTCCTCAAGTTTGTGGATAACAAGTCCTGAACGGAGTTTGGGCTCAAACCATGTCGTCTTTGGAGGCATGATGTTGCCGGTATCGGCAATGTTAATCAACTGATCCATTGACACGGGATAGAGGGCGAGAGCCATTTTCATTTCTCCATTGTCAACTCGGCGTTTCAGTTCCCCAAGACCGCGGATGCCACCGACAAAGTCAATGCGTTTGTCAGAACGGAGGTCTGTAATGCCGAGGATATCTCTGAGGATAAGGTTTGACGAAATTGTAACGTCGAGTACTCCGATTGGGTCGGCATCGTTGTAGCGACCTTCACGGGCGGTCAATGAATACCATTGTCCGTCGAGATAGAGCGCGAAGTTGTGTAGCTTGGCGGGTTTATAAATTTCTTTGCCTTTGGGTTCGACAATAAAATTCTCCTCAAGTTTTTTCAGGAACTCAGTCGGAGTCAAACCGTTAAGATCTTTGACAACACGGTTGTAGTCGATAATTTTGAGGTGAGAAGCCGGGAAAGCGACTGCGAGGAAATAGTTATATTCTTCGTTTCCTGTATGGTTGGGATTGGCTTTAGCTTTTTCGTTACCAACGAGAGCGGCCGCGGCTGTGCGGTGGTGACCGTCGGCAATGTAAAGATAAGGAATCTTGGCAAATTCTTCGGTGATTGTTTTAATCATCTTGTCGTCGTCGATAACCCAGAAGTGGTGACCAAAGCCGTCTTCAGCAGTGAAGTCATATTCAGGTTTATTTTTTGCAACGGTCTTGATTATCTCTTCAAGAACGGGGTTATCGGGGAACGCGAAGAATACGGGCTCGATATTTGCGTTATTACAGCGCACGTGTTTCATTCGGTCTTCCTCTTTATCACGACGGGTAAGCTCATGTTTTTTGATGCGCTCGTTCATGTAGTCGTCAACATTGGCAGCGATGACGATACCATATTGAGTACGACCGTCCATTGTCTGGGCATAGATATAATAATGTTCCTTGTCGTCTTGAACAAGCCAACCTTTTTGTTGGAAAGCGTTGAAGTTTTCAACAGCCTTGTCATAGACTTTGGGATCATGTTCATCGGTTCCCGGTTCAAAATCGATTTCGGGTTTGATGATGTGATAGAGCGACTTGGGGTTGCCCTCAGCTTCTTTGCGAGCCTCTTCTGAATTTAAAACATCATAGGGGCGTGAAGCAACTTCAGTGATAAATTCTTTTGGCGGACGAACTCCGCGGAATGGTTTAACTTTTGCCATGGTAAAAAAAGTTATAATGATTTAGGTTAAGGTTATTTTCTCACGATTGTTTGCTCGCGGTCGGGACCGACTGACACGATTGTAATCGGAGTGTTAAGTTCTTTTTCGAGGAATTTGATATAGTTGACAAATGCTTCGGGAAATTGGTCTTCTGACTTGATTTTAGTCAAGTCGGTTTTCCAACCCGGCATTGTTTTATAGACAGGCTTGATTTCGATGTCGTCCACATCAAACGGGAAACGGTCGGTGATTTTGCCGTCGATTTCGTATGCCACACACGCTTTGATTTCGTCAAAAGAGTCAAGAACGTCGCTCTTCATCATGATGAGCTGAGTGACACCATTGAGCATGATTGCATACTTGAGAGCAACAAGGTCAATCCAACCACAGCGGCGTTCGCGACCGGTAACTGCACCATATTCGTGACCGATGTCACGGATTTTTTTACCGGTTTCATCAAAAAGTTCGGTAGGGAACGGTCCTGAACCGACACGTGTACAGTAGGCTTTGAAAATTCCGAATACTTCACCGATGCGATTTGGTGCAACACCAAGACCTGAGCAGGCTCCGGCACATACGGTATTGCTTGAAGTCACAAACGGATATGACCCGAAGTCAACATCAAGCATTGTGCCTTGCGCACCTTCGCAAAGTACCGATTTATTGTTATTCAAATAATTGTTGATTTCATACTCGCTGTCGATGATGTCAAATTGACGAAGATAGTCGAGCGAGTCGAGCCATTTGGCTTCAAGTTCGCTGAACTCGGGGTTTTCGCCCATTTGTTTCAAACGTGCGACGTGAAGGTCTCGGGCTTTGGCATATTTCTTTTCAAAATCATTGAAAATATCACCTACTCTCAAACCGTTACGGCTGATTTTATCAGTGTAAGTCGGACCGATTCCTTTACCGGTAGTTCCGATTTTGGCATCGCCTTTTGCACGTTCGTTGGCTGCATCGAGCAAACGGTGAGTCGGAAGTATGAGATGGGCTTTTTTACTTATCTTGAGATTTTTGTGCAGGTCAACACCGCTCTTTTCGAGAGCTTCGGCTTCTTCTTTGAATAGTACCGGGTCAAGCACTACGCCATTACCGATGATATTTGTCTGACCTTCTTGAAAAATTCCTGATGGAATTGAACGAAGTACGTATTTCTTTCCCTCGAATTCGAGAGTGTGACCGGCGTTGGGACCGCCTTGGAAGCGAGCCACCACGTCATAGCGCGGAGTGAGAACGTCAACTACTTTACCTTTTCCTTCATCGCCCCATTGCAGGCCTAAAAGAACGTCTACCTTCATAATGATTGTTTATTTTCCGATTATATATTTAAAAATGGTATAACCGATTGGTTATCCGTTTGATTTCTTTAATTTGCGTTGGCATGTTGAACATGTGCCATAAACATAGAGAGTAAAAAATTCGGGTTGAAATGTACGATAACGTTTTAGCGATAACGCCCTGATCAACTCGGCATCCTTTACCTCTTTGACCTTCCCGCATTTACGACAAACCAGATGGTGATGATTGGTAACCTCTTTGGGTGAAACCTTTTCATATTGAGCAGGTTGTCCGTCAAACTGATGACGTCTGACAAATCCGGCTTCAATCAACAGTTGGATTGTGTTGTAAAGTGTGGCACGACTAACTCGATAGCCGTCTTTTTCCATCGATTCGCGTAATGATTCAATATAAAAATGATCCTTCATCCCCAAAACTTTGTCAGTAATGGCAAAGCGTTCGGGAGTTTTGCGAAGCCCCCGTTCGTTTAAAAACTGAGTAAAAGCCTCGCGCGGACTATTTTTTTGTTTTTGGTCGGTCATTACAGGTCACAAAGTTAGCTCAAACAAATGTAATTTTCAACCTTTTGTTTAAAAATTTCTCAACATT
>CAMWIM010000094.1 GCA_947174335.1 uncultured Porphyromonadaceae bacterium | reverse complement strand
TATTCTATCGAGCGCTTTTAGCCGGTACGGTGAACGTATCCCTAACCGAACCGTTTCGGTCGTAGAGCGACATCACAATTCGCGTCGAATCAACATCCATCAACATTGCACCAACCGTGTGAGGTCCCTCGCTCCAACGGGTAGAGATAATCTCGTTATTGGCTTCAATAGGTTTGAGAGATCGACCACGACCATTGTCGCTCGACGATGCCACAACATAGAATGTTCCTTGTCCGGCAGCCACAGGTTGGCGATCTTTCAAAGCCGGAGTGCGAAGGTAGGCGTGGTTGTTGCCCGAAATTGCGAGGTCAACACCCAGGCGGTCAAAAATATCACGGAATCGGTCGAGTTGGCTGTTGGTTCCATTCGTGCCGATTAGCCACTCATAATGCTCTACCACAACGATATAGCGTGACGGATTTTCAGTTACTACTTTTTCCATCCACTCAAAAACAGGCTCAAGTGATGCCTTGGTTCTCATAGCCTCGTTGTTCAACATGATGAACAGAACGTCGCCATATTTAAACCAGTATGAAATGCCCTCCTGATCTTTATAGCCGTTGAGTGGATTTCCGTGGGTATCCTTGAAAAACAAATCAGATTTTGCATTGTCGCGGGTCATGTGGTCGTGGTTGCCCTGAACACCGCCCCACATCATATTTTTGTAGGCAGGTTGGCACGCCAGTTCGGTCCAGTAGTTGTAGCTCCCGCCCCATGCGCATTGGTCGCCTGTGGATAATACCCAGTCAACGCCTCCGGCAACGCTGTCAATGACATTAATCATTGCCATCGAGTGGTCGAGACGACCCCAGAGCGGCGAATAATGATGAAAATCGCCTATAACGGCAGCTTTCCAAGCCGGAACTCCGGCAGTGATGAAATAATGGGGTTCTGATTTTACAACACCGGTAGGTTCGTCAGACTGAATATAATATTCATATCGTGTGTCAGGCGTTAAATCGTTCAACCTAACAACATGATGGTCAAAGATATGACGTTCATAAACGTCGCTATTGTCGCCCAACTTCGAGTTTATTGAGTCAAAAGTCGTGCAGATGACACCCTTTGACAAAATCGTTGTCGTGTCGCCCGACGCCTTGTTGATTAGAACCAGTTTTGATTCTTTTCCAACCGGCGTAGCCCAACTGACCGACATTGATGTCGAGCAGTCTTCGCCCGGATTGGTAAAAATTGTGTGAGCAGGTTCGTCTGACCCGGTTCCTTTTAGCCCGGTTCCATATCTCATCGGTGTTGTGGCAGCCACCACAAAAGCGGCTCCCAAAGCCACGATTGGCAAAATTCGATTAACTTTCATTTTTATAATTCAGTTTATTTTACGACAAATATACATCAAATTCGCCAAACTAACCTAATCCGGCGATTAAAATCGCCATAGTGGGAAAATAATAAAGGCGCATCCCTGAAACGGGATACGCCTTTATAATACGTTATATCAATTTATTAGAACCAGCTGCCGAGTTTAGTTCTTGAAGCGCAGCGTGAAACGATAAATCCAATGAAGATAAATACGATTACTACGCAGATTGAAGCCCAAACGTTGGCTGCGTTAAGATCGGCATAAGCCTGAATGTTTGCCGGCATTGCCTGAGCGATGCTTGTGAGCTTAGCCCAACTGTCAGGAATTGCGACAAAAGAGAAATAAGCATAGTTAAAGATACCGCTTGCTACAGCCAATACCCAAAACCAAATACGACGGGTTGATTTATCGGTTCCACTTGGACGGTCAGGGGTTAAAAATGCTGTTACGAGTGCGAGTCCAAAAAATACCATCAAAAAGATGATTGACATTACATAAATGTCACCGGTAGTGATTGAAAGTGACGACATAGTAGTAATAATTTTAAATTGTTTGATTATGAGGTTAATTATAATAGTTGAAGAAGCGAGTCGGTGACTGCAACGCAATGCAGTCGGGATTCCACCATCCTCTTTATAATAAAATGCTTTTGATGACAATAAAGTTCACTAAAACAATGCTTAATACTGAATTGGATTATTTTGGACAGAAGGAAAGATATAGGGCACGGCTCGTGCGTCCATCTGCGAAATTTTAACAGGAGGATAACGGAGCTACACAAATTCTTCGTTTTCAACGAAGCGAGAGTCTGTAAATCCGATAGGGTAATGAGATTTTAAGCAGATAAACTGATTGTGATAAAGGAGCTAGGAACAACCTCGGAGAGGTTGAATTCTTATAACTCAGTCATGGCTCGCAGAGCCTTGGCTGAGAAAATAACGACTCTAACCCAATCACATCCTCGAAGTGGATGAACCTGTTAGATATTTACATAGAATCCATCCACGCATTGTTTTATGAATTCAAAACCTCATCTTCAAGCTATAAGCTCGTTGATGAGGTTTACTATTTGATTTATCGTTTTTATGTTTTACTTTAAAATTTTTACTTCTTCTTTTGTAATTGCACCAAACGATTCTCCGTCCTTTAATTTATGGATAACATTTATATGATATATCCCTTTTAAATAAGGACCATGTGTTTCTATATCATTCGGGAAACTAAGACCGATTTTTCCCCAATCATATTTTTCTAAACCATAATATGTTATGAGAACCTTCATAAAGGAAGCCTTGAGTCGTTCAGACAATGCACCGGTCTCATCTTTGTCAAGAAGATGGTTTGCCCATGCAGGAACAATTGCTATGTTAAACAAGTTAGTAAAAAATCTTGGATCAGGAGCAAGTCCCCAAATATGGGATATAATAAAATTCTTGAAAGATTTTTTATTAAGTGTTGCACCTAAATCATAACCGGTTAACTTTTTGATAAGTTGGCAGACACGGGTATTACCATTCCCACCTCCATAAGGATTTACTTTTCCGTTTTCATTAGTATTTTTCTTCTTATCTCTATAACCATCTTGAAAAATTCTACAAGAATCATTTCCGATTCTGAATATGGCACATTTAAGGTCTATCGACTGTTCTTGTACCCACAATACATTTTTCTCTTCATCTTTGGCTGAATATCGAGCAGGAAGATATTTTATTTCATAGTCCTCAGACATTTCATCCTCTTTATTATTAGACCATGCATCAACTATTTGATTAAATCTTGTTTTACAGAGCTCCGGTAAGAAGAAATATGATGACTCTACTGCGAGTTTAATAAAATCAGTTTCAGTAATTTTGGATATAATCGAATCCATTCCGTCTATTTGAATAAAAGATTGCGTCTGTTCTGTTGTAATCGATTTACCGAGCTCTATCTTAATTTTTTCTAATAATTTAGTATTTTTGATAAACGCTAATCGTTCTTTATCATCTTTTGAAAGATGCTTAGACCGAGTAGGGCTTAAAAGGATCGTGTCAAGGAATATCCAATATTTGGCAAGATAATCACTTTGGTTTAATTTTGTCTTATCGCAACAACTCGATGTTTCGATAACATTTTTCCATTTTTCATACGCAGCGATAGCATAGAGATTTTCATTATAGTATGCAAACGATCCGATAACATCAAAAAATGTCAAACTTGTATTCGGATACCTTGTCTGCAAGCAATATGAATTTAAAGAGCTCTCAGAAACATTATTTTTCAGAAGCCACTTTTTATATGGATTCTTGAATAAAAAATTTGCCATAATAAATTCTTCTTTATTGGGGTTAATAATATGTTTAAAATAATTAAAATGTAGATTACGTCTTAGTCTATATATACTATTTCTGTGTTTAGAACTCTACTCAAATGTTGTATCGTTTGACCACTTTTAAGATACAAAGTTTTAAGTGTCACAGGGCACTGCAACTCCGTCAGTGACGTATTCTTGGACACATCCAATGTCGTCAATTGA
>CAMWIM010000093.1 GCA_947174335.1 uncultured Porphyromonadaceae bacterium | reverse complement strand
ATGCCCGGATGGAAATATGAAGACTTCTTTTTCAACGAGCTCATTCCCTATATCGAACAGAAATACAAATGTGGCGGCTCTAAAAATCAGCGTGCGATTGCCGGACTTTCAATGGGTGGCGGAGGTGCAACTGCCTTAGCGCAGCATCATCCCGAAATGTTCTCATCTTCCTATGCGATGAGTGCATTGATGGCACTCCCCGAAGGGCGCGAAATACCTGCCGACCCAAACAACAAAGTTGGCAAACTTTTCCGTGCGGTTCAAGAAAACGACTGCGTGAACTACGTTAAAAATGCCGATGACGCCACCCGTGATGCCCTCCGTTCAGTCAACTGGTTCGTTGATTGCGGCGATGACGACTTCCTGCTCGACGTAAACATCGACTACATCCGGGCAATGAAAGCCGCAAAAATCCCCGTTGAGTTCCGCGTCCGCGAAGGCGACCATTCCCACGAATACTGGCATACCGCCCTCTACTACGTACTACCGTTCGCGTCCCGCAGCTTCAAGTAAAAATATCCCTGCTTATAATTATGACTTTCTGAAGCGCGAACTGCTGACAGGTCGATTTCAAGTATAGAAAAATTTTTTTGTAAATAATTTCGCACTATGACGCCAAGTGTCATAGTCGTGGTGTACATTTGCAAAAAAATAAAAACTATGCTTGTACTTGAACCAAGAATCTGTCCTAAATGCCACCACCTTGTTATGCACGGCAAAGGTGGCTTTGTCTATCAGGAATATTGTCCGTCATGTCCAAACTGTGGCTACAAATCCCCGTCTAACTCCGGAATCTTAGAACGGATTAGACAACTTTTTTCATAAACTTTTGACATTACCGCCAAATACATTAATTATATGGAAAACTATTCTCATCTTCAAAAACTGACCGGATGGTCTGACGAAATATTCCGTGCTATCGGGTCGGAAGAAGAGGCTCGCATCTATATCGATGCACGGCTTGTCGAGAAAACCGTAAACGGTCGCCCGGCACTAACCAATCCCGCAATCGACGGACGAGCCTTCAACTGTCGTCCCGAATGGCTCAAGGAGAAACTTGCCGACTACGACCGTTGGAA
Organism: uncultured Porphyromonadaceae bacterium; assembly: GCA_947174335.1. Lineage (GTDB taxonomy): Bacteria > Bacteroidota > Bacteroidia > Bacteroidales > Muribaculaceae > CAJUPY01. Next base: position 2,782 of record CAMWIM010000093.1, on the reverse strand, counting down.
AGACTGGAACAATGCCGACCTTATGGGCGAAGGTTTCCCACCACGCGACATCAACGGCGACCCGTTTGAACTGCACCACATCGGTCAACGCCAAGACTCACCGTTTGCCGAACTCACATGGGCTCAGCACATGGGCGACGGTAACAATCCGATTCTCCACCCCAAACGTGAAAGCGAGATCGACCGTCAGCAGTTTGAACACGAAAAAGCCGCCCACTGGATGGCTCGATTTGATGACTTTAAAGACTGTTACTAAGATAATAAATATCGCCAAACTGAAGAAAATCTCAACCTATTGTGGGCATTCTTCAAAAAATGTACTATATTTGCATTCGGTTTCGACCACTTTCGGTCTCAATGACCATACCGTGATAGAGTTCACGGTATAAGTAATCGAAACCACGCAAAAGGCATCTTGCCGAAAGTTCTCAATTTCGAAATCGCCAAAACAGTAGAAAACAAACGGACTCTCGACGAAGAATGCCCACTTTCTATATCTATATTTTGTGGCACTATACCATTGCCACCCTTTCAGATATGGACGTGAGGCAAACTCTTCAAGTCTTGTTTGTTAAGGTGTTTGGCGATACCTGAAATTGAAGGACGTGAAGCAGATTTGCCTCACGTCTTTTGCGTTTTCTAATACCTTCCCCTATGAGTGAGGCACGGGGAATTAAACCAATCAAATTAAACTATGGGCTTACACAAAGTATTCAAAATTGTTCCTAAAAAACAACGCTCAATTAATGGCGAGGTATTAACCCCGGCAATGGAACTGACTGTTACCACCAAAAACTTTATGGGCAATCCATTCAACAATGGAGCCGAAGACGTAATCGAAATGTACAAACGCATCTACAATTTCGACTACAAAAAATGCGGTTGCACCCCAATGGACTTTGATTGGGTCCCGTTGGACTAATATTAAATTTATTAAGCAAGATTTTATCTCTATTAATTAACCAATTTATAAACATTTAAATTTTACAATCATGGGAAATAAAGCAGACAAAGCAAAAGACATCATTAAAGCAACTGTTAAAGTTGCAGGAGCTGTCGCAACTGTTGGTGGTGCAATCATAGCCGTGCTGAAAGACTCGAAAAAATAACCCCCGAACTCCCTCTCATCGGTCAATCTCTGAACTCTGCTTTCTTAGAATTGACATGCTCAAAGCATATGGGCGAAGGAAACAATACCGTTCTTTGCCCATATCGCAAGAGCAAGATTGATCACAAACAATTTTATCGCGAGGGAACTACCCCCAGACAATCACAAATCAAAAGCTTAAAATCACATATTAATATGAATATTACAAAAGAAAACTTTAACCAATACGTGGACATTGCTACTGAGTTTGCAGAAGATGGACTTTTTTTTGAAGCTACCTATATATTAGGTGATGCTTTTGAAACTTGGTATAACTGGGCAGAAGAAAAAGATACACCACTGATCGAAGCTAAAGCGGGTCAAGCGGTGCGACTGCTGGTATACTCAGAACGGCGAGTAGTTGAAGAATCGAAAAGTTATGATATGTTTAATGATAGCCTTAACAGATCTCCATACTGGTCAAATGAATTTATTGAGTTAAATCAGAACTTTACCGGAGCCTGGATTCTAAGAGAAAAAGCTCTGGCATATCATATGCTTGCCCAAAACTGGGCAACCGATCAATTACGTGACCTCTATCTGGATGATGCTCAATCTTACATGAAACAAGCCATAGATATTTTTGGAGAAGTCGCTAAAACAGAAAATGACGCTGAAGTTGCTGAACTGTGTACAGATTGTAAAATAGACTTGGCGATGATACGTCGTGGGATAAGCAACAAACTCGCTCGTATGACAGCAATACCGATTTTCGGCGAGAAATTGACAGATGAACAGAAAGAAAGGCTGATGAAGGTATATCAGCAATCAACCGACGTGCTTTTCGACGACTTTTTTAACAAAAAAGGACTTGCTGTTGTGATGGACAGTGAGACCGAGGATGACAATGTCAAAGAAGACGTTATCCACAACCTTTTAGAATTATACTCCGAACCAGGTAATGATGACCCAGACTGGTGGGCATTCACGCATAAGGTCACTCTCGATGAACGCAAGAAGATCCGATTCGTCGAGAAAATAGAAGATGCCGCTGACAATGATTTCGAAGAGATTCCTTGGGTTTTTACCATTGACCGCTATCCATTTGACATAGAGTTCGATGAAGAAGATCCTGTTGCAGGTATCTACGAGATAGATGCTAACGACACTAATAAATATCACAAGATTTAAGCAACAACTTATGTATTTAGACTCAGACGACATCACTATAATTCAAGCCGACATGCAAGCGTCGGTTTATGCAATTCAAAGTGGCAAAAATAAGGCTGACGAAGAATTGTGTAGAGAGTTATATGATGACTTCTCAAAAAATGAAGGTGACTCACCTGTCGTTTTTCGTGAAGATGTCGATGTGTTGAACTTTAGCCGGATTGAAGATATCTCTAATATTTATCGTCCGGAAGAAGCAAACGAGCTGGTGGGACGCTGTTATTTCTTTGAGGAAGACATCGACATGGTTCTTTGTATCTCATATTTAAAAGACGGACAATTATTACCCAACGCTCAAAACAAATTCATTGTCGTTTCTGTATCAAAAGCGATATCGCCTGAAACCGAGTTTTTATTGAAAGACCTAAGCAACGTCTTTTTGGTAAAACTTGCCGATAATGGTAAATTTATTATTACTGTCCGCTAAACTTTTTTGAGCAGTTTAAAAAATTAGGGCTGATTCCA
>CAMWIM010000092.1 GCA_947174335.1 uncultured Porphyromonadaceae bacterium | reverse complement strand
CATTTGTAGAAGGAAGTGTATTCCAGAAACGACGCAGGAACTCAACGGCATCAAGTAGATTTGACTTACCGCTTGCATTTGCGCCAAGCACAACGGCAAAACGCAACAGTTTAACTCCATCGGGCATAACGACCACACTATTGTAGCGATCATCTTCCGACGGCTCAAAACTCAGTTCCACTTCATCACGAAATGACTTGAAATTTCGTATTTTCAGCTCTTGTATCATATCCGTTGCTATTTTATGTTGCAAATATAGTGAAATTTTACCACATCTCAAAATCAAAATCGATATTTATGTAGTTTTAATTTGTATATTAGCGTATTTCAATCCATTTTACAGAATAAAATACGCAGATGTTAAGTATTAAATCATGGCGAAAGCCATACATATCGCCTTTTTTTAGCCATATAAAATAGGCAAAACGGCAAATCAACAAACAAACACAACGATAAAGTTGTATTATTGGCGGAATTTTCTTATCTTTGCACTATGATTACGAAAGAACAAGTCGAAAAATTCTTAGAGGATTTCAGTCTGAAAGTCAAAATTTTCGGAATACGTTTCCGCGATGATCGCCAAAAAAACCAGAATAGTCTCGTTGAGTTGGGCATCACACCTAATCAACGAATGGAGGTAATAATGAACCTGAGCTGCTATGATTATTCAGAAGGGCCGATTGTGGATGCGTTGAATAATCAAGGAGAAATGTGGGTGTTCGGCAAAGATGTTAGAGGTAATGAAATCTACATCAAGATTACTCTTGGGAAGCCTGACTCCCATACGATATGTATTTCGTTCCATAAAGCGGAACATCCGATGTCTTACCCCTTAAAGAATGAAAGTAATGGAAAATAACAAATTGTTGCCCGAAGAAAAATACTTTCAGGAAGTAAGAACTGCTACTTTCCGAAAGGAGGAGTATTCCTACATCCATACCGGAATCATTGATGAAGATGGCGAGATGTGGACAACGACCGAAATGGATGAAGCAAATATCTTTCAGGTATATAATCAATACCGAATCAAGCATGGTATTCCCTTCCCGGATGAAATCATAGGAATAAGGGAACACTACGGCTTGTCCGCTGCAAAAATGGCGCAGATACTTGGTTTCGGTATTAACCAATACCGTATGTATGAGGATGGAGAGGTGCCGAGTGTATCAAATGCCCGGACTATCATCGCTGCCCGTGAAAAGGATGTTTTCTTGTCATTTGTAGAGGCCTCAAAATCCGAGATGAATGAGCAGGAGTATCTGCGGATAAAAAAGAAAGTGGAGGCAGCAGACGGTGATTACAAACCTATCGTGCAGCCGTCTGAATATACAGGTTTTCGCTCTCTGTCCACCGATAAAGTTGCAAATGTGGTACGACTGATTATCTCGACCATCGGTTCGACCTTTGTAACCAAAATGAATAAACTGCTGTTCTATGCCGATTTCATCCACTACAAGAATCACGGATATGGTATAACCGGCATTACATATAAAGCATTGCCGTTCGGACCGGTTCCTGAACATTGGGGAACATTATACAGTTCCCTTCCCGGTATTGACATGGAAGAATTTGTATATCCAAGTGGTCAAAGTGGAATCAAGTTGGAAGCAACAGAGAATACAAACAATATACTTAATGAGTCTGAAATTAGCACTATTGAAAAGGTATGCTCGCTGTTTTCAAATATGAGTGCCGGAGAAATTTCTCAGACAAGCCATCTTGAAAAAGCTTGGATCGAGAACAAAGACAACCGGTCTGCGATTTCCTATCAAGATGCTTTTGCCCTGAATTATGATTAAGATTGTTATAAATTCTCTAATATAATTCTAATATCCACATATTTGCTGAGTAACATACAATATTCTCAATATACAAAATATGCCGACATTAGCTGAACAATTTCCGGAGTTAGCAATGGAGTGGGACTATGAAAAGAATGGGGTCTTGACACCTGAAAACGTTTCATATGGTTCCAATAAGAAAGTCTGGTGGATTTGTCCTAAATGTGGTCAATCGTATCAAAAGAAGATAGGAAATAGAACTGCGCCATCTAAAAGAGGAGTAGAATCTGAGAAGTGTCCAGTTTGCTTAGGACGTATAATAATTCCAGAAGTTAATAGTCTCAAAGCGAAATATCCAGATGTTATCGAAAAAGAATGGGACTTTGGAAAGAATACAATCGCCCCTGATACTATTCCCCCTACATATCGCAAAAAGGTCTGGTGGATTTGTCCAAATGGACATAGTTATAATTCTCTGCCGGGAAACAAAATCCAAAACACAGGAGGCAACTGCCCTTATTGTTCTTCGCAGAAATTGTGCCGAGAGACCTCTCTTGGTTATGTTAATCCTGAATTGGCAAAGGAGTGGCATCCAACAAAGAACGGAGAGCTCACCCCGTTTGATATATTTGCAAGTACAAATAAATATATCTGGTGGTTATGTCCAACTTGCGGTCACGAATGGAGAGCTAAGGGGGCTAATCGAAATGTCGGAAAGCGTGGTTGTCCACATTGTGCTAATAGTAGAAGTTCATCTGTTCCTGAACAACTATTATTCCGCGCCATAAGGTCATTTTTCCCTGACGCGATAAATAGACACCTTATTGGTAATGATGAAATAGATGTGTTTATTCCCTCACTCAGTATGGGATTTGAGTATGACGGTCAGCGTTACCATAATCAAGCGAAACTTCCAAAAGATATTGCCAAAACAAAGAGACTTATAAGCAAAGGTATAATCCTCTATCGTTTCAGAGAGAATAATTGTCCTGACATTTCCGTTCCTAAATGTATCGTTATAAAAGTAGAATATTCTCCCGAATACAGCGACTTAGAAGCCAAACTGAATATTTTGCTAAACCAATTACTCCCCGCTACGGAGGTTAGTTTAGATTTTGATAAGGAGATTAACGAAGTTAGAGCAGAGTTGGATTGCTTACCTTATGAAAAGAGTTTCGCCGCTTCGGAGGAAATAAAATGCAAAGATGGGATAAATCCTGTCGCTTTATGGGATTATGAGGCAAACGCTCCACTTACACCCGAAATGGTTACGCCTAAATCATCTAAGAAAGTAAGTTGGATTTGCCCAATCAATCCCAAACATAAATGGAGAAGTTTGGTTAGTTCTATATCGAACGGATGGGGCTGCCCTCATTGTGCTAAACACTATCAATATTGTACGGCTGAATGGATTGAACAAGCAAAAAACATACATGGAGATAAATACGATTATCGTTTGGTTGAGTACACTACCAGTGATAATAACGTAAAAATTATTTGCTCTAAGCATGGAGTATTTGAACAAAACCCGTCAATGCACCTATCAGGACATGGCTGTCCCTATTGTGCTCACCAAAAATTCCATCCATTAGAGAGTTTGGCGATTCTATATCCGAATATTGCTTCTGAATGGGATTATGAACTCAACAAAGATAGCGGATTTACACCCGAAACAATCGGATTAGACTCTCGGCGAAAATTTTGGTGGCATTGCAATAATGGCTGTAACCATAGCTATTTGGCAACAATCGCCTTTCGCGTTAGCCGCAATTCCGGCTGTGCAGTATGCCATGGTAAACAAATTGCGTCTGATACTAGTTTTGCAGCCTTATTTCCAGAAATGTCGAAAGAATGGTGCGAAGAAAACGATAAAAAACCAACAGAGGTTGCGGCAGGGTCAGACTATGAGGCATTGTGGAAATGTCCGAACCCGAATCATCCACCTTATCGTCAAAAAGTACAAGTAAGATCGAGAGGGTGCGGATGCGTATATTGTAATCGTTATGGCAAAAAACACCCAAAAGATTTTGAAGATGAATTAAAAGCAAAACATCCACATATTAAATTGTTATCATCTTTTACAAGGATGTCTGACAATATAGTATGTCAGTGTGAATTGTGCGGACACACATGGAAGCCAACTGGCAATAGTGTTCTGAAAGGCAAAGGATGTTCAAAATGTAGATGTAGCAAGTAGTGTATAAATTCCTCCAATTTAGATTATCATATTAATTGAATATGTTTTTAACGCTCTAACATATCGAAGATTGAAAAAATTTCGTATCTTTGCAAAGTGAAAGAGGCGACTCTAACATCTTCCAAGACAGAGGTCTCGGTCGTAACCACATGGCAAATCAAAGTGAAACGATGAAATCATGCCGTGTGCAATTCGTGGACATGGAACAGGACACGAATGATAAAACAGTGATAATCAACCCAGTTGAGTGCAAAATATGCGATCCCAGGCGGATCACTAAAGAGGTCAAATAAACGTTTGACCTCTTATTTTTTGCATTATTCACATACCAAAACTCAGTTTTTTGTAAAAATCGCGGTTATAATCGCAAAATTTTGTACCTTTGTATTCTCTTAATCGTGATTTTTTGTATGGCAGTTAAAGTTGA
>CAMWIM010000091.1 GCA_947174335.1 uncultured Porphyromonadaceae bacterium | reverse complement strand
CCAAAGGGATGACCCTCGACTCAATGGAAAAGATATTAAATCATTGTTTCGTCACGGGTCAGCGATACAACAGTATCAGCCACTTCGCCTCAGCCGTCAAATCGCGATTACGACACGCCATTAAGGAGATTGCGTAGACAGGATTGCACACTGTTAGAATTCCCTACTATATATGGTATAAGCATATCTTTTTGCAAATAAATGTTAAAAAAATGACAAATTACCAACAAAATTGCACTTCGGTGATACATAGTCAAATATAATGACTATATTAGTGGCAAATTTCTTTATACCATATTAATACCATTAACAAGTCTAACATGAGTTATCTGAAGTTTGACAAAAACTTGATGATCAACCTCGAGCAATCGCTTCCAAAAGAGATGCTGCGAACAAACCAGGCAGGAGCCTACCACTGCACATCGATCGTTGGTTGCAATACCCGAAAACAACATGGACTCCTTGTCATCCCCATCGAAGGCAAAGGTTATCGCCCTTATGTGTTGTTGTCGTCGCTCGACGAGACTGTCATTCAGCACGGTGCACCGTTTAATCTCGGCATTCACCGTTATCGCGGAGGTGTTTATAGCCCCAATGGGCATAAATACATCAGAGAGTTTGATTGTGAAAACGTTCCACGCATGACCTATCGTGTCGGCGGAGTAATTCTCACCAAGGAAAAAGTTTTCATATCAAAAGAAAATCGAATACTCATCCGTTATACGCTCGTCGAAGCACATTCGCCGACAATCCTGCAATTCCGTCCGTTCCTCGCTTTCCGCGACGTAAACGAGCTATGCGTTGCCAACGACACTCTGAACAAAGAAATCAAAGAGGTCAATAATGGCGTATCGACATGCTTATACCAAGGTCAGCCGACACTTTACATGCAGTTTAACCGCAAGCCCGAATGGGTAAACGAGCCTAACTGGTATAATGGTATCGAATATGTAAAAGATCTTGAAAGGGGAGTGCCCTACAGCGAAGACCTGTGGGTGCCCGGTTACTTCCAGATCTCAATCAAAAAAGGGGAGTCAATCATCTTCTCGGCAGGTATCAGCGAAGTGTCGCCACGCTCGCTCAACAAAATGTATGAGGCTGAACTGCAATCACGCACACCTCGTTCAAGCTTTTTCAACTGCCTAAAAAACTCGGCAAAACAGTTCTACCTTTCTGACGGCACCGACCAATATATGTTGTCGGGCTACCCGTGGGGAAAAATTCTTGCTCGAAATACATTCATGTCTCTTCCCGGCAATACCCTTGCAATAAATCATCGCGAAGACTTTGAAAAAATAATGGGTACCGCCCTCAAAGCCCTGAATAAATACATCGAGAACGGCGAAAAGTCTGAAATAATCGACGGAATCGATCTGCCGGATATTCCACTATGGGCAATATGGGCTATCCAGCAATATTGCAAGACATTCGGCAAAGAAGAAACCGTCAAACGATATGGCAGTGATGTTGCCAAAATCATAAACTACATTATTGACAACGGTCATCCCAACCTGTCGATAGACTCCGAAACCGGACTACTCTCAACCACCGGGACTTCATATCCCGTGTCGTGGATGAACTCAACAATCGACGGACATCCCGTAATTCCACGTTCGGGTTATCTCGTTGAGTTCAACGGACTGTACTATAATGCCCTGATGTTTGGGGTCGAGCTGCTTGGCGAGACAGCCAAATACAAAAAAATGACCGAACGCTGGCAATCACTTGCCGACAAAATGAAACAACCGTTCATAAACACGTTCCTCAACGATTACGGTTATTTATATGACTATGTCGACAACAACTTTGCCTCGCCCGAAGTGCGCCCCAACATGGTAATTGCAATCGGACTCGACTATTCGCCCCTTGACCGTCGTCAGCGAAAAGGTGTACTCGATGTTGCGACCCGCGAATTGCTCACTCCCAAAGGACTTCGCTCACTTTCACCCAAAAGCTATGGCTACCGACCCTTCTACCTCGGCTCGCCACGCGACCGTGAACTTGCTTTGCACCAAGGTCCGGCACGCCCGTGGCTGATGGGATTTTATGCCGACGCCTATCTGAAAGTATTCGGATTTAGCGGAGTCGGATATATCGACCGTATGATGATCGGCTTTGAAGATGAAATGTCACAAGGCTGTATCGGGTCGCTCTCGCAACTCTACGATGCCAACCCACCGTTTATGGGACGCGGTGCTATCAGCCACGCAACCAATGTTGCCGAAGTTCTCCGCACAACCCGTAACCTCAAAAAATTTGATTTATAAACCCTCCCATTCTAAATAAGAAGAACAATGAAAGCATTAATGTTTGGGTGGGAGTTTCCACCTCATATCCTCGGCGGTTTAGGAACTGCCAGCTATGGTCTGACCCGCGGAATGTGGGAAAACGGCGATATGGACATAACTTTTGTCATCCCCAAACCCTATGGCGATGAAGACAAAAGTTTCGCCAAAATCATTGGCGCATCACAGGTGCCTGTCGTTTGGCGCGATGTAACATGGGACTATGTCAACAGCCGCATCGGCAACGTGATGAATCCCGATGAATACTTCCGCCTGCGCGATCATATTTATGCCGATTTCAATTATATCCATACCAATGATCTAGGCTGTATAGAGTTTTCGGGACGCTACCCCGACAATCTTCTTGAAGAGATCAACAACTATTCAATAATGGCAGGCGTGGTTGCACGCACCGAGCAGTTTGACATCATTCACTCTCACGACTGGCTGACCTATCCTGCCGGAATTCATGCCAAACAAGTTACAGGCAAACCGCTCGTAATCCACGTTCACGCAACCGACTACGACCGTTCAAGAGGTAACGTCAATCCGGTTGTTTTCAACATCGAACGTGACGGTATGATTCACGCCGACCATATCATCACGGTATCAAATCTCACCCGACAGACAGTTATCGAGAAATATGGTATCGACCCGGCTAAAGTAACAACTGTCCATAACGCAGTAGTACCTTTGAGCCCCGAACTGTTGAATGTCGAAGTTACCAAGCCAAAAGAAAAAGTAGTTACTTTCTTGGGTCGTATCACCATGCAAAAAGGACCTGAATATTTTGTCGAGGCTGCCGCAAAAGTGCTTAAGCTCGACCATAATGTCAGGTTTGTAATGGCTGGTTCGGGCGACATGATGGATAAGATGATCAGACTTGCCGCCGAACGAGGCATAGCCGACCGATTCCACTTCCCCGGCTTCCAGAAAGGCAAACAGGTTTATGAAATGCTCAAAGCCAGCGATGTTTATATGATGCCTTCGGTGTCAGAGCCATTCGGTATCTCGCCCCTCGAAGCGATGCAGATGGGTGTTCCGTCAATCATATCAAAACAGAGCGGTTGCGCCGAGATTTTGACAAACGTCATCAAAACCGATTACTGGGACATCGACGCTATGGCTGATGCCATCTACTCAATCATCACCTATCCCGCAATGTATAATCAGCTCCGCGAAGACGGTCTTGCCGAAGTCGCCCAGATTACATGGGATAAAGCAGGTAAAAAAGTGATTGACATCTATAAACGAATACTTGCCAACTATAACAACTGAATTTAAAAACACTTAAATAAAGAAACACTATGAAAGCTATCTGTTTCTACTTCCAAATACATCAGCCGTTCCGTCTTAAAAGATACCGCTTCTTTGACATTGGTAATGACCACTACTACTATGACGACTTTGCCAATGACGATATAATCACATCAATTGCTCATCGCAGCTATATTCCCGCAGCCGAAAGCCTGTTGCGAATGATTGAAAGCTCAAAAGGAAAATTCCAGTGTGCAATCTCAATTTCAGGTATAGCTTTTGAACAATTCCAGACCTATGTACCCGAGTTTATTGATATCCTCAAAAAACTCGCGGCAACCGGCAAAGTAGAATTTCTTGCTGAAACTTACGCACATTCACTTGCATCACTAACCGACCCTATTGAATTTGCCGAACAGGTCAAGGCTCACGACACAATGCTCGAACAGCAACTTGGAGTAAAACCAAAAGTGTTGCGTAACACCGAGTTGATTTATTGTGACGAAATGGCTCCGCAAATTCTCTCAATGGGTTACAAAGGTGTTATAACCGAAGGCGCAAAACACATTCTCGGTTGGAAATCACCCAACTATGTTTATACCGCAGCTTCAGCTCCCAAGCTCAAAATCCTGCTCAAGAACGACAAACTCAGCGACGACATCGCGTTTCGATTCTCCAATACAGAATGGAGCGAATATCCCCTGACCGCCGACAAATTCATCGATTGGATTGCTTCAACTCCCCCCGAAGAGCAGATTGTCAATCTCTTTATGAATCTTGAAACATTCGGACAGCTTCAGCCTGCCGAATCGGGTATTTTCCAATTCCTTGAAGCACTTCCACGATTTGCCGCCGAACGTGGTATCGAATTTATCACCCCCTCACAGGCAATCTCAAAACTCAAACCTGCCGGCGATCTTTCAGTCCTTCACCCTATTTCGTGGTCAGACGAAGCCCGCGACACATCGGCATGGCTTGGAAACAAATTGCAGAACGAGGCATTCAACAAACTGTATTCGGTTGCCGAACGCGTCAGACTCTGTGACGACCGCCGTCTGAAACAAGACTGGAACTACCTTCAGGCATCAGACCATTTCTTCTACATGTCCACCAAACACATGGCTGACGGAGAAGTTCACAGCCACTTCAGCCCCTACGAAACACCTTATCAGGCATTCACAAACTATATGAACGTGCTGTCTGACTTCATTGTTAGAGTTGAAGAGCAATATCCTTTGTCAATTGAAAACGAAGAACTTAACTCACTGTTAACCACTATTCGTAATCAGGCTCGCGAAATTGAGACACTTAATAAAGAAATCGCCTCAATGCGTCTTAACCTTGAAAAAGTTGAAGATACTGCCGAGCCTGAAAAAGACAAAGCTCCCAAACCCGTAAAGGCTAAAGCCA
>CAMWIM010000090.1 GCA_947174335.1 uncultured Porphyromonadaceae bacterium | reverse complement strand
ATGCCCCACTTAACCGTTTGAGGTGTCGGGGAGATAGTCACAGATTGCGAACATACTGTCGCTGAAGATGCCAGTGCGATACAGGCTACAAGAGTTTGCTTTATAGTCATAGCTCAATATTTTTACTTTTCGCAAAGTTACATCAAAATCACGACCATAACAAGAATTCAAGCATTTAAACTGTTTTTGAATATGAATATTGTAGGGCAAGCACGGCTCGTGCGTCCGGGACTTTCGACAGGAGATACTGCGATAAAATTATGAATTATGCATTCTACATTGTGCATTATTAAGCGTTTCCCCTGCTCCACTGTCTAAAATTGACTCGAACGAGCTGTACAGACATGAGAATTAAAGAGCCAAGAGCCATGCAGGGATATCAACTATTCTTATACCTTCGTAATCGGTTTCTTCGTTTCTTGTTCGGGCGAGTAGAAGTTTGGGGTATGCATCTCTAATCTGTAACAATGGAGCAACCTCACGTTTGAATGTCATTTCGGTTGAAATATCATCGCTAACTTGAATATAGATTTTTTCATTTCCTTTCATGGCAACAAAATCTATTTCTTTTTGGTATAATTTACCAACATATACATCATATCCTCGTCGCAATAATTCTATAAACACCAGGTTTTCAAGCATTCGTCCCCAATCCATATTTCGTTTACCGAGTTCGGCGAAACGTATCCCGGTGTCAGCAAGGTAATACTTACTCAGCGATTGCAGATAGGTTTTACCCTTGACATCATATCGCTTCGCTTCATAGAATACAAAAGCATTACATAAGTAATTGATATAGTTGCCTACTGTTATATGGTTTGCCTCTATACCATCATTATTAATTGCATTGCTTATATTTCGTGATGAGGAAATATTGCTAACATTATCCATTAGATAATGACTCACACGTTTCATCATAGTAGGATTTCCAAGTCGGTACTTATCCACAAGATCACGGATAAGTATTGTCTCATAAACATCGCGGATATATTTCTCACGATCAGCGTTTCTTGCATAGGGATATGCGCCGGCTAATCCGCCAATCTGAACATAATCAGTGAATGCATTCTGAAAGTCATTTTTTGCGACGTCAAAATAGGTGCAATATTCCTCGAAACTGAAAGGGAAAACGTGTATCTCTATATGACGACCTGTAAACAACGTTGCTAAATCACTACTTAGCAGGAATGCATTGGAGCCGGTTAGGTATATATCATATTTTTCCTCGGAATGAAGACTGTTTATGGCCAGTTCAAAGCCCTCGCACAGTTGAACTTCATCAATCATCAGATAGTTAAGAACGTCCTCTTTATATTGTTGCTCAACATATTCGTTAAGTGCATGATATTCCTTTAGTTTTTCAAACCGTAACTTTGTTAGGTCTATCTCGATGATATTAGCAGTCGAATCGCCATGGCGGATATAGTCGGCAAATGCACTCAAAAGTTTAGATTTTCCTGAGCGTCTTATACCGGTTAATATCTTTATTTCGGGAGTATTCTTTACAGCAGATAATCGACTGATATAATGAGGTCTATTTATTAGCTTCATGCCTTTACGTTTTACAAACTGAAAAAAATTTCATTTTTGGTAAGCGACGCAAAGTTACAAATAATTTTTTAATTAGCAATAGGTTTATCGTCATCGACGATTAACATAGCGAACCATATCCCTACTATACCAACCGATTATGCATTGCCTAATCTTCAGTTATGCTGCGGTAGTCGTTGAGGAATTTCATGAGTTGGCGAATGCCTATCGCGAAACCAGCGAGGGCTCCAAGTCCTACACCCCACAAAAAGGCGGTGTTGTCACACAAATTGTAACATAAAATCCCTATCCATATAAAAGCAAACGGCAGTAGGATTGCTATAAACTGCAGATGACGTTTGCGATAAAACAAGGCACGGGTTGCCACCTCTTTAATTGTCATCGTGGTACAATCAATAGAACGGATGCCTCGATAGAGCCATAAATCCATCAGTCCGCAAGTCAAAAAATAGATTGATGAGAATATTATGATTGTCCATCGGTTATTAATCAGAATCTCAGGTTTGTAAAACGTCAGAGGTGCCCAAATCACAAACATCAAGCCTATAATTGCAAAGCGTTTGTATCGATTGGCGAGATTTTCGAGGGCTGTTCGACGGCGTCCGTTATATATATCTTCATAATTTCCAGACCCGGCAGCTGACAGGCGAACATCGCGCCATTCTTTTTTTGCATCTTCTTCCATAGTTTATTTCATATTTACAAGTTTATCTTTTGCCCGACGCAATCGGGTGGCGACTGTATTGCGCGGCAACCCGACCATTGATGAAATTTCGTCATAGCTGAACTCATCGAGCCACAACAACACTATCGCTTTATCGACCGGCGACAAACAGGCTATCATATCATGCAACTCGGCTATCATGCGACGTCGATCTTCCGACTCATCAATCATTCCGTAGAGTTCAAGACGATCTGATTCGGGAATCTCACGGCGACGCCTCAATGTTGAGACACAGGTGTTGAGCGTCACGCGATAAATCCACGTCTTTATATCTGATTCGCCACGAAATCGTTCCAGCCCTTGCCAAATATTGATTAACGAATCTTGGTGAAGGTCGTCAAATTCGTCACGATAACGAGCATAACCAAAGCATATTTTCGCTATCATCGAGTCATATTGAGAAACAATCTCGTTAAAACGGCACCGTTGCTCAACCTCTGATTTATCAGCCGGATTGGCAAACAACATTGCTACTGTCTCTAAAAGGCGATTAAGCAATGATCGATTATTATATGTGGGTAATGATAGTGTCATCGACTGCGAAATTACATTTTACTTATTAGTCGCACAAATATTTCAAATAGTTTCAGCAAATTAAAAATTTTTTTTCGAACTTTTTACTCTTGGTATTTTTTATTATCTTTGAAGCTAAATTATAAACGAATACTTTATATCAGCATGAAACATATCAAACACCTTACATTTTTGGCAGTCGCTGCCCTCGGAATGTCGGTTTCGGCTCAGACCTATGTAAGCTCTCCCGCCTACAAGTGGGTCGGTAACTCAATAGTTCAAGGCAACTTCAAAGCATACGCCGTCAGCGAACACGAGATTGTGTCAAACTACGCGGCTCAGCCCCATTATTTCATGCCGATTGACAATAAATGGGAACTGAAAAACAATATTTCAGATTACCCCTATCTGGTTACAACCAACAAACTTCATCGTGCTATTTTCAACATGGGACTCGACGAAATGGTCAATGCTGTCGAACCCGATACAACCCTACGCACAGGTAAGGAATGGGCAGGCGTTTGGACTCGTGACGTGAGCTATTCAATCATTCTCTCAATGGCTTATCTTCAACCCGAGGCTTCAAAAATATCACTGATGAAAAAAGTCAACAGCCGTGGGCAGATAATACAAGACACCGGATCGGGTGGCGCATGGCCAATCAGTTCCGACCGTATGGTTTGGGCACTCGCCGCCTTTGAAGTCTATAAAGTTACCGGCGACCAACAGTGGCTCAAATTCATCTATCCAATTATTAAAGAGTCGTTTGACGTCGATTATAAAACAATCTTTGACCCTGAAACCGGACTTGTTCACGGCGAGACCTCGTTTATTGACTGGCGCGAACAAAGCTATCCAAAATGGATGCAGACCGCCGACATCTATCAAAGTGAAGCAATGAGTACAAACGTTGTGCACGCCGCCGGTCTCAAAATTCTGTCTCAAATAGCAACCCTTCTCGGCTATAATAAAGAGAGCGCGACCTATCTCCAACGTGCCGAGGCGATGAAACAGGCTATCAATGAACAATTCTGGCTCAACGACAAAGGCTTTTATGCGATGTATCTTTATGGTCGCGACTATCCAATTCTGAATAAACGGGCTGAAACGCTCGGCGAGTCGCTTGCCATACTTTATGACATAGCCTCAACCGACAGGGCTGTTTCGATTACTGAAAACAATCCCGTCACTCCTTACGGACCCGCGGTTTTCTATCCGCAGATCCCTGATATGCCCTCATATCACAACAATGCGCTGTGGCCATTCGTGGCATCATACTGGGCTCTTGCAAATGCAAAAGCTCACAACGAAGAGGGAACAATGCTCGGTATCGGAGCTGTATTCCGCCCTGCCGCACTTTTTGCCACCAACAAAGAAAATCTGAATCTTGACAACGGAGATATTGCGACCGAACTCAATTCGTCAAATATGCTCTGGTCACTTTCGGGTAACCTTGCAATCACCTGTCGTATTTTATTCGGTATCAACTTTGAAACTGACGGTATTCAGTTTACGCCATTCATACCGAAAGCATTCAGCGATTCTCGCACGCTTTCTAACTTCAGCTATCGCGATGCAAAACTCAACATCACCGTTGAGGGTCACGGCGACAAAATTAAATATGTCATGCTTAACGGCAAGATTGTTGACCCGTACATCCCTGCCAAGAATCTCAAAGGGAACTGCACTATCAAAATCATAATGGCAAACAATGATATTGCAAAAATATCAATTAACAATCAGCCCAACATCAAAACCCCGGTTACCCCGATTACACGTGCTCACGAAGGGGTGATGACATGGACTCCGATTGAATATATCGACTATTACATCATCCTAAAAAACGGACGTGAAATTACCCGTACTCAACTAACGTCGTGGAAGATGGACCCCGATGGCGAATATCAAGTTATCGGTGTCAACCAAAATGGTATTCAATCGTTTGCATCAGAACCTCTTAACAATTCAAAGAAAATTGTGGTTGATATTCCCTCTGACCTTACAACGCTTACCTCAAGCGAGGTTTCATATCGCCCCGATGTTAAAATAGAGGGCTTTGAGGGCAACGGTTTTGTCGAAATAGACCATTATTCTCAACCTATTTCAGTTCCTGTAAGAATTACCCGTCCAGGAAGATATGGCGTAGTGTTTATCTATGCCAACGGTAATGGTCCGGTCAACACCGAAAATAAATGTGCAATCCGTACGCTTACCGTCAATGGTCAACCTGCCGGGACAATCGTTATGCCAACCCGTGGTGTTGGACGATGGAACGACTGGGGAACGACAAACTCGCTTGCAGTAGATTTACCCGCAGGTAACATAACACTCTCGCTCATCTTTGAACCGTGGAACGAAAACATGAATTTATCAACCAACCACGCTATTATCGACCGCGTAGTTATCACTCCATTAAGCGATTAAAATGCACTATTTCATATCAGCCGGTGAAGCATCGGGCGACCTTCATGCCGCCG
>CAMWIM010000089.1 GCA_947174335.1 uncultured Porphyromonadaceae bacterium | reverse complement strand
GAATTAAGAGACACAAATCTTCTCTATCCTTTGGAAGACGGAGATATTATTGAGTTAGGTAAAAATGTCCTGTTAGTCTACTCTCTTATTGACGATAGCTCTTCAGCAGTGAATTTTGAAAAGGAGAGGCCTAATAATGCAATGTCGATAGACGATTCCTTCTAATCCTTTATTTTATGGAAGATAAGATAACACAAGCGTTTCCGGATGCCTCAGTAATGAAGTCTGTTGCAACTGACACATTGTTTGCCGGTAGAAATCTCCCCGTTTTTGTCCGAGATTATATCCTTAGACGTTTTTCTGACGAGCATGGCATCGTTGACAAAGAAGCTTTATCCGACTACTTCAATGAGAAGATGGGAGTAGAGGGGCAGATTCTCAAAAACAGGCTATTTAGTGGTAGAGAACGAGTGAACGTAACTTCTCGTGTTGTATTCAGGACTGAATTGGACAAAGGTACAGTGTGGTTTGACCTGCCCGATGCAGGAATTACTAAAGATGCCCGTGTTTCTCCACAACTTATTCAAGAACAGCCGGAATGGTTTTGTGATGGTGAACATTGGGGTAATATGACGATGAGATACGTAGAACCTCAGGGTAAAGAGAAAGGTCATATACTTATGACTTCCTTCAAACCTTTTGAACCATATTCAGTTAATTTGGACTACTATCTTGATGCACGTTGCAAATTCGATACAATAGAATGGATTGACACACTTGTAAAGATAATGGGATATAATCCCGATTCGTTTGAGAATACTGATGTGAAATTAGAACTTATCAGTCGCTTACTTCCGTTTGTTGAACCACGATTGAATATTATTGAACTTGGTCCTAAAGGTACAGGTAAGTCATATCTCTATAATAATTTCAGCAAACGAGGATGGATTGTCAGTGGAGGAAAGATTACTCGTGCTAAACTCTTTTTCAATAAGCAAAACCGGCAGTTCGGACTTCTAAAGCATTATGACACACTCGCTATTGATGAGATTGCTTCTTTCTCTTTTGAGAATCCGGCTGAAATGCAGTCCATATTCAAGTCTTATTTAGAAGATGGGAGAGCAACAGTAGATAACACCGTGTTTCAATCTGATTGTGGCTTGACCCTGATGGGAAATATTCCTGTTGATGGAGAGACTCGACAACCTATAGATTCTGCCTATTACAAAGTCCTTCCCGCAATGCTTCAGGAATCGGCCACTCTTGACCGCTTTCATGGATTTATAGAAGGTTGGAAACTTCCTCGTCTTGAATCAGGGACAATTCTTAATGGCTGGACACTGGATGCGGAGTATTTCTCCAATATCCTTCATCTACTACGCACCCGAACAGAATATGCTTCAATTTTTGATGAATTGATTGAGGAATCTTCAAGCGATATAAGAGACCGGAAAGCAGTGAAGCGTCTTTCAACAGCATACCACAAACTACTCTTCCCTCAAATACGAAATCTGAATGATTTGAGCGATGAAACGCTTGAACGCTTCAAAGCTACATATAAGAAATATTGCTTAGATCCAGCTATCTCACGTCGTGGCATTATCCGTAAGCAATGCCACGACATTGACAATGAACTTTCATCTGAAATGCCAAATTTCAAATTGAAATAGACAAGCTTTCATCTCTACTTTTTAGTGAATTATGACTAAGAGGAGTTTTCTTATTTGGATGTTAATTTTGGCAGTTGTCATTATATTGACAATCCCATACGCGTGGCATCTTCTTAAAGTAATATTTGCTGGAGGGAATATTCTGCACCAGCTTGAAATTTTTAAATGGGTGGCAATTGGATTTGTATCATTCGCAATTTTGAGAAGATACCTAAAAGGTAATCTTGAATTTGTAGAGACATTCTCTCATGAATTAACTCATACTATATTTGCGTTCCTCTTTAATTTGCAAGTCGTAGAGTTTCATGCAAATCAAAGAACAGGGTATATGATGGCTACCCAACGAAACGTATATAAGGGTGTACCAATTTCTCTTGCTCCTTATTGTTTTCCGCTATTTACTTTTATATTGCTATCGTTCCGATGGATGATGAATTTTCATGGTGTTTGGATATTTGACATTATTATTGGATGTACGCTTTGTTTTCATTTCTATTGTTTTAAGACGCAGATAGGCAACCATCAGACGGATATTAATCAGTATCCCCCCTTGCTGTCATATTCATACATCCTAACGTCATGGCTTCTTGTGTCCTGTCTGATAATTCCGGCATTCTTCCCAAATATGAATGGTCATGGTACAGTTGAACCAATGTACAATTATGGCCTGTTTAGTTCAATCTGGCGGCTTTTAGAGTCTTGGTGGAGTAACTTTTGTGATATTCTGCACCTCAAACTTTAACTATAGTCGCTAATTTAGTTTATGGAACTTCGGACAATCTCATTATTCTTTTTCTTTCTTCTCTTTTCCTGTACGAATATCTTTAGCCAGTCAATTACATTGACCGCAAATGATAATCACGTAATAGTTGATAAGGTTGGCACAGTTACATTTTTAGGCCCCGGCATCACTTTAGAGGAAATAGCAAAGCAAGAAAACTTAACACGCGTTTCAGGAAGGACATATCGCTCTGCATTTATCTAAATATTGCCTTTTCTAACGAATTGGTTAGTTCAAGGGGTGAGATTTTTAATCGCACAGACAACGAAGTTATCATGAATGGTACTTTCTATAATGAGAACTGTCATGTCGTGACTCACAAAATCATAGTCACCCCCCCCGAATGCTTAGTCGAATGTAACCTAACTAATTTTCAATGTCTTCGATTAAAAATGGCAATAAAATTGTTTATAATGAAACAGTGATAAGCGTAGGAAAAATCCGAAATTCCTCCAGACATTCGAAACAAAGCTACTCCAAATCAGACAATACTAATTCTACGTCATATTTCAGTAAGAAAACTTACTTCCACGGAGAAGATGCGAATAATCGCTTAGGAGTTACTTATTATCCAAATAGGACTTGTTATCTCGATGGCTATATTCGCGAGAATGGAAGTTGGATTAGAGGTACTTCAGAAGGATAGTATTATATTAAGAATAACACATTATACGTCGCTTGGGATGAGTGGGTTAATGAAAGTTATAAACTAGAAAACAATCAGTATACGAATGACGGTGTCCTTTTTAAGCTAAAGAAATAATCATTTGTATAGTAGTTAATTAATCATGTGGCTTGAGTATATAAATCGTAGGTGTTATAAAGTACTGAGCTGTTTTTGCATCAGTTGTTTAATGCTCATAGGCTGCTCAAAGAATCTCAGTTATGAGGATCAGATTTCCAATATTCTTGTCTATGAAGATGGGGTGGGAGAATATACGAATGAGCAATTTGAGAAGGTCTTTAAACTGGTTGAGGAGAATCCTGAAACGTTTAATATAGATTTTGAAGGAATAAATCGGTTTAATAGTGTTTTATCGGATGATAAAAAGGTTAAGGCATATTGCTTTGATATTAGTGATAGTCATTATGGATATGGCGCTGAATGTCGGGTAATACTTCAAAATAACGTGTTCGGAAAGATTATGACCCTCTTATTACCCGACACTATCACAGCAATCGAAAATATTTATTCCCTTTCCAATAATCGGTATTTATTTATAGGGGCAAGTGGTAGCATTCATCAGGGGGTCTATATGTATAAGCAAGCAAATGTTTATGAGGTTGGAAAACAGAATGTTAGTAAACTACTAGAAGTCTTTTCCGTAGGAGATTCGAAGATTGATGAGATAGAGGTCCAGTATGAACAAGAATTATCTTCAAGGGATGATGAAATTTATGTATTGCTTGCATATCGCAACGATGGTATAATAGAAGGAGTAGAAGAAATTGATAAGTTAGCCATTTTCTATAATCACTTAAAAAAAGAACTTTATGTAGCAGATATTGGCAAAGCGACTGAAGGTTCACAAGTAATGACAGGGACGTTCAGGCATTATAAATGGGATGGAAATTTATTCCACGATATTACCTTGATAAAGCCACTTGAATTCATCAATGAAGATTACTTTATTAGGATTGAACAGGAAAATGATGGTAGTTGTACATACATGAGTTGGAATGGCGGTAAGAAGAACGGTAAACCGAATCTGGTAATTAAGAATGGAATTCGACAACTTATTAATTGGAACTATAGATGTCCATATAATGAATGGATTTCAGATGATGAGTCGGCTCCTGCTGCAGAAGAATTTATCTTTCTTAATAATGGATACAAATATCAATACATAACGGGATGGTTGCATGGAGATTTATTGGAAGAATTAGAAGTGTACAGTCCGGATGAGGATTTAATATATTCTGGTAATTTTAAACAGGTTGAATAAACTATCATGTTAAAACCAACTTATCGTCTAACCATATGAATAAAAGATTTGCTTCCACATTATTTATGGTATCAATTATAATTTGCTTCTTTAGCTGTAATCTTAGGAGTAAAACACAAGAATTACTTATAGAAAGCGAAATAGATCCCATAGTGCAGTATTGTGATACTATAGTTGGAAAATGCAACGGAAAAGAGATTGAGACTCTGATATGTGAACCAGTTGGAAAACTTATCGTAGATGGTTTGTTTGGAGAGTTCTATACTGAATGGAGAGTTTACACCGCAAAAGGGGGTGTTCAAGAATTGAAAATAGGCAATACATTGGTGTCTAATTTGTGAAGGAAGGAGCTCTTGACGGGAATAAAACCGAAGAATGGATATTTGTGTCTCAATGGCCAACATCATCATGGACCGTATATGAACTATTTATTTTTGATGAAGGCCAATGGAAATTAATGGTTGAACCTATCAGAATCTGGAGAGATCACCTTGAAACGTCATTTTCAGAAAGTGATATTGCCCAACAATCAAATAAAGAAGGTTTTATTAAAATTAAAACGAGTGATGTAATAGATGAAGTTACTAATTGGATAGTTGTGGATACTATAGTGCCTATAAATCCCAAAGCATACTCCTACAAATTAGTAGAATGGTAACTTACTCAAAATGATTTATCCCTTATCGGTAGAAGGGTATAAAGATAAGATGTCTCATTATTATATATTTAAAATTGGTATCAAAATGACTATAATAGATAAAATTAAAAATCATCCGATCCTGAGTGTAATATTTATTATGCTATTGATTACATTATGTGGAATAATGATTTTTAAGTTATTTGTTCATAGCACTGATAATAGTCAACAATATGATAATTTGGAAGATCAAGAATATCTAATAGAATTAGAACAAATTTGTAGAACAATGACAGAGGCACAAAAGATAAACTTTAAGCGCGAAGGAGAAGAAATGTTAAATTATATAGAGTTGGAACTGAAATCTGATAGCTTAAATCCTGAAGAAAGATTCGACAAGCTTCGTTCACGACGCTTAATTAATCAAGAGTTGGAAATTATAAATAGACACTTAAAATAATAGCATATAATTATGTTATTTACGCCTTATCTTCTACATAGTGATTAAGGCGAATTATGTATCTTAATATCATTGCTTATGAGCAAGAATAAAAACAAAAAGTTAGCATATCTTCTTCGCCACGATCGTAATTATGATTTTGAGATTGGAGGCTG
>CAMWIM010000088.1 GCA_947174335.1 uncultured Porphyromonadaceae bacterium | reverse complement strand
GAAGCGCAAAGGTGGAACATTAAGGATCTTTGGGTCTTTATCTTGTGCCATGAGGATAGTCTTTGTGGGGATTATTCAACGATTCCAAGTTCACGGAGGTAGCCTTCGATTTCCTTATCGAGATCTGCTCGCTTAGCTTCGAGTTCTTTGATTTCAGCCATTACAGCCTTGATGTCAATAGGCTCTTCTTCCTCGAATGTGTCAACATAGCGAGGGATGTTGAGGTTGTAGTCATTTTCTTTAATCTCATCAAGATTGGCAAGGTGGCTGTATTTTTCAATCTCTTTACGCTCACGGTAGGTGTTGACAATCTTTTCGATGTGCTCGGGGCGAAGTTTATTCTGAGTTTTGACCTTCTCAAACCCTTTGCTTGCATCGATGAAGAGTATATTATCGTCTTCCTTACGGCATTTTTTCATCACGATTATGCAGGTCGGAATCGAAGTACCGTAGAAGATGTTTGCCGGAAGTCCAATAACGGCGTCTATATAATTCTTGTTTTCAATGAGGAAACGACGAATTGCACCTTCGGCATTACCACGGAACAGAACACCATGTGGGGCTACACACGCCATTGTCCCACCATCATTGAGGTGGTAAATCATGTGAAGGATAAAAGCGTAGTCGGCAGTTTTGCGAGGTGCCAAACGTCCGGCTTTGCTGAATCTATCATCATTGTTAAATTTTTCGGCTGCACTCCATTCCGCTGAGAAAGGAGGATTAGCCACGACTGCGTCAAACTGCTTATCGCCGAATGCATCCGCTTCAAGAGTATCACCATTTTCAATCTTAAAGTTGCTAAACTTAATACCATGAAGGAGCATATTCATTCGAGCAAGATTATAGGTAGTGGGATTCTTCTCTTGACCGAATATCTCAACAGCATTACCTATGTTTGCTGCACGGATTAGCAAAGAACCGGAACCGCAAGTCGGGTCATAAACGTTGCGTAAACGGTTATGTCCAAGTGTAACAATCTCTGCAAGGATACGACTCACCTCCTGCGGGGTGTAGAACTCACCGGCTTTCTTTCCTGCGCCGGCTGCAAACTGCGAAATCATATACTCGTATGCGTCGCCGAGTATGTCAATCTGCGTTGCTTCATCTGCGCCGAAGTCAATCCCGTTGAGGGCTGTGAGGACACTACTAATAAGATTGTTTTTATCGTCGGCTGTCTTACCCAGCTTAGGCGATGCCAAATCAATATCGGAGAAGAGTCCGCCGAAATCTTCCTCACTCTCCTGACCGAGAGTGCTATCTTCAATTCGTTTCAGAGAGCGCTCCAGTTGCGGAAGAATGTTCTCCTTGCGGTTGATGCGGTCGATTATTGAAGTGAACAAGTATTGCGGTTCAACGAAATAGCCGATATTTTCAAGACACTGCTTCTTAACTTCTTCTTGAAGTTCCATGGCTTCTTCCTCCTGACTTTCCCATAGCTGCTTGAAAGTTATTTCATCATTTTCAAGTGCTTGGTCGACATACTTCTCAATCTTTTCAGAAAGATACTTGTAAAAGATGAATCCAAGAGAAAAGTACATAAATTCGTTGGCAGACATATTGCCACGAAGGTTATTAGCCACAGCCCAAAGCTGGGTACGCAGTTTTTGTTGGAGTTCTTCGCTCATAATATTCGGCTTTTATATTTAATCAATCCCAGCTGAATGTTCTAATTAGATTACGCAGGCGGTCAACGATGCGGTTGAGAGTACGACGACGAGCCACAAGTCCAAGTTTCTTGTCTTTCAGTGCGTCTTGTATAATCTCGGTCTGTTCTTTCTGTACATAATCGTATTCAGCCACATATTTGTTGATTACCTCAATGGGAATTTCTTCCTCTTCGGCAATACGCTCAATGGCACGACCTTTCTCTTGTCGGATATATTGGTTGAGACGCTCTTCAAGGTCGATACTGCCATCAGCCTTCTTATCGCGCATGAATCCTTCCTTATCATTATCCACTGTCTGGAGAATGAAGCCGTCAATAAGTTGGGTCTTGCTGCGCAACTCGGCATCCTTAATCATAGTATCGAGAATTTCCTGACGTTTTTCAGGATAATCCTCAGCATTAGGATCAAGTTCGGCAATAAGACTGAGAATGTAGGCAACATTGATAATATCACTATGGAGAAGTTCGAGACAGAAATCAATATCGTCGAGTGAGGCTCCCGTTTCAGTGGTATTATCAGTAGGAGTACTATCTTTTACCGTCTTTGAGTCAACGAAAGTATCATGAATATCAAGATACTTGCTACGGAAGTCCATGTAGAGCTGCTCGTCCATTGGGAAATCCGGATCTTCTTCATTGAAATCCTCGTAAATCTGTATCTCGGCATGCTTACGGATTATGTCACGGAATTCCAAGATGAACTTACGCTTGTCGTCCTCGTTCTGAAGATAATCTACTACACGAGAGTCTGGATAATGCTTGATGAATTCTTTAGTTAAATCAACATATTCTTGTTTTATATCCTCGAAAGGCTTATTCAAGATACCCGTTTCATCACCGCCATTACTAAACAGCTTGATAGAAGCATCAACATTTGACTTCAAATCGCGGAAACAAATAATCTTACCAAACCTCTTTCTCTCATTGAGAACTCGGTTGGTACGACTAAATGCCTGTAACAATCCATGATAGTCAAGATTTTTGTCGATATACAGGGTATTGAGTTTCTTTGAATCAAAGCCGGTCAAGAACATGCCTACGACAAGACAAAGATCAAGTGAAAGCATGTCAGGCTTTTTCTTTTTCAATCGGAGGTTTACATCATCGTAATATGCACGAAAGTTCTGCAATGAGAAAGAAGTGCCGTACATCTTATTGTAGTCTTTGATGATATCCTCCATATCGTCAGCTCCAGCTACGCGTTCACTAACGAATGAGCCACTTGACATTCCGGTGGTATCATCGTCTTGACTGTCGTTAGACGCATAAGTGAAGATTGCGCCGATGCGGATTTTAGGATTTAATTCTTTGAAAATCTTGTAGTATTGAACCAGCATTGGAACTGATTGCACAGCAAACAGAGCATCAAATTCACCGTCATAAGTAGATTTGTTATAGTTGTTGAGGATGAATTGTGCAATCTCGCGCATACGGGTTTGATTGCCATTGTTCACATCGGTGTTGCCGTGATAATATTCTACAAGGAAACCAAGCACATTTTCATCCGCAATAGCGTCCTTGATAAGATATTTATGCAGACATCTATCGAATATATCCTTGGTGGTGTGTCCATCGACGGAGTTTTCCTTGAATATTGGAGTGCCGGTAAAGCCGAATATCTGGAGATTGTTGAAGAATTTTGTGATATTCCTATGGCTGTCACCAAAATGCGAGCGATGACATTCGTCGAAAATCATCACAATACGGCTGTCCTTAATCTCCTGAAGTTTATTGCTGTACCAAGGGCGTGTGACAGCAGCGTTTAGTTTCTGTATAGTGGTAATAATAATCTTCGAATCACTCTGAAGTCTATGAGCCAGTTCACTGGTGTCGGACGTGCTGTCAACAGCACCCGGCTCAAAGGCATCATATTCTGATTGGGTCTGAGTATCGAGGTCATGACGGTCAACGACAAACATAACCTTATCAATACCGTCAAGTTCAGAAACAAGTTGAGCAGCCTTGAATGAAGTCAAGGTCTTACCAGCACCGGTCGTATGCCATATATAACCATTACTATTGGTGTTCTGAACTTTATCAATAATCTCCTCAACTGCATAATACTGATATGGACGAAGCACCATTAGCGATTTTTCACCTTCGTGCATTACGACATATTTACTGATCATCTTGCCAAGAGTGCATTTGTCAAGAAAATCTGCGGCAAACAGGCTCAGTTCGTTGAATGGATTGTTGGATTTGTCAGTCCAATTAAACGTGAACTTAAATCCCGAATTGGGATTATTGGCAAAGTAGCGCGTATTTACACCATTGGATATTATGAAAATCTGAATGTAGTCGAATAAGCCATGAAACGAGGTCTTGTGGTAACGCTGAATCTGATTATATGCCTGTTTCAGTTCTACACCCCTACGTTTCAACTCAATCTGAACTAATGGTAGTCCATTGATAAGAATGGTTACATCAAATCGAGATTTCTTACGTCCTTCAAAAGTAATTTGGTTAGATACCTGAAACTCGTTTTGACACCACTGCTGCGTGTTTAGAAAATTCAACCAAATACGTTGTCCATCATCTAACTCAAATGGAACAAATTTTTCGCGCAACTTCTTCGCCTTTTCAAAACGGGTGCCACCTTCAAGGTGAATCAGAACTTTGTCAAATTCACTGTCTGTAAGGTGCTCACGCCCGATTTCAGCGAGAGCTTTCTTATTATGTATCTCAAGCTGCTTCTTGAAATTTTCTTTCAAATTGGTCTCTTCTTTTATCTGAACATATTCATAGCTCATCTTTTGAAGAGCGGCAATCAGACCTTCTTCCAATGCAGCCTCACTCTGTATAGGCATCCTTAATGTTGATAATTGAGGTTTTTAATATGCAAAGTTAGTAAAAATTTCCGATAAACCCACTGGGAATGACCATCTTTCTTCACTTTAGCACCCAAAATCTCGCAAAAATTTCGTAACTTTGCACTCTAAACCAACACAAAAAAAATAATGTCAAAACTCACCGTTGACCAAAAGAATGTAAAAGGACTGTTTCAGGAGTCCAAAACAAGTTTTCTTACCCCCGATTATCAGCGTCCTTATGCATGGGGAGAAGTCGAGTGCAAAACACTTTGGGAAGATCTTTTTACATTTTCATTTCCAAACGATGACTGTGATCAGTTTAATGAGTAGGACGAATACTTTCTTGGTCCGATCGTGACTTTCAAGAATGATGATAAGAAACTTGAAATCATCGATGGACAACAACGTCTAACGACCTTGATGCTTTTACTACGCGCATTCTACAATAAGTTGTCACACATGAAAGACCAGAATTCTCAAGCAATGAAGCAGGATATTGAAAAATGCCTGTGGAGAGCAAATAATTTTGGTGCTTACCAAAAGGATGACCTGAAAATTGCCTCTGAGGTGGCTACAGACAACGACAAGGAGGAATTTATTGCGATTCTCCGCGATGGGAATGCCGATAACATGAAAAGTCGTTATGCCAAAAATTTTAAATATTTTGAAGGACAGATAGTTGATTTTCTCAACAATTATCCGTCTTATTTCGCGTATCTCCCTGCTCGGATTTTAAATAACTGTGTATTATTGCCTATTGAAGCTGAGTCACAAGATGCAGCTCTGCGTATCTTTTCCACTCTTAATGACCGAGGGAAACCGCTTTCTGATGCAGACATCTTCAAGGCTCAATTCTATAAGTTCTACAAAGAGCAAGGTAAGAAAGATGAATTTATTGAACAGTGGAAGGCCCTTGATACAATTGCATCAGATGTAATCAAGCCTCTCTCGGGCACCCCTCTAGATGAGCTGTTTACACGTTATATGTACTATGAAAGAGCTAAATTAGGCATTAAAAGTTCAACCACCGAAGCTTTGCGAAAATTCTATGAGCGTGATTCTTATGCTATTTTTAGGCCTAATGGACATTTTGAGTGATGAAATGGGCTCTAAAAATCACTAATGGACAT
>CAMWIM010000087.1 GCA_947174335.1 uncultured Porphyromonadaceae bacterium | reverse complement strand
CGACCGAACACATGAAGGGTTTTGTGACCGCAGTCAATCCCGACATGATTTCATCAATGGCATTTTATCGCGGTGCCTTCCCCGCGCTATATGGAGGCCGATTGTCGAGTGTTATTGACATCGCTACAACCGAGGGTGATTTTGAGACTTATCACGGCGCAATATCGGCGGGACTGATGATTGGTAGGTTCAACGTGTCGGGTCCGATCGTCAAGGGCAAAACTTCGTTTGCATTGGCTGCCCGTGCATCATACTTCGACATGATTTTTCAACCCGAAGCTGAGAAGCATTATAAAAAGATAGGAATACAATCGCCCTACACAGGCATGGAGTTTTGGGATGTCAATCTAAAATTAGCTCACCGTTTCTCGGCAAAAGACAAATTGACTCTCCTTTTTCTCACTGACCATGATAATCAAAAAACCGAGGTTACAGATAACTATCCAAAAACGAGTATCGAGCCATATTGTGATCCTATATTGCCCAACAAGCCAATTGGTGAGGTCCATAATTATACATATTCTTCCCCAGGGAAAACTTCGACCCGATGGAGCAACCGGTTAGGTTCTTTAAACTGGTATCATCGTTTTGGGGAGAATAGCCGATTACATACATCTGCCGGATATAGCAGATTTTCCTACAATCGTACGTTTCATGGTGAACAAGAAAATAGCCGAACTATTGTCATCCCCGAGAAACCGGACAGTATTCCTTATGCATCCTACGAAATTACAGACCTGACGCAACGATCGGTGATTAACAGCTTTAATTTGAAAAGTGATTATCAGTTTCCGATTGGGAAATCAAATACGATGAATGTCGGACTTGAGTTAAAATATATCACTGCTGACCCACGCCGTCACATCCTCAGCCAACGTGATGAATTTGAAGACTGGTCAATATGGCAGGGAGATAAAATCTTAGTAGATATGCGAGATGTTCACCGGACAATCTACACAGATTCTCTTGTCGGAAAAGTTAGCCGGATGTTTAATGGAAACATATATCTTTCTGACGACATGAAATATGGACCTTTTGAAGCGATTATCGGGGCTCGATTAGCCTCATACTCCGTAAAAAATAAGACATATCTCTCTTTTGAGCCTCGATTTTCGGCTTCATTAATGCTTGACAGAAACAGCTCAATCAAAGCTTCGGTCAGCAGAATGTCTCAGGGCGAGCGACTTCTCACATCTACGAGTCTCGTATCTCCCTCTGACATCTGGGTCAGCATAACCGACTCCATACCACCCATGAAGTCGATGACCTATTCGGTTTCACTGAACCGTCAATTTCCATTGGGTATTGAAATGTCTGTCGAAGGATATTACAAGACGATTGATAATTTAACCGACTATAAAGAGGGTAGCGATTTTTCACGAACAGGTCAAAACTGGGAAAACATGATTGCTCTCGGTAAAGGTAAATCGTATGGCGTTGAATTTATGTTGCAGCGAATGGTTGGGAATACAACAGGATGGCTTTCATATACATGGTCAAAAGCCATCAGTACATTCGACCGCCCGGGTCAGAGTATAAACAGTGGTAAATCATTTTATTCTCCTGCTGATCGCCGTAATAATCTGTCGATTAATCTCAATCATCGGATAAATTTCAATCGTTTCCCGGGAAATCACTTTGATATATCGGGAGCATTCAGTTATGCAACAGGACGAAAAGTGACTATCCCCGACCACCTAACCTACGCAGGTATGTTGACAATGTTCGATCACACAATAGTTAGCCCCGGTTTTTCAAATAGAATTGACCATATTTTCAATGTACCCCAGTCAATTAAAGGCATAGTGATGCCGGCTGATGCGTTTGATGTTTATATGCGTTATGAAGGTTATTCTATAAAAAACAACCTTCAGCTTCCCGATGAAATGCGATTGGATGTTTCATTATCCATGACCCTCAAGCATCTCATCGGGCAAAGCACGGTTGCCATAGGAGCTACAAATATATTAAACAGGAAAAATATATCTGATGTCTTTATCGGAAGCGATAAAGAGGGAAATCTCATCGTCAAGGGTGTTTGTAATTTCCCGATTATGCCAACCATAAGTTACACCTATTCTTTTTGAAAATGAAAAAATTACTTTATATATCAACTATTATAATATATCTCTGCACGCTCTGGAGTTGTGAAGTGGAGATTGTCCCACCTGAAATGGATGATAATAATCCATTTACCGTTACGGCACTCGCTGTTGACGGAGAACCTTTGAACGTCAATCTATCTTGGACTGAAAAAATTGATACCGCACTATCAGCGCCTTACAGTGACAGTTATGTAATGTGGCGCGTTCTTAACATGCTTGATACTGCAGAACATATAATTATTGGATCTGATGATACACTTTACTATACTGAGGACACAACCCTTTTTTACGATTACTATAAAAAAAATGTAGTTACCGATGCTACGGTTTCAGCAAATATAAATGGACAGGTGATTGAGATGAATTATAATCCCTCAACCTTGAACTACGAAAATAGCAACTATAAAGTAAAAGCAGGAGACCGAATAAGAATTAACGTAACTAAAAAAAAATACAACAAATACCAAGAAGGCTTTAAAATAATTGAGTCCACAAGCCAAATAGAAGTACCGACTCACACACCCGATGTCGAAATAATCAAAACAAATAAAATATATAAAGAATGTGAAAAGTACCTGCCACTTGGGAATAAGGAGTTTGCGGTTGACTCGGTTGTTGTGTTTACGCTAAAACTGAAGTCACCCAATCCGGGTATAAATTGTTTCCGTCTCAAAGTCTCAAGTATTATGACCTCATTTTACACTGAAGATGATATAATCCCCACTACTATAACTCCGATAAGTGCATATCATTCTAATGACGTACTTCTCTATGACTCATCTCTTGATAAAGGGTTTGGTCCTTGGCCCGCTAACCAAACCGATGTCTTCACCGATGAAAGCTTTCATAACGGAGAGTATATCATTGACGTTAGCTCAAGAGTCTCATGTCCGTATTATCTGACAGTTTCTGACGATAATGACATCACAAGATATTTTGAAATTGAATTACAGCCAATTACACCAATGTTGATGAACTACCTGTCAGTACTTTATCGTTTGAGAATTGCCACACCGTCATATTTCAGCGAGCCAACCTCTTTACCGTCAAATATAGAGGGCAGCGTCGGTATTTTTGGTGGTATAGGCAAGTCAAAAAAGATTCGTTATTTCTTCCCCGGCGAGGAAGATCCTCGTATTCCGCCGGCTGATTAAACGGCTCGAATTATGGGGTGATAAGAGGGTAAAAATTAAATAATCAGCCCATAAGTTGTGGAATTTCAAATAATAGTATTAACTTTGCACAAGTTTTTAACTATTTAATCGGAGTGCGGTAGCTTCCGAATGATATACCACTAATAAATCAATTATGGGAACTGAAAATGCCGAACGCATCCAAACCTCGATACTCAATCGCCTTGAAAAGAAAGCGTTGGTTTGGCTTGCTCAACGTCAGCCGAGCTGGGTGACCTCTGATACACTTACATATTTTGGCGTCGTTGCCGCTGTTTTATATGCTGTTTTTTGTTGGATGTCTCAGTCTAACATCTATTATCTTTGGGCTGCATCTTTTTGCCTTGTGCTCAATTGGTATGGCGACAGCCTTGACGGAACACTCGCCCGTGTTCGTGAGACTCAACGTCCGAAATATGGCTTTTTTATCGACCACTCTCTCGACGCATTGACAACCTGCCTGTTCTGTATCGGTCTCGGGTTGGCGCCGTTGATGTATCTCAGCATCGCGCTCTTTATCATGGGCGGCTATCTTTGTATGTCGATTTACACCTACTTGTCAACAATCATCATGGGTAAATTCCGACTCACATACGCGAGCCTTGGTCCAACAGAGATGCGACTGATTATCATTGCAGTGTTTATCATCCGTATGTACTGTCCGTTTAACGATTATACAGTCGATGTCTTTGGACAACCTTGGACTGTTTTTGACGGAATCGGTGCGCTCGTTGCGGCTGCGCTCTTCTTGATTTATATCGGATCGTTGGCAAAAGACCTCAAGGAACTTGCCAAAATTGACCCTCCTCACAAATATAATGGAAAATAAACCTGGTTCTCAGGGAAAAACTAAGCCCGGAAAATCTCCGGCATGGTTCAGCAAACTAAAAGAGAAAGTCATCCACAGCGACGGCTTTTTCTTTACGTTGGTACGTTCAAGCATGTCATCTCAGCTGTGTGGCTGGATCGACACGATAACGTCGTTTCTGGTTTTCTCCCTTTTTAACTTGACCGCATGGCTCTCAACAGCTATCGGGGCTTTTGTCGGAGGGATTCTGAACTGCATAATCAACTACCGATTTACATTCCACGCTGTTGGCGTCGACTGGAGAGTAGCCCTCACAAAATTCATCTTTATATGGGCGGGCTCATTATTGCTCAACAGCTTTGGCACCCAGGCGGTTTACTCGCTTGTCAAGGGGTGGCCATGGTTTGAAAATGTGACGGGAATCGGCGAAGATAGCATCTTCCTTGCGTCACGTTTGTTTGTGGCACTGACTGTTTCGCTTTGCTGGAACTTTCTATTACAGAGAAACTTCGTGTTCAGAACAACCCGATTTGACCCCTACATTGCAAAACTGTTAAGCAAACTCGGTATAGGTAAAAAATCAAACTGAAAGAATTATGATGCACAGCAGTAAAAATCAAAAAGGCGAAGAAATTTTCACTTTTGACCAATATCCCGGCATAGAAGTTCGACCCGATGTGATAAACTACAATGATATTATTGAGTTGGTCCCTGCAGCTGCAAAATTTCCACGACTTGTAAAGTGGCTGATGCATTATTTCAAGATGGACGAAGTGAACCGTATGCACTCAAGCTATTGCAAAACGCCAGGCCCCGAGTTTACCGAACATTTGATTTTTGACGACCTCAAAATCAAACTCGAAGTCGAGGGAATGGAGATTCTCGAACAGTTTAAAGAGGGTCCATTCATCACCGTCAGCAACCACCCCTTTGGTCACATCGACGGTATCGCACTGATTTACATTGTCTCGCGCATCCGTCCCGAATATAAAGTCATGGTAAACATGATTTTAAATCGTATTTCGGCAATGCGACCCAACTTTATAGCCGTTGACCAGTCGCAATCAGATGACCCCGAAAAACGTAAAGTTTCTATTGCCGGAGTCCGTGAAGCACTCTCAATGTTAAGAGACGGCAAGCCTGTCGGATTTTTCCCTGCCGGTGCAATTGGAATGACCGACAAAGACGGTATGATTGTTGACCGCCCCTGGCAGCCGGTAGTGCTTCAAATCATTCAAAAAGCCAAAGTTCCTGTTTTACCGATCTACTTCCACGGCAAAAACTCGGCATTTTTCAACTTCTTGGGACATCATTGCGTGCCGTTGCGCACCGCCAACCTCGTCCGCGAGCTCTACAAAAAGAAAAACAAACCTATGCGCGTGACAATAGGTCAACCTATCAGCGTTGAAAAACAAGCCGAATTTGGCAAAGACTACGAAGCCCTCGGCTGGTACCTCCGCATGCAAACCTACGACCTCTCAGGCCGCCATGTTACAACACTCAGCAAGTAAATTTTGAAAAAAATCTTAAAAATTTTGGTAGTTTAAAAAAAAGACGTACCTTTGCATCGCATTTTTAAGAAAACGACGGGCGTTTAGCTCAGCTGGTTCAGAGCATCTGCCTTACAAGCAGAGGGTCGGCG
>CAMWIM010000086.1 GCA_947174335.1 uncultured Porphyromonadaceae bacterium | reverse complement strand
GAGGCGTTTTGCTGAACAAAATCGCTCAAATTATTGAGGATAGTTTTGTCGTGCTTACTTGCCGTAACAGCTATTGTGGATTTTAGATTTTCCGCTTTTTCGATTAGCAAAATATTTGTGTCCACAGTTGCGCTATCAAAAATTTGAATCCCGCCAAAATCAATAAGGATTTTAGGATTTGTATCCTTTGATAGGTAAGAGCGTAGACTTTCGCCATATCCGGCACGCATCCACTTATTTGACGTTATATAGCACAGATGACCTCCATCTTTCAACATCTTATTGCCAAGTTCGTAGAATAGGCAGTAAATATCACCAGTTTTCTCGAAGGTAGCAAAGTTGGCATCCTTATATAAGTCACCTAACTTCATGTCATACTCTTTACCTTTCTTATCAATTGCTGTAATACCCAACGACTTTTGCAATTGGATATATGGGGGGTTACCGATGACGATGTCAAAACCTCCATTTTCAAATACATCAGCAAACCAAGTATGCCAAAGGAAGAATTTATCATTTGCGGACAAGTCTTTAATATCTTCCATAAAATCTTCGCTCTGAGTTATGTCAAAAATTTGGCGGCGAACATTTTTTATAATATCATCAAGTATTATTTTCCTTTTATTATGGTCCGATTCATTATAGAATTTTCCAAGACTAGAAATTAGGAATTTAGCCTCATCGTTTTCTAGTCCAAGACTACCATCCCCACCTATATTCACTTGGGTGAGCTGAGATAAGTCCTTCCCTTTATAGCACTCTAATAATGAGTTGCCTTGCATAATTTTAAAATGAAGATTAGGCAAAGGTATAGCAGTTTCTTCATCAACTACCATAGCGAGCCAAAAGCGAAGTCGTGCTATATCAACAGCTCCCTTTTCTATATCAACACCATATATACTTTGTTGCATAATATAGCGTTTCATCTTTGCGTGGTCAATAGATGAATATGTTCGAAGAACAATGAAGATTTTCGAGAGTAGATTGACTAAGCCCATTGGGAAGGCTCCGGAGCCTATGGAGGGATCACAGATTTTTACTTTGAGAAGTTTATTCTCTATTTCATCACGCTGATTATTATTGAGTAAATCTATATCAAGTGTCTCAATAAATTTACGTATTAATTCTTTGTCTTCAGTTGTTTGTACGTCGTTTTGAATATATGCAATAATAGATTCTCGACACATATAGTCAACAATTTCTTTAGGAGTATAGAATGCTCCTTTATCTTTATTATCCTCAAGTAGGTTTTCAAAGATACGGCCGAGCATTTCGGGGTCAATTCCTACCTCGAAATCATTTGTGTCATTTTCGTCAATTGTAAAATTATAGCTATCCAGAAATTCAAATAACTTGTGGAAATATTCCGGAGGGAACGTACATATCTTTGGGTCAATATAATCTTGTTCAAAAAGACCTCCATTAAGGAATGGAATTTTATTCCATCCAGGAAGAATAGTGATGTCTTTCCCCCTTTCTCTATAGGCTTCATTCTTTCGTTCTTCAGCTCTATCAGTATTAAGGACATAGAAGAACAAAAGTTCCAATACATCATCAAGAAAAGTTTCTGCCAATCCATCTCTTTCAGCTTTCTCAAAGAGATGTTTCATATATTGAGGGTCACTTTCTCCATTGTTGTCGTAAAGCCAGCCTTTACGTTGGAGAAAGTAAAGGAAAACGATACGTCCAAACATTTTCTTTATATAGTCTCTGGCTTCTTTAGCTTGTGATTCAAATACTACTTCAAACTGATTCTTACTGTCTTTTTCTAACCATTCAAATTTTTTGAGTTGAGCAACAAGATCTTTCTCATCTGAATATCGATCGCCTGTAATATATTCAACAAAAGCAGCATAATAAGCACGATATGCTTTGAAAAACTCATCGCTAAGTGCGGCAACAGAAAATGCATTTTCAAAATCTTCGTTGCTTCGTGGACTGTCGGCAAGTATCTGAAAGCGTTCGGCAGCAGTGCGACCACGGTAGTCTTTTCCAAAAACGTAGGTATAACGTTTGGCAGATGTGGAGTCTTTTAATGAATCGCCTTTATATGCGTAAGAAAATCGCCATTGCTTATTTGTTACATCCTCATAATGGAA
Source organism: uncultured Porphyromonadaceae bacterium (assembly GCA_947174335.1). Taxonomy (GTDB): domain Bacteria; phylum Bacteroidota; class Bacteroidia; order Bacteroidales; family Muribaculaceae; genus CAJUPY01. Next base: position 3,882 of record CAMWIM010000086.1, on the reverse strand, counting down.
TACAATCATAAGGTGTTGGCGGTAATCCATTATGGAACGGATTAGTTGCTGAATGTTAACACGCGACCGCTCAATATTCTTTGAGTCATCGAGAGTTACATCAAGAAGAGCAATATTATCGGCATTATAATTCTTTTCCGTGAGGTCTCCGACATATTTGATGTGCTTGATTCCGGCATTTTTAGCTTTCTCTGCATACTTTTCCCTCTCAGCAAGGTCGTCGTTTATATATTCAATTTCATTGCCGAAGATTGGCACAATAACATCCGCTATGAAACGATCAGTTCCGGGATAATCATTGTTAAATAACTTTTCTAACTTATGCTTTAGTTCCATAGTCAGTTATTGTTTGTAGTTTCAGAATAGAGTACGAGTTTAGCGTCTCCACGTTTAGCCTGAGCACAGTTAGCTAAATTTGACAGAGCAGTATCGAGGAGAAAATTGATGTCATCATCAGTTCCAAAAAGTGAGCCTTGGTAGTTCTCAAATCTCATTACCTGTTTAATAACATTATTATCTTTTGCTCTGACAAGTTTTTCTATTTGCTTCAAAAGTTTCTTAGACTCTTGTGTTACATCGGGGCGTGAGCGCAACGCAGATAATACGGCAAGTGCATCTGTTGATTTTTTGCTTGAATCTGAGGCTGTGATATAGTGGGCTACATGCTTTTGATATGCACGTTTCGCTTCGACAAGCAACACGTTATCCAACTTATGGTTTGAGAATACAGCATCGGGCTCGCATTTCAATAGTTGCATAGTAGCTAATGAGGAAATTATCCGAGAGGAAGCGTAATTCTTAATTTGCTCAACAACAACTGAAATCAGTTCTTGTGAACTATCTGTAAATACAAATATACCATTAGTTGTTTCATTATCTGATTGCATTACGCCTCCAAGATTTTCGGCTTCAATAGAGGCGATATAATCATATCGTGCAGGTGATTTATCTTGAAATTCTTTCAGTTCTTTGATAAATGGGCCAAAAGGAGACTCTTCGCCATCAACAAAGTTTTGCAGGTCGTGTTCGACAAGTTCTTCGCGTTCACTAAATACCTTGTTGTCTTCGCCAAACATTTCGTGGAAAGATTGCAGTTTCGCATAAGCCTTTTCAATCAGGCGAATCTGGTTGTTGCCTTCATCTGATGGGAAAAAATTGAAGACATGGACAAATTCTTCGGTGGAACCTATACGGTTTACACGACCGATGCGTTGCATCAGTCGTGTTGCATTCCACGGGGCATCATAATTGAGAATTACGTTAGAACGATGGAGATTTACTCCTTCGGCAAGAACTTCGGTTGTGACGATAACATCATAATCATCACGTCGATTCTCAGGTTTGCAGTTCGCATCGAAGTTCGCTTCAATTGCTTCTTGCGTATCCGTGCGGTTTTGAGCTGAGACTTCAAGTACTCGATATTTTTTTGCTCGGAGTGCTCTTGCAACGTCTTTTTGAGTATCAATTGCCTCGGTGAAAATAACCAAACGACAAGTATTCGCCTCAGATGGATTATTTATCTGAGGATTAAATAGTTCAGGTGTTATCGCTTCTTTGAATCGATCTAATTTGGGATCATAGTTATTTGCACGCCACCGAACGAGCAAATCTTCAATGAGACGTTTGTCATTTTGCAAATCTATAAGATAAGACTTGTGAAAATCAGAAGCGTTGAAACACCGATTGTTTCCTTGCTTCTTCGCAATTAGCGCATCAACCTTATCTTTAAATTCGGAAAATGTCTTAGATTCAGAATGAATTTTATTAACATCAATATCGGGGCAGATAAATACGCAATCGTGTTGAAGCATATCTATCATCACATCATTGTAGCGGTTGAGGTTTTCAAGTGTATTCTTAAATGCCGCAAGGCTACTTTCAAGTCGCTTTACCAAAAGAATACGCATAATGCGCTGAAGGCGTTGGGTAATGCTATCTACTGTAAGATTGCGTTTCTCGTAAGGTTTTTTATTATTTTCATTGACGAATTGCGTAATCGCCGCATAACGGTAAAATCCAATATGAATATTCGGGTCAAGTAGTTCGCCGGAAGGTGGTGGACATATGGCACTTACAGTGTCGGAAAAGAGTTCAGACAGTTCATCGTCCATCTTGTATTCGAGCTTGTGAGGTCCTTTGACGGTGGGGAATTTCAGCAATTCAGCATCTTCACCATATAGATTTTTTATGTCGGCACGAGTGCGACGAACGACCAGATCGTTAAGTACGCAGGTTCTGATCTTTTCCGAAACTTCTTTTACAATAGCTCGGGCTTCGGCTTTACCCTCATCGGTATCTTGCGAAATAGCTCGAGCTTCCTTAAAACGTCGTTCCATTGCATTAAACAGCGAATCAAGTTTACCGCCTTCAACATTGGGTAAGTTCGAGTTATTGGTGGTGCGCTGAAATAAACGGATTTGATTATAGAGGTCTTTAGGAGAATTATTTTGAGGCGTTGCAGAGAGAAGAGCAACGTATGGTGTGGGATTGATGAGACCTATTAGGTCGTCAATCGCTTTATACTTTTGAGTTTCAGAGTTGCGGAAGTTGTGGCTCTCGTCAATAAGTACCATTCCATAGTTTCTAAATTCGATGTTCTCGATTTCGTCACTATCTTCAATATCATTGATATTTTCCAGTTCATCTGTGATTTTTCCAATGCTTCCGGTGGTTACAAAGTCAACGCATAGTTCTATATTATTGCGATGATTATTGCTATCAAAATCATGTATAGTCTTTTCCCATGCATTCTTAATCGCCGGAGGAGTTACAATCAGAACTTTCCGGGCGCGACCAAGGGATTCGGCATTTTCAAGGAAATGACGGATAAGCAATACTCCAACTACAGTTTTACCAAGTCCGACTACATCGCCAAGAATAAAGCCCCCAAAGCGTTTCATCACAGAAAAACACTGTTTTACTGCGTCAAGCTGATATGCAAGGGAATTGAATGACGGGGGCAAATATGATTTAAGAACTTCTGATGTATTAGCATCTACCATATCTCCAAACTGTAATTGGAGATACTTGATATATACTTCGTAGGGTGAGAGGAATTTTTCAGTTTCTTTCTCTTTTTCAATTTTTTTTCCAATTGGGGACGGTTTGAGAATATTCTTAATAAACTTACCAGACCATAATTCGCTGTTCTGCCATAGTTCTTCAAACCATACTTTGTGAGATTTGGTATTGGAATATTCTGAGGTTTTAGCAGTTACAAGGTTACTGGTATCTTCAAGATAGTTCAATTCAGCATTGCCTTGAAGACCCTTTTCAGTGAAATTGGAACTCCCGATGATACCGGTACCGAGGCCAGTTCCAAGAAAGATATAGCATTTGGCATGGAGAAATTCTTTATGTTCTCCTTGACCAAAAACACGAATTTCAAATCTTCCTTCAGGCTTTTCTTCAGTTAAAGCATTATCAATAATCAATTTACCAACAGATTTATAATTATCAGTGAGAGAGTCAACATCTCTCTGAATATAAAAATCAGGGAATTGTCGTGATTCGTTTGATGCCTGATAATATTGCAATTGAGGTTCTTGACCTATAAGCAAGTCAAGTTTACCACCTCTATTGAAAAACTCTTTTAGTTCGTCATAAATCAACGCAGTTCCGGGCAAGTCCCAATAACCGGTTGCAATCATTATATGATTACACTCAGGTCGGGAAACTAAATCCTTTATATATCTTACGAGCTTAAGATGTTCCGAGTTATCAATTAAGACATTTGCCATAACGTTGATTTATTTAAGCAACCTTGCCGATTTCAATTTATGATTTGAGTAATAAATGCAAAAATACGAAGAAATTTTGAAAACGTTGTTGAAAAAGGTGACAAATGTGGGTGGTTGGAGGATGGTTTTACTATTTAATTTT
>CAMWIM010000085.1 GCA_947174335.1 uncultured Porphyromonadaceae bacterium | reverse complement strand
TTTGTCGCAAAGATAGACAATGAAATCCTCTTTACTTGTGACAAATGTCACACCCCCTCATAAAAATTAAAGGAAATATTAAATTATTCTCACCCGCAGTTTCTTACACCGTTAAACAAAAAAGCCGCAGTATCAAATACCACGGCTTTATTTGTAGATGTGACAAATACTCTATTCAAACAATTCTTTAATCAGTTTCTTTTTATCGTTGACTGAAAGATTTGAAATATCCATATCTATCAGCTCCTTATATATAGGCATCTGAGGTCTAACAAAACGACGTTGCCGACGACCGTCTATTATAGCCGATATTTCAAAATACCCTTTTGAATTAAAACGAATAGACAATTCACTTATTATATGACCCAGATAACCTGTTATTTTTTCATCAAAATATTTTCAATGTCATTATAGCCATAATTTCTAAGCGTATCATTTATTGTTTTTTGAATGATTCCACGCCAGGGTTGAGACACCTCATTTTTTTCAGCATACTTTGAAAAGTTTTTTATCGTATCAGCAACACTATCAATTATCTTTCCGGCATTTTTTATATCATTTTGCCGAGCAAATTCCAAAAGATCTTCCTTCGTTATTTCAGCAATTTTGCCATTTACGCTCATTCGCCTTTCGATATGCGGACCTGTTCCATTCTTGTTAAAAATAAACGTCATGTCATAGGCCGGTGAGATTTGCCATTTTCCACCCTCACTAAGAAGAAATCTTCAGCACATGGCTCATACTCTAATGCTCCCATACCTCTTGTACCGATAAACATTAATTTATAGAGAGGTGTAACCATACCACGTGGTACCTTCTTGTCCTTTATCCACCTATCGAACAATGTATTACCCCATGAGTCAGGTAATGAATCTGCAATAAACGGCGGTAAACCCTGATACATTGGTTGATCATCACCATATATCTGTGTTATATTCTTTCTCTTTGACATAGGAGACATCAACGGAGATATATCGGGTATATCATCAATACAATCAGGATTGTAAACGAAATAAGTTCGTCTTGTATTTGGGTGCCATACAAGACGGCCTATCTCTTTACCCCATAGTTTTACTTTCAAAAAATCCATTTATTTTGAGTGTCTTACTCGTTGTACTTTCTTTCCTTTTTTATATAGATAGGGAGATTCTTCCAACTCAGGGAGAATATTTTCCCAACTGTCATCCAATCCTATCACTCTTAGCAATCGATATAGTGTGCGAAATGAAATATCTACCATATTTCCCGACTCGAATTTATAGAGTGTGGTCATTCCAATGCCTGACACTGCTGAAACCTCAGCACGTGTCATTTTAAGACGGAGCCTATATTCTCGAAATCTCATTCCAAAAGTCCGTACAACATCGGGGGTCGCTAATATATTATTTGATATTATCATTATAGTGATAATTAAAGCCTATTATAGATGTTAATATTCATTTAGATGATATTTACAAAAGTAGAACATTTTTTTTAATGTCCAAACATTTAGACAAAAAAATGCCGCAGTAAAATTACCACGGCATTTTTATCTGTTTGTTTCTTTTTTAATCTCTGTTTCCAAAGAAGCGGAGGAGGTAGAGGAAGAGATTGACAAAGTCGAGGTAGAGGGTCAATGCGCCGAGAGTGGCAAGGCGACCGTCTGATGCGTTAGGCATAGCCTGTGCCATGTTTTTAATTTGCTGAGTATCCCATGCGGTGAGTCCGACAAAGATGAGGACACCGAGACCCGAGATAATCCAGTCAAAAGTTGAGTTTGCCCAGAAAATATTGACAATCATACAGATAATCAGTCCGAATAATGCCATCATAAGGATTGAACCCATCTTGGCAAGATTCTTACTTGTGAAATATCCGTAGATCGACATTGCGCCAAATGTTCCGGCTGTAATGATGAATGTCTTGAGGATTGAAACCGGGCTATAGATGAGTCCGATCAACGACAAGGTCACTCCGTTGACTATTGCAAAAAGATAGAAAAGCAACGAAGCGGTGGTCGATGACATTCTATTGATTGCACCTGAAATTGCGATTACGAGACCAACCTCGATAATTGCAGCAACGAAATAAACACCGGTGTGAGTACCGATATAATAGCTGATTTGAGGTGCCATCATCACGATACCGGCTGAAACAGCAGCGGTTACAAGCAGAGCAAAGAACATTTTAAGGTAAACCGTTTTCATAACGGCAGAAACCTTATTTTCGATTTCTTGAACACCAAAGCCCTGGTATGACTGACCGTAGGGCTGATAATTGTTGTAGTTTGACATAGTTAAATATATTTGCTTTTTAGTTAATATTCATTTGATTACATGCGTTCGGGAACGTTAATTCCGAGCAATCCCATCGCCGTCTTGACAGTCGAAGCAACAGCTTGGCAAATTGCAAGACGGAGTGAACGCACAGCCTCATCAGTCTCGCCCAAAATTGTATAGTCGTGATAGAACTGGTTGAACAGTTTCACGAGTTCGTATGCATAGTTGGCAATGAGTGCGGGCGAATAGATTTGTCCTGCCTTTTGAACAACCGAGGGGAAGTCGGTAAGAGCCTGAATAACAGCAATCTCTTTTTCATTAGGCTCAACATTCATATAGTCACCAATCTTGATGCCGTTCTGTTCTGCTTTTCGGAGTACCGAGCGAATACGAGCGTAGGTATATTGGATGAACGGACCTGTATTGCCGTTGAAATCAATCGATTCTTTGGGGTTGAATGTCATATTCTTAACGGGGTCAACCTTAAGCAAGAAATATTTCAACGCACCCATTCCAACGGTTTCGCAGATTGCCTCAGCTTCAACCTCGTCGATTCCGTCGAGTTTACCGAGTTCTTTTGAGACCTCGCGAGCGGTGTTAACCATCTCAGCCATCAGGTCATCGGCATCAACCACTGTTCCCTCGCGGCTTTTCATCTTACCCTCAGGGAGTTCGACCATACCGTATGAGAAGTGTACCAAGTCTTTACCCCACTTGAAGCCGAGTTTGTCGAGCAGCAGCGAAAGCACCTGGAAGTGATAGTTCTGCTCGTTACCGACAACATAGATCATCTTATCAATGGGATAATCTTGATAACGCAGTTTTGCCGTACCGATATCCTGAGTCATATAAACCGAAGTTCCGTCGCTACGGAGCAAAAGTTTGTGGTCAAGACCGTCAGCAGTCAAGTCAGCCCAAACCGAGCCGTCTTCTTTTCGGTACATAATGCCTTTTTCAAGACCTTCGAGCACTTTGTCTTTACCTTCAAGATAAGTGTCACTTTCATAATAGATCTTGTCAAAGTCAACACCCATACGTTTATAGGTTTCATCAAAGCCATCATAAACCCATGTGTTCATCATTTCCCAGAGCTTGCGCACTTCAGGGTCTTTCTGTTCCCAGCGGCGCAACATTTCACGGGCTTCGAGCATCAACGGAGATTGTTTTTCAGCTTCTTCCTGAGACAATCCTTTAGCCATCAGCTCTTTTACTTCGGCTTTATAATGTTTGTCAAACAAAACATAGAAGTCACCGATGAGGTGATCACCCTTCTTCCCGACTGATTGGGGTGTCGCACCATTGCCCCACTTTTGCCACGCAAGCATAGACTTACAAATATGAATACCGCGGTCGTTGACAATATTAGTTTTCACGACTTTATTACCACACGCATCCATAATTTTTGAGAGCGAATAGCCAAGCAAAATATTGCGGAGGTGACCAAGGTGGAGCGGTTTATTGGTATTGGGCGATGAATATTCAACCATCACAAGGGGCGAATTTTCAGTAACCTTAACCTTGCCATAATCGGGAGTATCGACAACGTGCTTCAAAGCCGAATTCCAGAATCGGGGTTCAATTACGATATTAAGGAAGCCCTTGACAACATTGAAACGATCAACAGCCGGTTCGTTATCAACCAACCAGTTACCAATTTCGGTTGCCACAGCCTCGGGCGATTTGCGAGCTTGTTTAACCCACGGGAACACGACCACAGTTAAATTACCTTCAAACTCTTTCTTAGTTTGCTGAGGAACAATTGATTCGGGAGCGACGTCAATGCCGTAAAGCTCCTTTACAGCCTTCGCAACAGCCTTAGCTAATATGTTTTCGATTGACATTATCTATTTAGTTTTTTGTTTACTTTTTACTTTCAAAAAGCAAAATTACAAAAACTATACCAAACTATCCCACTATCATCCCCAATTTCCACCCTCTTTTTATCTATTTAACTAAAAAGATGCAGATAAATGGAACCAAGCCCTAAAAATGAACTACAAAAATATTCTGTCTTGATTATCATGAAAATGATTAAACATAAAATTTCGCCTCGTTTTTCTCCTCAACTAAAAAAAGCCAGAAATCATTTTGTCACATCTATCTCCCTAATCGACATAAACCAATCACACATAGATAAATTTGTAAGCTTATTTATATATTATATAGAGGATGCCATTTACATATAAATGTATAATGCGAATTTCTTACTCAAATTATCGCGCAAACTTATCCCAACACAAGAAAAACAAGCATACTTAAAGTTAATTTACCTTAAAAAAGATAAAAATATACCAATCTCTGTCAATTATCCCCTATAGTCCTAATGTTAACTACAGTTAATGATTAATTTGGAGTCTTATAACCTTATTAATACCTTTGCATCAAACAAAAATTTATATTTTATGGGTTCATATAAACGAGCAAAAAAAGAAGATTCAAAAAAAACTGAAAGAAAAGTAAAGTACGTTGTCCTTGGTAAAAATCATGATGGTTTTGAAAAACTCAAAACTATGTGCAACGACAAGTCGAACGAGCTTATAAATTCTAAAGAAATAAAAGATATGCTCAATTATGGGGAAGAATTAACTGTCGTTTTTTGGACTAAAGATTATTTCTCCGAATTAATTTGCATCTCTAAGATCGTCAAGACCGACAGTGGTTTATTATCCTATACATTAGACTTTTCTCAAAGCACTTTGTAAATTCATTATATATTTCCCTAAAATTGTATTCCATGTTGCACCATGCCGGAGTGTGCCTTCTTAGCAAATGCGATAGCTAAGAAGACTACACTTAGCATATCGTCGAGTATTATTTAATTAAAAAAACAATTAAGTTGAGTATGTTCCTATAGTCACTCGGTATCAAGGATACTCTCCATGAGGAATACACTTTTTCGCATAAAAATCAATAAGTATATTTATCATTCTATTCTTTTTTCTAATTTTGCATAAAATTTTATAATATGAAAAAATACATTTTACCTATAATAACATCAGTAAGTATAATACTGAATATCATACTCATCTGTATTATCAGTTTTCATGGTTTTGGTTTAACCTCAGATAATAAAGAAAGTGAAAACTCAGTTTTTCAAAACACGACAGAACGAGATGAAGCCGCAAAAAAATGTATGCAAAAGTTCATTTGCGAGGATTTGTATTATCCAGATTCATACGATCCCGTTTCCATTCATGTTGATAGCGCTTTCTATGGTCCGCTGACAGACTCAGAATGTGTAAAAGCCGCTATGGAATTAATTGACTTACGTTCAAAATTATCATCCGCAGAAAGTCAACTTAAGCGGGCAAACCATGACATTAAGAATTTTGGAGGTTCTGGAGTTTTTTGGCGAGATGGAGAAGCTAAAAAAGAGGCAGAAGCGCAAATCAAAGAACTTAAGCCCAAGATTGAGAAACGCACCAATCTAATAAAAAATCGTGATACATCACACGATGGTGAATTTATAGGATGGATTATTACCCATCGCTATAGAGCAGCTAATGGTTATGGCGCAGTTTCTTTCTCTGATAAGATATATGTGGTTGACCCCAAAATGGAATCCTGGTACTTTCGGTATTCAGCAGATGACGACGATAACAATAACATACTGGAGATAGATAAAGTCATTCGCCAAGAATTAGGGATATACGAAGAAAACTAATAATTTGATAAGCGGCTCTATAAAGGTCGCTTTTGCACCATTTTAACACCTTATATATAAATATATAATGATTAATCGCCTTGGCACTTTACTTTAGCAAAGAATTCACGATACGCTATGCCTAAAACCACTTACAATATATCACTCTAAGGATATATTGTATGCCTCGACTTCGATCGCTCAAAAATTAACAAAGGGCTTGCCTAATAACGATAAACCTGTAAGCTGACACATTCACAATTTGTCACTATATGTGTAACTCTCGGAGTCGACGTATTTTGAGAAAACCGGATTTATCGAAGTTTGCAATACCTAAATTTACCTATTTATCGAAGTTTACGTTCCTTAAAAATCCCATTTAATCGAAGTCTGTACAACTATGGCAAAGTTATTTTAGGTTTCTTTTCTTCTTTTCCCTAACAAATCTTCAAAAAAATTTGGTCAGCCAAAAAAAAGTCATTAACTTTGCAGTCGCAAACAAAAATTTGGCTCCTTAGCTCAACTGAATAGAGCATCTGACTACGGATCAGAAGGTTA
>CAMWIM010000084.1 GCA_947174335.1 uncultured Porphyromonadaceae bacterium | reverse complement strand
AAAGCATCTATGTTTTGAGCAAGACTGAGTTCTCGCTTAAGCAAACTCCAATAAAAAGGAATACCACCCATTATCATATAGTTTTCTACTATCTGATAACGACTGAATCCTAAGTTGTTTGCTTCTGAATATTGTTCACATTCATCCAGGGTAAATGGTTGAAGGAGAATTTTATTTGTCAGACGATTATGTAAGCCACCATGATTGTTAATTAGTTTGTTTACAATCCAAGAGGTTGCAGATCCACAGGTAATAAGGAGAATATCTTTTCTTGCAGATGCCCAGCTATTCCAGAAATGTTCTAATCCCGATATAAAGTTGGAACGTGGGGTATCCATCCAAGGAAGTTCATCAAAGAAAATAATCTTCTTCCCCTCTGGTAATGACCCAAGCCATTCTTCTAATGCAAAAAAAGCTTCATACCAGTTTTTAAACTGAGTATATTTTTTCCCGGAAGCTGTCTGTAAGGACGCACGAAAGTTAAGCAGCTGATCTTTCATTTTTCCACGTGCCAATCCGGTATGTTGAAAGGTAAACTTGTAGTTAAAAGTTTCTCGAATAAGGAAAGTTTTTCCTACACGCCTACGCCCATATACAGCTACAAACTTGGAATACTCTGAGTTTGCCGCTTCCAAAAGTTCCTTTTGTTCTGGTTTTCTGCCTATTAACATTAGTGATACATCTGATTTCAGCCACAAAATTAATAAATATATTTTAAATAACCTCGTTATAATCCCCCAAAAGTATAAAAAAATAATAGATTTGGGGGATTATAAGCATATTTTGTATTCAGATTTTAATCTTACAAGGTAAACTTTGGCTCAACTCGATCCATTTTTGAAAAGCTAAATTGAGCTATTTATTATGTATGATTGCTTTTATGGTTGCTAAACATCTTTGTACTAATCTTACGTTATCAAAGAATGATATGGTAATTAGTGGATTTGATAAAGTCTTAGTTGTAATTAATAAATTATATTGATGTTCAGTATGAATTTCGGTTGGTGTCACTATGCTTTCTTTTTTGGCAGTGGCACCTCCTATTATAGCTCCGACACCTCCTGTTAAAACCCCACCGACAACAGCTCTACCAATCATACTGCCTGTATTAGTTTTAGTTACTATATCACCACCAGTTGTACGTTGAGTTACAATATCTTCAATGGATGCATCAATAATTTCATCAAAAGAATATTCTTTATGAGCAAGCCAAACTTTCTTTGTCTTTTCATTAAAAATGAATTGAGTACATATTTCAGTATATCCTTCACCGTACCTAGATAGATTTTGTTCATGTCGAACTTCAGATTTAACCTTTTCACACTCTATTCTTTTTCTTTCTCTTTATTTAGGATATTTATATTGTATTGAATTGATGGCAACTTCACTTCCATGTTCATATACAACATTACAATCCAAGATAAGATAATTATAATGGTCATTATAGAAACTATTATACCACCTTCATATTTTGGTATATACACTCCCAGAGAATGGCAAAACCAACTACTAGTTGCCCAAAAAGGAAACGTGTCTAAGATTATGGTTATAAAAGTTGATGATATTAAAGCTATTTTGTACTTTCTATATTGAGAATCAAGCTTAACAAGTTGTTTTTCATTCTGTACTTGTATTTCACAAGTATTATCAACAGATAGAAAAGCTAATAATGACAATTGTATAAAATAAGCAAATAAGCACGCAAAAAACATCCAAAATACACCGTTAATGTATAAATTAAAAATTAGACATGATAATGGAGTAATAGCGAGATACAAGAATAATATTTTTTTAGGAATCTTAACAGTATTCATTTGAAAAGCTTATTATAATTTTTGAAGAAAATAGGAAATTTTAATTATTGTGTATGCTAAACTATTGATTCTGCAACATTTTAAATGCATTATTTTACCTTGTCAAAAGATAGATTATTGAGAGGTCAGTCAAATACATTATTATAATGAGTATCCATGCCATTACTGTCCGCTCATATTTGTAGCATTGCCAAGAAAGGAAGGCGGCGACGATGAGGTAGAATGGCAAGAGCCAAACGAATATTTTTTGGAGCTCGGGCAACGGATTTGTTGAGAGCGAAAGTAATAGCGGTGTTAAAATGGCAGGGAGTGCCGCAATGATTATCAGCACTATAACATAAACAGGAACCTTTTGACTTTTAAAATGATTATCGCTCATTTCTTTTTAGATTTTAGATAGGCTGCAACTGTTTCTTTGATACCGTCGGTCAACGAGAATTTTGGATTGAATCCAAAGTCGCGACGTGCATCCTCGATGTCACAATTCCAGTTGCGCTGTTTCATTATTTTGTATTTATCAGGATTCAGGGTAGTTGGTTTGAGACGTAGTTTTCCCCATTTGCCGGCAATATAGCTGACTCCATAAACTGCCCAGAGTGGCAATTTTACAGGTACGACAAACTTTCCACCGAGTTCATCGGCTACAATTTTGCGGAACTCATCCTGGGTATAAGATCGGTCCTCTGAAATATTATATTTTTTATTGATTGCTTTTGGCGATTCAAGAGCATCAAACATTGCATTGACAAGGTCTTCAACATAAATGAATGTCAACATCTGTCGACGATAACCGACTCCAAAATCAAAGTGTGAATCAATAGATTTTATCATCATCAGATAGTCCTTTTCATGAGGACCATAAACACCTGTCGGTCTGAAAATTATATAGGGAATACCTGCCATATTCTCGAGGTAGTTTTCCGACATAATTTTTGAAAGACCGTAGGCAGTATTTGGTTCGGGTGTAATATCGGTGGTTGCCGGAGTATAATTCTTTTCGTCCCAAGCCCCGAGAGCCGACAAACTACTCATATATAGGAACTTTTCAGGAACTTTGTCGGTAGCCTTGATAGCCTCGACAAAGTTGCGCAGGTATGTGAAGTTGATGCGTTTGAAGTCAAGAAAATTTACACACTTTGTTGCGCCGAGATTATATATAATGTAGTCCCATTTTTCTCCTTCGGGAAGAGCCTGACTCAACACATTTTGTATTTCTTCGGGATTTTCATAGTCGAGGACAATAAATTTGAGAGCGGGGTCATCGAGATAGCGTCGCGATGTTGATTCGCGCACTGCTACCCAGGTTTCATATCCGCGACTGAGGGATGTTTTGGCTATAAATCCGCCAATAAAACCGCCGGCGCCAACTATGAGTATTTTTTTCTGCGACATTATGTTGTTTATATGTTAATAATCTGTGTTACTTTGTTTTACGTCTGCCGTTACCTTTCACAACTTTGAGAACTTGAGCCGAACGAGCGGGTAGATATAATTTGAGCCATTCTTTGCCAAGCGGAGTGAAAATGACATCTGAAATTGTGAAATGTTCAACGTTCATATCCACATTGTCAAATCCGCCAAAGCAGGCTTGATCGCTTGACAACACGACTTTATATTTTCCTGCCGGAGCAAGAATACCATAATCGGTAAACGAGTCGGTCGGATTGAAGTTGAATACAAATATCAGGTCTCCACGTTTAAAGGCAAGCACTTGGTCATCATCTTTTTCCCAAAGTTTTTCAATGGCAAGTGCCTGAAAATTATGAACGTGAGATACAAGTTCAATCATTGCATTGTCAAATCGGTTGAGATATTTATATTGCAGGTCTTCGCGATCGACAAGATCCCATTGACGACGGGCATATTTATAGCTCCAGCCGTTGCCTTCGCGCGGGAAGTCAATCCACTCGGGGTGTCCGAATTCATTACCCATGAAGTTGAGATAGCCACCGTTTATGGTTGACAAAGTTACCAGACGTATCATCTTGTGCAAAGCCATTCCGCGGGCAACAGTCATGTTGTCGTCGCCAACCATCATGTGCCAGTACATCTCCTTATCTATCAATCTGAAAATCACTGTTTTGTCTCCAACAAGAGCCTGGTCGTGACTTTCGACGTAAGATATTGTTTTTTCATCGCTTCGGCGATTTGTAAGCTCCCAGAAGATCGAGGTCGGATGCCAGTCTTCATCTTTTTTCTCTTTGAGAGTCTTAATCCAATAGTCGGGAATACCCATTGCCATACGATAGTCAAAGCCGATTCCGCCATCTTTAAAAGGAATTGCCAATCCGGGCATTCCGCTCATTTCTTCGGCAATAGTGATTGCATTCGGGTTTATATCGTGGATGAGTTTGTTTGCGAGAGTGAGATAGGTGATGGCATTTGTATCCTGACCTCCATTGTAATAGTCGTCATACGAGCCGAATGCCTGACCGAGTCCGTGATTGTAATATAACATAGATGTCACACCATCAAATCTGAATCCGTCAAAATGATACTCGTCGAGCCAGTACTTGCAGTTTGACAACAAAAAATGTAACACCTCGTTTTTGCCATAGTCAAAGCAGAGCGAATCCCACGCCGGATGTTCGCGCCGAGAGTCGCCGTAGAAATATAAATCATAGCTTCCGTCAAGTCGTCCGAGACCTTCAGCCTCATTCTTGACCGCGTGACTGTGAACAATATCCATGATAACGGCAATGCCGAGCGAATGGGCGCGATCGATAAGCGATTTCAACTCTTCGGGGGTTCCGAATCTGCTCGATGCGGCATAAAAATTTGAGACGTGATAGCCAAAAGATCCATAATAGGGATGCTCTTGAATAGCCATAATCTGTATGGCATTATAGCCGTCGGCAGCGATTCGAGGTAAAATTTTGTCACGGAATTCCACGTACGTTCCGACACCCTCTCTCTCCTGCGCCATACCGATGTGACATTCATAAATCAACAACGGGCTGACATCGGGAGTAAAATCCTTGTCTTTCCATTTATAAGGCTTTTCAGGGTTCCATACCTGAGCCGAAAAAACGTGAGTGTTATTGTCTTGAACAACACGGTTGGCATAAGCGGGGATGCGTTCTCCCTTTTCGTTATCGCCCCAGTGTACCAGCATTTTATAATGTTGACCATCTTTAATGGCTTCAGGACTAACATTCAACTCCCAAACACCATTGTCACGGCGTTGAAGTTTGAAACGTTCAATCTCTTGCCAATCAGAAAAATCACCGACCAGATATATTTCTGATGCATTAGGAGCCCATTCTCTGAAAGTCCATGTTTTATCGGGATTACAATGTAATCCGAAATACTTATAGGCGTTGGCAAAATCGACCAGCGAACCTGCTTCAGAAGTCAGTTCATGTTCCTTGTTAACAGCATCTTGGTGACGTCCGTTAATAGCATCGGCAAAAGGTTGTAGCCAAGGGTCATTTTTGAGCAGAGAGAGTTGTTTTTTCTTCATATATGACAAGGTATGAAATTATAAAATGATTTCCGACAAAATTAACAAAATAAATTAACAAATGTATTCAGGTTTGAAAAAAATTCGTTTTTTTCGGTGCCAAACCAATAAAATAATGTTAAAACCGGTTCATACATTATATAAATATAAATTTATTACTACCTTTGCACCATAAAATCAAACCAAACCTGCGCATGTGGCGTAATGGTAGCCGCGTTAGACTTAGGATCTAATGTCTCAGGACGTGGGGGTTCGAGTCCCTTCATGCGCACTGAATAAGTCTCTTGACAACAATAAGTTAAGAGGCTTATTTTTTATATGACGGGGATGTAACTTCTGTGTAAAGTCATAGAATAAATAAATCAGAATTGAAGTGTTGGATGAAGTACTGCCCAATGTGTATGAATAGCACTAAAAACCTTAAAAAACTATCGGCAGTGTCCGAAGTTTGGGATTTTCGTTTTATTCGTATCGAGTGAGTATAGATTTTGCCATATCTTTTAACTGCTCTGCCAATGATGATGGAGAGATGATTTTAACGTAATTGGATCGAGAAAGAAGATAGCCGAGGAAATCTTCAGTAGGTCGCATGGTAATTTCGTAATCCAAATAACCATCGCCTTTTCTAACAAGACGTTGTGTTGGGTGTAACGGCAGGTCGCGCATATAATATCTTTCGTTAAGATATGTGCGTATAATGACTTTTTGAACCGGAACTGAAGTGTTGAGAGCGACACCGAAGCATTCGTTGAAATATTCTAATGCGTCAAATGAATGATTAATATTGAATTTCCCCGGAGAGAGATTAACGTTTGACATACGATCAAAAGCAAATACTCGGTAATCTTTTGTGTCGGAATAATGCCCCAAAAGATACCAACGGCGATGATATAGCTTTACACAATAAGGTTCTATTGCATAATGTTTGGCTTCTAAGGAGTGATATTTCTTGTAATCAAATTCCAGTATATGGCTTTTTCGCATTGCAACTATGGCTGTTTGTAGATTACCTCCTTCTGATGGAATAGATTCAAGAAGTATTCGGTCCTTGACCGATTTGTTCTCGGCAATGATATTATTGATGGAAATTGTATTAGCCATCCAACTTTCGACGGAGTTACTATTAATTGTTTCGATGTTTTCGATACTATACTTATTGCCGGTGTTGCGAGAACAAACAATTTTAATTCCGAAAATATCTTCTATTTCTTCACGGTGGCGATTGAATGACGTCCGTGACATTGGAACTCCGCTGGAAATGGTTGATTTAAGCCATAAGTCGCCAAGTTCCGAGAGAGTCAATGCTCCAAAATGGAGAAAAGTTTCTATAAGCCAAATATAAGTCTTGAACAGGTCTTTGTGTCTCATATCATTGGTTTTATAGTGCAAATATAATGATTTTTTTGCAATGTACCGTATTGTGGTACAATTGCAACGTATTTTTGCACCAAATTAACTCCTTTGAGTACAAAATATTGCAGAAGTAACTTATTGTCATTCCAGCTAATAAAACATTAATCAACTTATTATAACACAAAATAAAATAATATGATAAGACAAGTATTATATGCTCACACAAATACATGATATTATTCTTGGAGCTTATCCAAATGATTAGAAGATAAAATATAATAAAACGTAGATTAAAATAATGAGACTATGACTGAAAGAATGAATAAAGAAAACCCTGATATTATATGGGATTTATATATTGCAGATAACAATGATATTGAAATTCCGTCGACTAAATCTATCTCAAGAACGAAATTAATCGAACATATAGAAGATTCAATATTTTGGTTTCGTAATGATAGTATATATTTTGAGGATGATGAAAACTTATATTTTTACTTGGACCTAACAAACTTGAATTGTACTTATATCGGATATGAAGAAGCTGCAAAATTACTACCAAAGCATTGTAGAATCCCGCTGAAAGAATTATTAAGCGAAAAATTTTTTAACTCGTTTGGGGAAGCGTATGCAGATATGAAAAAAATTAAGAAATTCATCAGAGAAAATGTACCTTCGATATTGTTAAAAAAGAAAAGAGGACTCTCGCAGTGAGAATCCTCAGTTCAGTACCCTGAGCCGGGGTCGAACCGGCACGGATTGCTCCACTGGTGTTTGAG
>CAMWIM010000083.1 GCA_947174335.1 uncultured Porphyromonadaceae bacterium | reverse complement strand
TCCTTACGCCAAAGTCGTGACGTGTTCCCTGCACGACAGCCTCGCTGAGCATATTTTGGTCGGGGACAAGCGCAACATCAACCTTCCCGTTTATCGGTAGGGTAACGGTAATATTTTTTTTGAGATAACTTACATAAGAAAATTTCAGAGTCACACTCCCTGTTTTCTTGTCGGGCAACGGCATCGAATAAACGCCGTCGGCATTGGTCACAACTCCTTTGATACCGATCATGACAGATGCACCGGCTAACGGACTGCCATCATTTGCATCGGTAACTTTCCCTGTAATATATCCCTGTGGTTCAGCGGCATTTAGCCGTGATATAGAAAAGATGATTAAAGTTACAGCCACCACAAAGTGGCTGTAACGATTTAAAATATTCATTGATAAATAATTTACTTAAATAAAAACTTTCAGTCCAGCCAGCAGTGCGCCTTGACGACCAAGACCACCCTCGGCAAAGACGCCGACCCATTTGATTGGTCGAAATTCAACGCCAACAAATGAAACTTGCCAAGCCAAACGTTTGCATGCTTCAGGGTTGCCGTCACGCCATTCCAAATTGTGATCCCATTCAGTTAACCATTCGCTCAATGTAGGTTTACTAAATAATACTACACCTATTCCGGCTCTTGAATAGAGATTTATTTTCCAAAATTTTAGCCAGTCATATTTTACGTTAAACATAATAGCATTAGAACTTTGTTTCACATAGTGAAGTTTCTCGCTGTTATAATAATTCATGTATTGAGTAAACGTGTTCAGACCGGTCCATGATAATCCAATTGATAAATGATTGTATATTCGAACACTTACCCCAAGTGTCAATGCTCCATTTTCACGATTGGAATCGGTGTTATACATCGGCGCTCCGATTGCTGCATCATATGGTGGATAAATTTTGGGGACACTTCCAACTAAAGAACCGTAGGAATAACCACCAAAAACTTCAATACGTTGGGCATAAGCTCCAAGATAGAGAGAAAATATCGAAATTAAAACAATTAGAATTCTTTTCATAGTGAATAAAATGCAATATAATAATTGGTTAGAGTTGGTATTAAGATTTATTACTTTTCTTACTCCAATCCAAGTGCTACCTTCATTGAATATAAAGAATTTAAAGATGTACAGCCACCAAATTCTTTGTAATTATTTCGAAGATTTTCTGCTTTATGATATAAGTTGATTAGTTTTTGACAATTTTTCAGTTGGTCAACAGGTAATAGATATCCTGAAATAATAAACTGCTCATTATAATATAGAGAAAGTCTTTCTAACGAGATTTTCTCACTATCAGTAATTGTTACTATATAGTCAAGTCTTTTATTATAATATTCAAGAACTTTATCAAAGGCATCTTCATGTTTTTTTAATTCGGCAAATCCGTTAAATCGACAAACTACGGTTGCAATGCCCATCTGGTAATTATTAAAACAAAAACAGTCAGGCCCATAGGAATATGTCATACATGCCTCAACAAGTTCTTGAGTTGACATTAACGGTAGTTTGTCTTCAGGGATTAGAAGAGCTGCATACATAGGATTGCTTGGTTTGCTATATTCCCATTTATCAGGAGAAGGGTATAGCTCTTTTTTAGAACCATTGGGTTCTTCTTTTATTTCGTTTTGTGTTTCGTCAAGCAAAACTTCTTGTTCATATTGAGAATTACATGATGTAAAAACTGCTATGATAGTGAAAATAATAAATAATATTTTAGTTTTCATTATGTGATTGTTTTAGAGTATTAAGAAATTGTTTGAAATAGATAGTAATTTGATTTATAGTGTTTTGAATTAAATCGGTGCTAAGTTACACATTTATTTTATGATTGCAAAATTTTTGAAATGATTTATTAACCGAAATAATTCAAAACACTTAGTTACATTTTATAAAACATAGACTTCATCTGAAATATATTTTGCAATGCAATTGCTTGTATATTTACTGTAAACATGGAAACAAATATAGTATATACCGCGAGAAGCAAAATATATGGTTGCCCTATTATCCGATTTGGATATGATATATGCGCGAGAATTATCTTCCAACGGTTCACCAGGCTCTTTCCCTCCTGAAATAAATATTTCTGTTCGATATTTAGAGGGGTCATAATAATTACTTATAGAAAAATCTTCATAAGTGTTTATTGGAGTGGGATCGGGATTCATATCCCAATATACTTTACCGGTTTTATAAGGTGCTTCATTTATATCAGGTGCTGAAAAATCTTTTGTGAAATATCGTACAACCCCTTTACTATATGGACCGTAATTACTATCGTGGCGAACTAACGGTAAATCGCCCCATTTTGAAATATATGTTACCGGCGTTTCTGCTATTGCAGAATGGTCGGTTGTAGGGTAATAAATCTTTTCTGCAAAATCAAGATGCGTTTCTTTGTATGTTCCATCAGTCCAAAATTTTGACACATTTTCTATGTTATTTTCGGTGCAGTTTATCCAACACATTTCCCCGCCCTCTGATATATACCATGCATAAGCGTGGCAATTATATCTGCAAGACCCTTTAGATACAATTTTAGCATTTGGATAATGCTCTGCTATGTAATCAATACCGTTTTGTTCATCTATACTTGCTCCGACACAGTCATGTTCACGTGCAATTACTGGAAGACCATTCTTTGTATATATGGTTTTTAGCGTTGAGCTAAAAAAGAATCTTGGATTGATTTTAATCCCAAGTATCTCCTTAATTGCTGAAAGAGATTTTGTTAGATTGTGGCCTTGTAATTCTTCATGTGAGTTATGGATCTCATTGGCTTTATAATACAAATTGACAAATTTTTCCGAATTTTTAAGTTCTTCGATAGAATATAGATATCCTGAAATTATAAATTGTTCGTAGAAAGATAATAAAAGTGGTTTAAATTTATATCCTAAGCTATTGCTAAGTATCTCAATTTCTTCGAGTTTACGTCCATAATAATCAAGGACTTTGTCAAATGCATCGCTTCGATTTTTGAGTTCGGCAAAACCATTGAATCGAGCGATAATATCAGCTATGCCGTGTTGTACATCATTATATGCAAAGCAGTCGAGAGCCAAAGGATAGGTCATACAAGCCTCAACAAGGTCTTCGGTGGACATTGTTGACAACATATCTTCCGGGATTTGTAGCGCAGCCCATCTTTCATCGTTTGTTTCAAGGTATTGCCAACCATCAGGGAATGAGAACCCGGCTGAGCGTGACATCACCTTAGTTTCGGCTGTTAGGCTGTCAGATGGCATATCAATATAATCAGATTGACATGATGTTGCCAGAGTCACTGTTGCAATGGCAACTGTAAAAATTTTCTTAATCATGATAGATTGGTTTATCGGTTAATAATTTGATTATTTGCTACCGTAATAGCAATTGCCATTTTCTGTTAAAATATAAAGTTCAAATGTGGCATGGGAACCAGTATTGATAAATGCACTCGTTGAAGAATCGAAGTTGTAGATTACTACTTCTCCGTTTTCGCTGTCAATAACGGTTAGCTCGCAATTTCCTTCGGCAACGGCAAATTGAATGTAAAGGATCCCGTTGGTGTACTTGCAATTTATTTGTTGCCAGTTTGCACTTCGTGGACGTCCACTTATTGGAGGTTTTGGAACATCTATTATTTGGATTGTCTCATCTTCGCTTACGTCAGTATCATTAGAATTATTATCGGCTGAAATATTGAATACTGAGAAGAAAAGAAATGCGATTGCTGTAATTATAAATTTTTTAGTCATGGTAATAATATTTGTTTTTACAAAATTATGAACAATTGACTGATTAAGCAGAAAATCTTCCCAAAAAAATTGTCTAATGGCTATTTTGTAAATATTTGATATATAGCAGTTTAGCGAGCGCTGTTTTGAAAAAAATTGTCTAATGAGTGTAATTTGTTGATAATCAGTGTATTACTTGCATATATTAGGTAATAGTCAGTAAAACAGCGTGTTACAAAGCGTACTAACACGAATATTAGCTATATAGAAAATTTTAAAAGATTGATTAAAGAATAAAATTGATTATATTTGCCAAATAAATCGAATTGACTAATAAACATGTTTTTGATTTCAAAGAAGTATATCCTTTTTACGATTTTATTGTTTGTTATGATTTTA
Source organism: uncultured Porphyromonadaceae bacterium (assembly GCA_947174335.1). Classification (GTDB taxonomy): domain Bacteria; phylum Bacteroidota; class Bacteroidia; order Bacteroidales; family Muribaculaceae; genus CAJUPY01. The sequence goes on along the minus strand of CAMWIM010000083.1, from coordinate 3,622 downwards.
GCATCATGCAGTCATGACAAGTATAGTGATTTGATAGATCGAGCTGAGACATTGATAGATGTTGATAATAATCCCGGCGAGGCTTTATCGTTATTGCATAAGATATGTTTTGACTCTATTCTATCAGAAAAAAATAAGGCACGATATGGCTATCTTTATGCCCGGGGTATGCATAAGACATGGCAAAAGATGGATTCTGATTTATTTATCAAGCAATCGGTTGATTATTATCGTTCAAAAGGAGATTCACCCGAGCTGATGAAGTCGTTGTTTTACTATTCAAACTACCTCTATGAAAACGGCTTGAATGAAGCCGCAGTACGTACTTTAATGAAGTCTCGGAATTTGGCTATAAAGTTTAACGATGATTATTGGAGAGCGAAAACGGCAGAATTAATGGGTGACATTTTATGTGGTAATCATAATAATCACGAGGCAATAAAATTTAATAAAGAGTCTGCAAAATATTATTCTAAGGCAGGTAGAGAGGATAATGCGAGATATTCATATCTTGATTTGTCAATCAATTATGGAAATATATTTGATTATGAGAGATGTTTTGAATTGATTGATAGTATAAAAAGTATTGCAGAAGTTGAAAATGATTCATCGCTTTTGGGTTATTGTTTCTATACAGAATATAGATTTAAATTTAAAAATAAAGAGTATGAGAAAGCAAAGAATAATTTAGATAAGTATTTTGCGATGAACAAATATATAAATGCTACTGCGGGAGACTCGGCATATAAAAGTTGGCTTTGTGTATTAAATGATGATTATGATAGTGCAAAAATTATATTAAGTAAATTAATTCCAGAAAAGTATGATAATAGTACAAAAGCAATAATTTATTTTGCAAATAGGGATCTTAATAGGAAATTAGGAAACTATCAGAAAGCATTATGTTATTCTGACAGTATTATGATATATAGTGATAAGGATACACGTGTTGCATCTTCTCAGCTCCTCGTAGCCACTCAGCGTGACTATCTTGATGAAGGTTTAAAGTCGGCTGAAATAAAGAATATCAAGCAACGAAGTTTGTTATTATTTGTTGTTGCAGTAGCCCTCTTAGTTGTGACGTTTACTGTTCTGTTTTATCAATATCGTCTTAAAGTCAGACGTCTGGAAAATGAAAGAAAGGTCAATGATATAATGATAGTATTCAATAATTTAGTTAATAGGAATCATGAACTTGAACAGACCGTAAAAAGTCAGGAAGAAGCTCTTGGAGATGTCGATTCTCAAATAAAGGTTGCGGATGATTTGAGGGCTAAAATGGAACTGCTCTATAGAAATCAGTGGGAGCTCCTTAACTCGTTATGCTATGATTATTTTGAAAAGAAAGATTCAGATAAATTCCGCGACTATATGTTTAATAAAATTGAGGAGGAACTTCAAAAATTCAAGGAACAATTGAATAACAGTCAGATTATTGAGTCAATCGATAAATATTTAGACGGGTTGGCAAGCCGTTTTATGGAGCAGTGTGATTTTTTGAGTGATATGGAGCAGCGTTTTGCATTATTGATTTTTGCCGGATTTTCTCCACGTGCAATATGTCTTTTTATGGGTTTCAAACAGAAGAATTTTTATGCAAAGAAAAGGCTGATTTTAAGTAAGATCGAAGAAAGTAACGTGGCTGACCGTGATTTATTTCTGCGATTTTTAGAATAAATTTTAAATCATAATTAAATAATACTGTTGATTTAAACGTGAAACTATTTTAAAAAGTTTGTCATTTTGTCGGTTTGTATTATCTTTGCACTTTATTAAGGGATTAGACTCGCTCAAACCTGTTTTAACTACTTATTACGTAATAAATTTTTAGATTACCAAAATGATTTTGACTCCTTTAACCGCTGTATCGCCCGTTGATGGACGTTACCGCGATAAAACAGAAGCTCTCGACCTCTATTTCTCAGAATTTGCGTTAATTCGTTACCGTGTAAAGGTTGAGGTTGAATATTTTTTGGCTCTGACCCGTATTCCGCTGGGCAATCTTGCTGATTTCCCTACCGACATGACTGATCGTCTTCGTGATATCTATCGTAATTTTTCGATTGAAGATGCTAAGCGTGTAAAGGAAATTGAAAAAGTTACAAACCACGACGTCAAGGCTGTTGAATATCTGCTTAAAGAGCATTTTGACCGCCTCGGCTTGTCAGCCTACAAGGAGTTTATTCATTTTGGCTTGACTTCTCAGGATATTAACAATACTTCGGTGCCGATGTCAATTGCCGATGCCATTAAAGAGGTTTATCGTCCGGCTCTTGTTGAACTGATTGATTTTCTCAATGCTCGAGCCGAGGAATGGAAAGATATTCCGATGCTTGCCAAGACTCACGGTCAGCCGGCTTCGCCCACTCGTCTCGGCAAGGAGATGAGGGTGTTTGCCTATCGTCTCGAACAGCAACTCGGTGAGTTGGATAAATGCCATGTGAGTGGTAAATTTGGTGGTGCTACCGGTAATTTCAATGCTCATTTGGCTGCATACCCCTCAATCAACTGGCTTGACTTTGCAAACCGTTTTCTCTCTGAAAACCTCAACATCGAACGCGAGTCTTACACTACCCAAATCAGCAATTATGATAATATGGCAGGCATCTTTGATGCAATGCGCCGTATAAACACAATCATGATTGACCTTGACCGCGACATCTGGATGTATATTTCAATGGAATATTTCAAACAGAAAATCAAGGCGGGCGAGGTAGGTTCATCGGCAATGCCCCATAAAGTCAATCCGATTGACTTTGAAAACAGTGAGGGTAACCTTGGAATTGCAAATGCTGTTCTGACCCATTTGTCGACCAAGCTTCCGATTTCACGTCTGCAGCGTGACCTCACTGATTCGACCGTGCTTCGCAACGTTGGTGTGCCGATGGCTCACATGTTGATTTCTATCAAGTCAACCATGAAGGGTCTCAACAAGCTCATTCTCAATCAAGATGCAATCAACCGCGATCTTGACTCGATGTGGAGTGTCGTGGCTGAGGGTATTCAGACAATCCTTCGTCGTGAAGGTTATCCCAACCCCTATGAAACGCTCAAGCAGTTGACACGTGTAAATACCGGTGTGACCGCTGAGTCGATCGCATCGTTCATCGATACGCTCGAAGTGTCTGATTCGGTTAAAGATGAGTTGCGCCGTCTGTCACCCCATAGCTATACCGGATATTGATTAACATGCCAAAGGCGTGTCACCACGAAGCATTTAAACTAAAATAACTAATTATAAATCAACAAATCAATTTAAAATCATTGGATGCCGAGAGGCAAACATTTAAACCATGTAAGCATTTATGGAGAACGAAGAAAAGAAACCAAAAAGACCAAGAATTGGACAACCCCGACCGGGTTTTATGTCGGGTGATGCAAATTCGTCACGTTACGAAAAAGTAAGTTACGGTGAGCATAATCAGGCTCAACCGTCTAACGATGGAACAGATTCGGCTGAACAAAATGCCGGAGAGGCACGCGGTTATCAGCCCCGTTATCAGGGCGGTTATCAACAGCGCCCATATCAACAGCGTCAAGGAGGTTATCAGCAACATCAGGGCGGTTATCAGCAGCGTGGCTATCAGCAACGTCAGGGCGGCTACCAACAGCGTCAGGGCGG
>CAMWIM010000082.1 GCA_947174335.1 uncultured Porphyromonadaceae bacterium | reverse complement strand
TGCCCCGGTAGTTCAACGGATAGAATAGAGGTTTCCTAAACCTTTGATAGCAGTTCGATTCTGCTCCGGGGTACAAATTCTAAAGGGATTACAAATATGGGACGATCTGCCGGAAATATGCGTGTGTTGTTGGCTGTGCTTATTACAGTTATCATGGGCGCATGCGCAAGTATCGGTCGTATCGAGGGTGGTCCGCGCGATGAGATGCCGCCTGTGTTTGTCAGAAGTAATCCTGCTCCTGCCGGGAAAAATGTCAAAAGCAACCGCATGGATATTTTCTTCAACGAAAACATCCAGATCAAGGATATTGCATCAAAAGTTGTTGTCTCTCCCGCTCAGGAACAGATGCCGACAATAATTGCCGGCGGACACCGCCTTTCGGTGCAGCTCCGCGACACAATGATTCCCAACACGACCTATACCATTGACTTTGGCGATGCAATCAGCGACCTTAACGAGGGAAATATTCTTGATGGCTTTGCTATGGAATTTTCAACCGGCGACACAATCGACACCCTCCGCATTTCAGGTATGTTGCTCGAAGCCCGTACGCTTGAGCCTGCTCAGGGAATGCTTGTCGGAGTCCACAGCAACCTAAGCGACACCGCCATCTCGACCCTGAAACTCGAACGTATCGCCCGCACCAACCAGCTCGGGCAGTTTACGATACGTGGTCTCAAAGCCGGCGAATATCGCGTCTATGCGCTCAACGATGTTAACCGCGACTACAAATGGAACCGTGGCGAGGATGTCGCCTTCTACGACCTTGTTGTCAGCCCGACGGTTAACGATATCATTGTCACCGACTCGCTCAGAAGCACAGCCGGCAACGACTCTATTGTCACTCGTCCCGGTGTCGAATATCTCCCCAACGACATTTTCATGACATGGTTTAACGAAGACTATGCCGCTCAATATCTGAAAAACAACAACCGCACAGACTCAACCAAAATTGAGTTGCTAATGGCAACCCAAAGTGACAGTTTGCCGACGCTGACAATCGTTAACGGTCCGCTTGAGGGCACCATACTCGACAACACCAACACAGTACTCGAGACCTCTCTCAAAAAAGACTCAATAGTCTATTGGATTACCGATCCCAATATTTACAGCCGTGATACCCTCTTGGTTGCAACCCGCTATCTCAAAACCGACTCCACCGACAATCTCAGTTGGGTTACCGACACTCTGAAATTCAACTTCCGACGTCCCAAAGTCAAGGTTGAGAAGAAAAAGAAAGAGGAAGAAGACACCGTTCCGCCTCCAATTCCGCTTCTCGAATTCAAATTTGGCGGTGGTACCAGTCAGGAACTCCATCGACCGATGACATTCAAAGCCGCTACACCTGTCTTATCGATAAATCACGACTTGATTTTGATGGAGCAAAAGATTGACACCAACTGGGTTAAAGTAGCGACTCCTACATTATCAACCGACCCCACGCTCAATCGTCCATGCGACTTCACAGCCGAATATGAGTGGGAACCGGGCGGAAAATACCGCATGACTATCGACTCAATGGCCGTAACCGGAATCTATGGTCCTTATAATAAAAAAATCAGTCGCGAATTTATCGTTAAAAAGCTCGACGACTACTCGACTTTTACATTCAAACTGACAACCGACTCTGTCGCCACCGACTCGGTTGGGAATGAAGATGTTAAATATGTCGTTGAACTGCTCAACCAAAGCGATATGCCGATCGCCACAGCTACGGTCGAAGGCAATCAGGCTTACTTTGCATTCCTCAACGAAGGAACCTATTATGCCCGCGCCTTTATCGACCGAAACGGAAACGGTAAATGGGACACCGGCAACGTTGCCCAACTCATTCAGCCCGAGGAAGTTTTCTATTACCCCAAAAAAATAGAAATAAAACGAAATTGGGATGTCTCTCAGTCATGGAATCTGTTTGAACTCCCTGTCGATGAGCAAAAACCGCTTACAATCAAGAAAAATAAGCCGAAGACAACCTCAAACGACAACCTCAATAACGAGGACGATGAAAACAATGAGGACGATGACTGGGAAACCGACTTCATCCCCGGCTCTCAATATAAAGACGCCCACAAAAACGATCGAGACAACTCAAACAGCTTCAATCGCAACTCCAACAACTACAATCGGAACACTCTCTCCAACCGCCGCTAAAACAATATAGAAAATGACTGAAAACAGCTCGCCCGACATATTAACCGCCGATATGATTGCAGACCCCAAGACATATTGTCTCGACGTCTGCATCGGTTCTATCCAAAATCCGGTAGCCGACTTTGCAATCTACAGTCCTGATGTACCAAACTCGTTGATATACAAGAGTATTCCATTGAAGACTGACGAAGATTCAATCAACGTTGAATCGCTCAGCGAGGCAATATATAACAACCCGCTTCTGCTCTCCGATTTCCACCGAATTTCGGTCATCGTCCGTTCGAGCCACTACATGATTGTTCCGCTCCCACTTGCCGACGATTCAGAGATGATTGAAAAATTGTTGCGCGACCGCTTCTCAAAAGTCAACGATGAGACTGCAATAATCGTCAACAAGCTGCCCAAACTCCACGCCGCCATCGTCTTCGGCGTCGAACCGGGAGTATTCAATCTGCTCAACCGCTTGTTTGACAACCCGCCGATATACAGCCACTTCTATCCTCTGCTCACATACTTTAACGACCTCAGGGAGAGTGGGAACTACGAGGCAACGTTTTTCAATGTCACCCCAAATGCGCTCGACGTTGTTCTGTTTAAAAACGAAACCAACACCCTCGACACCGTCCGCATAATCCCCTTCCGTTCAATCAACGATGCCGCCTACTATGCAATCTCCTATCAAACAATGACATCAGGCAATCTTCAGGGCAACATCTTGATTAGCGGCAGCCGTGACACCCGCATGCAGCTCGTCAACCGACTCAAAGAATTTGTCGACACGGTAATGCCGGTCGTTTTCCCTTCACAAATTTTCAAACTCGGGCGTGTCGCCATGACAATGCCGTTTGAACTTGCCGTTATGCCGTTATGCGAATAATCAGAGGGAAATATGGACGTCGACGCTTTGATGTTCCGACAAATATAACAGCTCGCCCGACAACCGACTTTGCACGCGAAAACATCTTCAACGTCATCGAAAACATGGTCGATTTTGATGATGAACCGACCGCTTTAGACCTCTTTGCCGGTACAGGAGCCGTCTCATTTGAATTCCTGTCGCGCGGTTGCTCGTCGGTGACCTCAGTCGAGAAAGCCGCTACCCAATATAACTTCATCAAAAAAGTAGCCGACCTGCTCAAAGATGACAATATCCACGTTGTCAAAGGCGACGCCTTAAGATTTGCCTCGACCTGCCACCAAAAATTTGACATCATCTTTGCCGATCCGCCATACAACCTCCCCGATTTTGACAAAGTCCCCGAAATCGTTCTCGGTTCCGAAATGCTCAAACCAACAACCATTTTCATTCTTGAGCACTCAAAAAACTACAACTTTTCGGCACTCCCCGGCTTTACACGCCATCTCGCTTACGGCTCGGTAAACTTCTCTATATTTGACATGGCAAAGCGCGAATGCTCAACCGACTGAACCAATGGAAAAACTGCTCCAATATGCCTGGCAACACCGCATGTGGGAATCAGCCCTGATGACCGCAACCGACGGTACCGAGGTCGAAATTCTCGACCCGGGATGGCTTAACACCGGAGCAGGGCCCGATTTCTTCAACGCCAAAATACGCTCAGGTTCAAAAACTTGGGCAGGCAACATCGAAATTCACACAAAAGCCTCTGACTGGTATCGCCACGGTCACCAGAACGACCCGGCATACGACCCCGTGATTCTCCACGTTGTCGGTCAAGACGACATGGCTGTGACACGTCGCGACGGTTCTCCGATGAAACAGGTCGTGCTGCACTGCCACGAAAACCTCACCGACCTTTACAACCGACTTATATCAACCGGAACTGCCGACCTCATCTGTGGCGATTTCATCTCCCGAATATCATCGGTTTACCTGACCGACTGGATTGATGCGCTCGCCTTTGAACGACTCTACGAAAAAGCCGAACGCTTCAACCGCTACATGGAAGCGACCGCCAACGACTGGCAACAGTCGCTCTTCGCCACCCTCGCCCGCGGTCTCGGCTTTGGACGCAACACCGATGCCCTCGAACGACTTGCTCTCTCAACCCCGTTGACGATGCTCGGCAAACACGCTGATTCAATCGGGTCAATCGAAGCCATTCTGCTCGGTCAAGCCGACCTTCTTGACGACATTACCGACCCGGTCCGTCGCCAATATCTCAAACAGGAATACGAGTTCCTTGCTCATAAATTCTCACTGACACCATTAAAATCACTCAACTGGCAACGTGGTGGAAGCCGCCCCCAAAACTCACCGGTCCGTCGCATCGAACAGCTTGCCCAATACGTTTCAGGCGGCTTCAACATGATGACCCGACTCCTTCACGCCCCGACAATACAGCACATCCGCGACATCTTCCGTCTCGAAGGCATCAACCACCTCCCCGAAAACTCCCTCAACCTCCTCATTATCAACGTCGCCTCCCCAGCCATCTACAGCTATGGACTTGCTGTCGGCGACAGTTCGGCAACCACACGGGCTCTTGACCTGCTCCGTTCCCTCCCAGCCGAAAACAATCACATAACCAGACTCTTCCAATCCGCCGGAATCCCCTGCGACAACGCCTATACCTCCCAAGCCCTCATAGGACTTAGACGCACCTACTGCGAAAACCGCAAATGCCTCTTCTGCCGCATCGGCAACCGAATGATGAGAACCGAAAAACGCTGAGCCTATCTATTAGGTATAAAATAAGGCACCTCAAGCCTAAGCCGGGTGCCTTAACATCCTTATTATAGTGCAGATATAGCGACATTCTAAATTAGAAGCCTATATGGGCACTGTAGCAGGTGCAAAATTAATACATTAATTTGGACATACAAAATTTCACAACGAAAAATTTGTGCAAGTCCTGATAATTTCGTTAGAAGCTTCCTCTCTTGGAGTGTTCAGCAATGCTTTAAGCTTATCTTCAAGCTCTATTTTTCGAGTTTCAGAGATTCTCCCAAGCATATATCTAATAACACTATATGCACCCATAATGTTGTGTCTATCTATAGATCTAATTCCGGTTGGGCCCGTTTTGATACCTTTAGCTAATGCCATATTATACAAGCAACTTCCGTGAGCACACTTATTCCTGATCACGCGAATAGTTTCTAAATAATTAATAAAAACTTTAAGAGAGCAATCATATTATAAAGCTATCTTTCTCTTAACCTCCACATCCTTAATTGCCTGAAACAATGCAGTCAAATTTCCAAGAGTCATAAATTCGAGCGTTTTCCATGCGGGGGCGTATTTGTCATTTATATATTTATCGTGATGACGCTTTATGACCGGGTTTTCAAGTAATGTCGAATAAACTTTATCACGAAATCCACCAACAAAATTCGAATTCATAATTGCACGATCCACAAACCATGTAGGTGAATCAACATAATGATTTGATACAATATAGGTAATACGTGATCGCAAATTAACCTCTATCCTGTCAAGTGCATTCAATAAAATTCTGCGCAATTGAGTGTCAAAAAAATAAAGATCATATATTGACTTGAAAGTAGTACCTTCAACATACTGATGTGAGCGGTCATAAATATTCGGGAAAGTGCATTCAAAGGGAAATGCATAGAAACCTAAACGATAATAGCCAACATCAAGCAAAATTTTCTTCTGCTTTTGATTTATTATCAAATACAACACCTCTATCCTCAAGGAGTTGTATTTGTTTTTCTATATTTAGAGCTTTCTTCATTACTGATATTATGACAATGCAAATTTACAAAATTATATTAACTTACAAAAAGATCTATGCTCTTCTCTAATTCTTAGATTGAAATATCAAATTTATTTGTATCTTTGTACAATGTCTTTATACCTAAATCGACATTTTACAATCATGCATCGTTTATCAATAGTTATCATACTCATTATAATCATTTTAACCGGCTGTACCAAAGAATTTGATTCTACATTACTTAAATTAAACGAACAGCTTAACACCGACCTCGAGTTAGCTCTCGATCGTATTGACTCGATTGACTATACCCGATTATCACCTCACGACCGTCATTATTTCGATTTTCTCACCATTAAAGCCAACGACAAAACCTATCACCTTCACACATCTGATAGTTTGATTCTTGATGTAATCAATTATATGAGTAAAAAAGGATCGAAAGCTCAATATGCCGAAGTCCTATATTATGGTGGTCGTGTATATAAAGACCTTGGCGACCATCCAAATGCTATTCATTATTTCCAACGTGCACTTGATGAGATTCCCGATAATACCGACCTAAATCTAAAAGCAAACATCTTGAGCCAAACAGGTCGGCTTTTCAACGAGTTAAGACTAAACGATGAAGCAACATACTATCTTGAACAAGTCATTGAAATTGATAAACAATTAAAAGATACCGTCAATCTTGTTTATGACCTGCAGCTTTTGGGTCATATAAATCTTAATATATCTAACCTGTCAACCGCAGAAAAGCTCTTTAAAGAAGCTCTTGATTGCAGTTCGGAATTACCTGTAGGATATTCTTCAAAATCGAGAATGTATATTGCCGAAACTAAACGTCGATTAGGCAATATAGACTCAGCATTGTTTTATATTAAAAATATAATTTCTGATATACCGCAAGGAAGTCAAAACACAGCGCTGGCAATGACGGCAAAGGTTTACCATGATGCCGGGAGATATGATAGCGCCTACTTCTATGCAAAAAAGTTGGTCAACAGTAATAATCGTATTAATAAAAAAACAGGATATGAAATTATTTTATCGCCCCAAATTATAGCTTATAATACTCCAGATGAAATTAATCAATATATTGATGAGTACAGGCATACTATCGAACATATTTTTGACGATAATAAAAATCGTTTGGCAATCGGCCAGATTACACAACACAACTATGAATCGCAGCAACGGCTGAGAATTAAAGCCGAGCGTTCAGAAACACTCTTTAAATACATCAGTTTAGGTGCTTCATTTATAATTGTGGCATTAATCTCTTTTGTATTATTTCTACTTCATCAAAGGAAAAAGAGCAAACATCTGCTTTTTAATGTAAACAAAGAGTTAAGACATAACATCTCAACCATAAATAAATTAAAACAACAGCTGAATAATAACTCTGAAACCGGAACCCAAATGGAATCAGAAAGCATTGACGATCTACGCAAACGCATACTATTGTTATATGAAACGAACCAAAATAACATACCATCTTTACCCGATAATTTGATTAATTCAGATATCTATCATTTGATATTAACCCACCTGCGACAAGAGAACCCAATAAACAATAACGATTTGCTGTGGGTTAACCTAAAAGAATTAATTAATTCAACATTTCCATCCTTTAAGCCGACTCTTGTTAAACTTTCAGCCGGCAAACTAACTGAAGAGGAATTTAGGACTACTATCCTCATAAAAATCGGAATACAGACGTCAGACATTGCTAAACTTCTCGCTAAAAGCAAAGGGAGTATTATATCCCGACGACATAGTCTGTCTTTTAAAATGTTTGGTAAAAAGATTGGAACTCAAGCGACTGACACCATAATCAAACTTTTGTAACAAAAAGCTATATATCAATAATATATAAAATCATGAGAGGGTATGAAAAAGGGTACAATTAATTTTCATACCCTTTTTCATACGCTCAAAATTTGCAAAACAATACTTTGAACTATTATCTTTGTGATATGTGATACCGATAACAATGTTATTGGAACTTTATAGCTTTAGAAAAAAAGGTTCTGCGCAAACCTCTCAATAAAATTAATTATTAACCAATTAAATATAAGATTATGAAAAAGAAATTTTTTCTCCTTGCAGCGTTAGTACTCGCATCACTCACCGCCTCAGCTTCAGTTGAAATCATAGCATGGTGTGGAAAAACAATGATCA
>CAMWIM010000081.1 GCA_947174335.1 uncultured Porphyromonadaceae bacterium | reverse complement strand
GATCGGTTTGACGATTCTTTTGCATCGTCAGCCCTCATTTGAACAGTAGTCACAGCCAACGGCGATAACCCTGCCAGATTATGGACAACTGAGTATTTATTTTTTGGAGTAAATATCCGACGTTTACCATCTAAAGTGAAAGTTCCGATCGAACCGAGCTCTACCCGACCTTCATTTTTCAAGATCTCTTTGAGTGACGCCACCTGTTCGTTCAATTCTTGCAACGCTTCATCATAAGAAATTGAGCAGGCGCGTGCAATCGAATTTGCAAGCATACCGTCGTTATGGTCAAGCTCGGGATTGAATATTACGGTAGCTGTCGGAGGGATGAATTGGCGTTTGATACTGTCATAATGAGCATCGATATGGCGAATAATAAACGCACCGAGACGGGGAACAACGACACAGTCGTTCCTCTGTAAAAGATACTCGATATGAAGCGCAATATTATTCATCGATGCAAAAGTACAAAAAAAATGATATGTTGCAAAAAGAATTGCATCAAAATTTATGTAATAAAAAGATAAACGTCGAATAATGGACTACTCCACTACCCGACGCTTATGGGTTTATGATAGAGATGATTACATATTCATACCGCCATCAACTTGGATAACCTGACCGGTAACATAGCTTGCGAGGTCAGAAGCAAGGAATGTTGCAACGTCAGCAATATCTTCGGGTTTACCGCCACGGCGCAAAGGAATTTTCTTTTTCCATTCTTCACGGATCTCGTCAGACAAAGCCGCAGTCATAGCAGTTTCGATAAATCCGGGAGCAATAGCGTTAGCACGGATGCCACGGGGACCCATTTCCTGAGCGATACTTTTAGCCAAAGCAATCATACCTGCTTTTGAAGCAGCGTAGTTAGCCTGACCTGCATTACCGTGAACACCAACAACAGAAGCCATGTTAATGATTGAGCCTGAACGCTGGCTGAACATTACGGGAAGAACGTTGCGGGTGAAGTTGAATGCGCTTTTCAAGTTGATGTTGATTACGCGATCCCACTGTTCTTCGCTCATACGAAGCATAAGACCATCTTTAGTGATACCTGCATTGTTAACCAGAATATCGATGTGGCCAAAATCTTTTTGAATTTCAGCGATAACTTCTTTCGTAGCTTCAAAGTTAGAAGCATCTGAAGCATAACCTTTAGCTTTAACGCCTAAAGCGGCGATTTCAGCTTCAGTAGCTTTACCGTTTTCGTCAATTACGATGTCAGTGAAAGCGATGTTTGCACCTTCTGACGCAAATTTAAGTGCGATAGCTTTACCGATACCGCGGGCAGCACCGGTGATAAGAGCTGTTTTTCCTTCGAGAAGTTTCATGTTTGAATCTTTCTTTATTTAGTTAATTGATGAATTATTTATTCTAAATTTTCTTTATCAAAACCGAGTTGACCATAAAGTTGACAAGTTCGTCAGCCTGAGAAGTCAATCGATTGTTTTTCTGTACCGCATCAGCCGAAGCACTGATCAGCATCGGGAAAATCGTTGTCGCGCGTTTACACTGCTCGGCATCAAAACAGCCGTTAAGCTGTCCTTCACGGAATATCCGGTCGAGCAAAAGAGCTTCTTTTGCGCTTGCAGCCGATTTGATTTTGTCATTGCGGGAAAATGTAAACGGGAGCGTAAGCCAAGCCGATAACGTATCGCGATGGAGAGGCGCTTCAATCAGCAGATCGACCGATTTGTGAAGGAAGCGGCGAAGTTTCTCGTCGGGTTGCAAGTCGGCTTCGACAATCTGGCGCAGTTCCGAGACATGAGCTTCGCTTTCGCGCTCAACGACAGCGTTATAAATCTCAGATTTACTTTTAAAATAGGTGTAAATAGTTCTACGGCCATTCTCTGAAGCAATGGCTATATCGCTGATTGTCGTATTCTCAATTCCTTTTAATAAAAAGAGTTGACGTGCTACTTCTATTAGACGGTCTCTGGTTTTCAATATTGTCTTATAGATTACAAATTGACTGCGAAATTACTCTTTTTTAGTCTTTCAGCCAAATAAATTGGTCATTTTTATACATTTTAAGTGAAATAAGACGCTTGAATGATAGTTTAATTAATGTGAAAGAGGGTGTAGAAGTAAATTCAAACCTTTTATATGTCGTGATAAAATATTAACTTTGCACATCAAAAAACAGATTCGACACAATGAATAAAGACAACATAACCGGTCAAGATGATTTGCTCCACGACCAGTGGGACAGAGAGCATCTTTGGCATCCATATACATCGACCGTCAATCCTTTACCGACTTACAAGGTAGAGCGTGCCGACGGCGTTTATATCACACTCAGCGACGGAACGAGATTGATTGACGGAATGTCGTCATGGTGGTGTGTAATTCACGGATATAACAATCCCGTGATTAACGAAGCAGTTGAAAAACAGCTACATAAGATGAGCCATGTGATGTTTGGCGGACTCACCCATGAACCGGCTATTGAACTTGGCAAAAGACTGTTGGCGATGGCTCCCCCGTCAATGAATAACATATTTTATGCCGATTCGGGGTCGGTGGCTGTTGAAGTCGCAATGAAAATGGCTATACAAGCAGCGATTTCAAAAAGCGGGTCTCACAAAAAGAGTAATTTTGTCACTATTCGTTCGGGGTATCACGGAGATACATGGAATGCAATGAGCGTGTGTGATCCTGTCACCGGAATGCATGGAGCTTTCGGCTCTGCCCTCCCCATCCGTTTCTTTGTTCCGCAACCTAAAAGCCGATTTGACGGAGAATGGAATCCTGAAGACATCAAACCGCTTGAGGAATGTATCAAAAAAAATCATGATGAAATTGCCGCTCTGATTCTTGAACCTATTGTTCAGGGTGCAGGCGGAATGTGGTTCTATCATCCTCAATATCTTAAGGAAGCACGTCGCATTTGTGATAAATATGGTATCTATTTAATTTTTGATGAGATAGCCACCGGATTTTGGCGTACAGGGCGACCTTTTGCGTGGGAATATGCAGGTGTTGAACCTGATATTATGTGCATAGGCAAAGGATTGACAGCCGGATATTTAACATCGAGTGCAGTTTTAACAACCCGTGAAGTAGCCGATACAATTTCAAATGGAGAAGCCGGTGTAATGATGCACGGACCGACATTTATGGGCAACCCGTTGGCGTGCGCAATCGGAATCGCTTCTATCGACCTATTGAATAGTCAGGATATGAAGTCGGTAATCTCTCATATCAGTGAGGTTATGAAGCACGAACTCGCTCCGGCAGCCAAATTTGAAAACGTTGCAGATGTGCGTGTGCTCGGTGCAATAGGCGTGGTCGAAATGAAAGAACCGGTTAATGTAGGCGAATTTCAGAAAGAATGTATCGCCAGCGGAATCTGGGTCAGACCATTCGGGAAGAATGTCTATATAATGCCTCCATATATCATAAACGATGAACAGCTGACAACTTTATGTCGTCAAATGTTACAGATAATTTCGCCGGCAAAAGATGAATGTAAGTGAAACACTTGAAAACTTGTCGGCATCGGGCAATTTGAGACAAATCCCAGAAGATCGCAGATTGGAAAATATTATTGATTTTTCAACCAATGATTATCTCGGACTTGCCTCATTTTCAATGGATAGGATGAGTTCTCTTTATCCTGAATTGAAAGATGCGCCAATGACATCGTCAGCGTCACGTTTGCTTGCCGGTATTCAGCACGAATATAACGATTTGGAAAATGAACTCGGGTCGCTGTATGACCGCCGGGCTTTGTTATATAACAGTGGATACCACGCAAATATCGGAATCATTTCAGCGATAGCCGACCGCTCGACTGTTGTTATTGCCGACAGGCTTGTGCATGCAAGCATAATCGACGGCGTGCTGTTGTCACGTGCCAAGTTAATGAGATTTGAGCATAATGACTTGGATATGCTTGAGACAATGGTCAAGCAGAATTATGACACAGGTCATCGTATTGTCGTGATTGTTGAAAGCGTCTATAGTATGGATGGAGACTCTCCCGATATGAACCGGTTGGTCGAGTTGAAAGCGAAATATCCGTCGATTATATTATATGTCGATGAAGCTCACGCATTTGGCGTTAAAGGACCTAAAGGACTCGGAATGGCGATGGATACAGTTAATCCAAAGGCATTTGACATTATAGTGATGACGTTTGGCAAAGCACTTGCTTCGTATGGTGCTTGCGTAATTACATCGTCTGACATCAGGGAATTTCTTGTCAACAAGTCGCGAAGTCTCATTTTTTCAACATCGCTCCCCCCAATCATGGCTTTGTGGACAAAAATTATGTTGGATAAAATGCTGACGGCTGATGACAGACGATTGATGCTCAATGCTCACGTTGACTTGCTACATAAAACGCTTTCACAACTCAAAGGCAGTGTGCCTGATAAACCGAGCCACATCAGGGCTCTGATTATTGGAGACGCGCAAAAAACCGTCGAGGCTTCAAAAAAACTGCGCGAAGATGGCTTGTTAGTTCTGCCAATCAGAACTCCAACCGTTCCGGCAGGAACAGAACGATTACGAATCAGTCTGTCGGCATCAATGCAACCCGATGACATTTTAAAATTATCAAAAGCACTGAAATGCATTACCGATTGATAAGTCATAATCCGAATAACCGTCATTTGATTTTTATATTTCTTGGCTGGGCTATGGATCCTGTTCCATTTGAGGAATCAGGGTTGAAGAAGTCGGGCTTTGATATTGTGGTCGGTTATCATTATGAATCAATCGAAGATGCACGTTCGGTTTTTGAGAAATTGATTGCCAACTATCAGGAAGTATCGGTAATTGCGTGGTCATACGGTGTTGCGATTGCCGACCGAATAGCCGATAATCCGAAGGTTGTTTGCCGAATTGCCATTAACGGTACGCCTACTCCGGTAAACAATGAGACAGGTATCCCCGAAAGGTATCAAAACCTGACGCTCAGAATGTTATCTGACGTAAATCTGGCAAAATTCTATCAATCAACCGGTCTTGTGGATGTGCCTCTCCCCCATCGTTTGCTTGATGATTTAAAGGATGAGCTAAAATTATTCAGCAATATTGATAATAATTTGAGTAACACGGCTTGGAAAAAGGCTTATATATCAGAATGTGATGCCATTTTCCCTCCTAAAAATCAGATTAATGCGTGGAATGGTAAAACTCGTGTTGAGATGATTAAGGACGGTCGCCACTACGTTCCGTTTGACAAGATTATCGAGAATGATATAATTGATAAACAGTTAGTAGCCAAACGATTCTCTGAGAATGTCGAGTTTTACGAGTCTCACGCATCAATTCAACGTGCCATTGCCGTCAGACTTAACGAACTTTGGAGCGCATTACAAGATATATCCGGCCAAAAAGTGCTTGAACTCGGAATCGGTACCGGATTTCTTACTCGAGGATACATAACCAACAATATTAATAATCAGTCGGTTGCGGTTGATTTAATTGAAACTACAACATTGGCTGATGTTCACGATAAAAAAGGATTTAAATATCCCGGTAAACTGGTTTGTGATGATGCCGAGCATTACCTCGATTCGTTGGAAGATAATTCGTTTGATGCAATCGTATCAGCTTCAACTATACAATGGTTTAACGACTTACCTCGATTTTTCAAGAATGTAAAACGTATTTTGAAATCAGGAGGTGTAGGGGCTGTTGCTACATTCGCCGAAGGAACGTTTGCCGAACTAAAAGAGGCATCTGAGAGGTCGTTAATCTACCCGACTTCTGATTATCTAAAATCAATTGTACCCGAAGGATTGACAATCGTTGACTTGATAACCGATGAGTTTAAAATTGAATTTGCCAACAGCCGTCAGTTGTTGAGCCACATAAAAGAAACCGGAGTAAATGCGGTGGGCTCGCCTACTCTGCCGGGACAAACGCGACGAATACTTTCATATTTTGAGGCTAATCCCCATCTCACCTATCGTCCATTATATTTGACTATTATAAAACAATGAACAAGATATTTATAAGCGGCATTGATACAGATGCCGGTAAAACATACGCTACCGCCTGGCTTGCCCGTAAATTTATGGACGAGGGCAAAAGTGTTATCACTCAAAAGTTTATTCAAACAGGTAACACTGACGAGTCGGAAGATATTGTCGCACACCGTCGTTTAATGGGCATTGAAATGTTGCCCGAAGATAATGACAAAGTGACTGCACCGATTATCTTCACCTATCCGGCATCGGCTCAGCTGGCTGCCCGTATTGACGGTAAAGAAATAGACGTCAATCTCATTGAACGATCAACTGAAATCCTTTCCCAACGCTATGACATTGTGTTGATTGAAGGTGCGGGCGGATTGATGGTACCCATTACCGATGATTTTTTTACAATTGACTATGTTGCAAGCCGAAAACTACCTGTCGCACTTGTAACCAACGGTAAATTGGGGTCAATCAATCACACGATACTTTCGCTTGAAGCACTCGCAGCCCGCAAAATTGCCGTTCCATACGTTTTATATAGTCAACATCTTGATAATGATAAAATTATAGCAGAAGATACCCAAGGATTCATAAAAAGGTATCTTGCCAAACATTATCCGGCGACAGAACTATTGTTTGTCCCCGTTTATAACAACTAATATTGTAAAAGCATAGAAATGCTAAGTATTACTAAAGACCAAATAGCCCAACTGCCTGTAAGATCATACGCCGGACGTGCAATATTAATCAACACTATGAGTGATGCACGAGCCGCCATGATATATCTCAACAAACAAACGATAGTCGGTTTTGATACCGAGACCCGTCCGTCATTTAAAAAGGGACAAGTTCACAAGGTCGCACTGTTACAACTGTCAACAGCCGATGAATGTTTTCTTTTCAGACTTAATCATCTCGGCTTGTTTGATGAACTGAAAGACTTCTTAAGTAATGAGTCTATAATAAAAGTCGGACTGTCAATCAAAGATGATTTTCATGCATTGAACCGGCTCGGGCAAATCGAACCGGCAGGTTTTATCGAACTGCAGTCTCATGTGAAGGATTTTGAAATTGCCGACAACAGCCTTCAAAAGATTTTTGCAATCATATTTAATGAGCGAATATCCAAGACTCAGCGTCTGACCAACTGGGAAGCAGATGTTTTGACAGAGGCACAGCAGGCTTATGCGGCATTGGATGCATGGGCTTGTCTAAAAATTTATAATTACCTGAAAGAAGGCCATTTTGACCCCAAAACATCTCAATATATTGCTCCTGAACCTGAGATAAGTTCATCAGAAAACTAAAGCCGTTTATGAAGAAGTCAACTCTAATTCCCTTAATTCTTGTCGTTTATCTTGCCGTAATGGCAGGAATCGGATTTCCACGTTTCCAATCGGGCGAATATTCTCCCCAATTTTATTTCGGGACAATAGCAGTTACTTTGTTCGTAATATGGCTTTTGAGACGTAATTTGCTTAAGAGAGGGAAATAACAGACTCTCTCAGTTTTTTTACAAATATATGACCCAAAATAAACATTCATTATCTAAAGAACGATTCATCTCATTTGTTTGGCAACACTTTATGTTGCTGATTTCATTGACCATCATGACATTAGGAGTGGCTCTATGCGTGAGGTCAGACTTAGGTAGCAGTGTAATATCATCGTGCCCGCTGGCTTTTACAATTGCCGGACAAGAAAATATGGTGCCGGCATTGTCGCTCGGTACTTACACCAATATCCTGAATGTTCTACTCGTTGTCGGACAAATAATTGTGCTTCGATGTAAATTTCAACCGATTCAGTTGCTCCAACTTTTAATCGGTATAGTATTCGGAGCATTAATTGATATGAATATGGCTTTGACAGCCAATATTATACCTACAAATCTCACTCACAAAATCATCACCCAGCTTGCCGGTTGTACCGTAATGGCAATCGGTATCGCTTTTGAAGTCAGATGTGGCTCAATCACAATGCCCGGCGAGGGTTTACCAATCGCAATCAGCCGTGTTACCGGTCGTCCGTTTGCACGTGTCAAAATATTTATCGACATCACTCTTGTTGTTCTCGCCGTTACATCATGCTACATTTTCTTTGGAGAATGGAAATGGAATGTTGTCGGAGTCGGAACACTTTTAGCGATGGTATATGTCGGTATGGCAGTTAAATTTGCATCTAACCA
>CAMWIM010000080.1 GCA_947174335.1 uncultured Porphyromonadaceae bacterium | reverse complement strand
TGACGGTCAGGTCATTTGAGAATGAAGATTGGCGTTTTCTGTGACGATAAAACAAGTTGAGTCCGACAATCTTATATCCCACGCCAAATGAAAGGCCTCGTTGGTTTGCCTCGACGACTTGAGACGCGGCGGTGTTTAGGGTTAATGTTCGTCGGTCGCGATATTCGGCATTGAACGACAAGTTGTTGTGCATCACGACCTTCAGTCCGATAAGTGGAGCAAATCGCTCGCTGATTGCCACCGACATTATGTTGTAGGGTGACGACGGAATTGGCGTAACGCCATCGGATGACGGTATAAATCCGATATTATTACCGGCCTCAACCCATTGAGGGAAAGAGGAATATGAACCGACAGAATATGTGCATTGATAGGCATGGTTCAAGATTACCGACTTGAACAACCGACGAATAGGCTCGACAAAGCTTAATCCATCATAAGCGATTGACCAGTTAGGAATTACGGTATTGAATTTAGGGAAAGGATTTAAAGTGACTTTTGCTACATCAATTCCGGTATAAGCCGAGACAAATGCGGGTATGAGAATATCAGAGGAATTTTTATTGAAGTCTGAAACTTCTGTTGTAAATAGCTTACCTGACACGGGATTATCGTCTAAAAATCCGGCTGATGGGTAACGCAAACCATGGTATCGTTGCAACTGTCGATGCTCAATCTCGTCAATATTTGATAACATTTTTTCAAACGAGCTGCTTTTATATCCGTTTTTGAATGAAGATGTAGCTAACGAAGTCGCTATTGCCGACGATGTCATTGTAAAAGCGCCCGATCTTAACGGCTGAAAATTGTCAGAAGTAAATTGAATACTGCTGTTGCGATTATCGGTGCGGTTCATAATCAGGCGTACTCTGAGACCTCTTATCGGTTCAAGGTTCAGTTCAAGATTCAGTTCGTCAGTGGTGGACCAGATGGCGGGCGTTGACATTCCGTTATCAGTAACAAGCCACCCACGTCGTTTGGCTTGCGCGACATAATCTTCTGAAATAAAACCGAAAGCGAAACCAAGACCGGGCGACATAGCTCCGTAACGCTGTGATTGACCGAATATATTGCCTATCTCATTGCGGAACAATGGCAATGACAATCCCGACATTCGACGCCATCTAACGGTTGCGTGACGCGGCGACATAAGCAATCGCAGAGCATAATCCCTGACATTGTTTTTCAACGAAAATTGATTATCTTCGATGGGTGTAATCTCAATATTGACAACCGAATCGGCTCGCGTATTGATTACCAATTTATTGAGTCCGTCAAGCGACGATTGAAGTGCAATTTGATGTCCGTTGCGGTCAAACGCCTTTAATATAACGTTTCGAGTGCGGAGATTATGAACAACCGTCACGCTTGTATCGGGCTGTAATCTTATGGCACGGCGATAGGAACGCACCGGCTGTCGCATCGCCCGACGTGAGTTCGAGCCGAAACGTCGTGAAACCGTTTTAAGCAATGCCGATTTGTTATATAATTCTTCAAACGAGACACGACCGTCAACACTCAAAATGGCTTGATTGAAGATATTATTACCGATTTCAACATCACGCAAATTAGCTCCGCGTGCCCATCGGTAAGTGGCATTATAGGTCACTCCGGCTGTTATAAAATTCAACGCCTTGATTTGGGAGAACGGCAAACGATATGACGCTGTGACGACCTGATTATACCCCAACGGCGTACCCATCGAAAGCAAACTTTTTACGACAGTATCTTTCCACTGCTTATATTGGTCGGGAAATAGTTTTTGGTTGACTGCACCCGGAGTTTCATCAATTCGCGCAGTAGTCGCCGACATAAACGAAACTGATAATGAGCGTGTTATATCCCAAGTCAACGACAGCTGTCTATTCCACAGGAAGTTCTTATTAACCGACACGGGCAATTTCAAGCCCATTCCCTCGGTTGATCTCACCTGTTGTTCGTAATAATATCGCGAGATATCAGTTCTTAGCCCAATCGAAGTCGGGAAATAGTTTATCATCCAGTCTTTTAAGAAATTATTCCGAGTAATTTTTGCAAAAGGATGAACGGGAGCGAATCCTGAATTATATTGATATACAAGTCCTCCGCGATATTCATTCACGTTTTCATATTCAGTTGTCGGATTGTGACGAGACTGCTTGTTGAATGATACATTTGCTGTGAAATTTGACGGATCCCACGGTTTTGGACGTTTACTCGTACGATTAAACCGGAAGCCCGACACACTAAAATTTTGAGCATCGACATTTTCCACTGCAAAATTTTTGATGGAGTCGCGCATTGCCTTGTCGGGTGCCATATCGAGCGCATCTTTCAGCTTTACGTCAGTGTCTAACGGATTATATTGAGGCGTAGTACGTTCTTTTGTCATCGAATAGTAGATTGGAGCCTGAAGTTTGAGTGATTGAGGGAGAAATCGTCCGATGTCGAGTTTCATCGCAAAGTTGTAAAAACCGTAATCTTCAATACGACGGTTGGAAAGCGGCATATCAACGTCACAAAATCCTGCCGATTCCATTCGTCCGGCAAAATTGAAACTCGCTATGTCACTAACCGCTAAATTCACATCGGCTGTACCAGCCCAACCTCCGTTGGCATCATAACCGGTTACACGCAGTTCGTTAACCCATACTATGCCATCCTTTGTCATATCGGTGTTGTTGCGCACCCCAATCATCATCACACGCACGTCGCCGAGCGTTGGATTACCGATAACCGTTATCCGGTTATTCTTATTGTCAGGCGCAGGCTCGCTGTAGGGCTTCATAAATGACAAGTTGGTCGCGCCGTTTGAAGTCAGCCTGTTTCGAGCCTCCTTTATTTTCACAAAATCGTTTAAAGCGACATCTATAAAATTTTTCTCGCACCATACGGCATATCTGTCAGCAAGAATCTCCCCATTATAATGGCCGGGCGGAGTGAGCGTCAAAGGCACTTCGTATTCATAATAATTCTGCCGTAAATCTGACCCAAGTCTGATAAATACCGACAGCTGACCATCGGTCAAATCGGTAACATTGTCAATCAGACTTTCGCAATGGGTAAACATCTGTAATGTCTTATAGTTACGCAAATCAAGCGACATTGTTTTATAGACACCACGAGCATTGTTTGCCGGTAGTCCTGTAACTTTCATCGACATTGACTGCTCATTCAAATACACAGCCTGAGATTGACCGTTGTCAACCATACGGTTCACTCCGGGTGGTAAAACATAGTTGACCGGTTCGCGGTCCGAATTTTCCTCAATATTAACGGTCGATACATCAAGTTCTCCCTCAGCCGGGATATCACCTTTATTATCAATGTTGTAATCGTAGGTACGCCACTGCCCTCTCACCAACTCAAGGGTTGCAAAACGCAAATGGGTTACCCGACTGAATCCGGTCAAAAAAATACGGGCAAATCTGATTGATGAAAAATCGGAGATCGAGCCGACAACTTTTTCATAGTCGCTCAACGGAATTTTAAACTGAAACCATTCAACCTCAAGCGGTTCTCCCGAACGAGTGGCGACAACCGACGTTTGCCTGTCGGTGATATAGTTTTTGCCGACGACCAAATCCTCAGGTCTGACAGATATGTGATACTGATAATATCGTTCATACTCGTTAAGCGTATTATCTAAGTTAATATCCTCAACATCGGGGCTGTTTTTTGAAGATTGATAACGTGGTTCGTTTGCATCGTCGGGCGACAGCGAATTTCCCTCAACGCCGTTGTAACGCTTGTAACGGTCTAAAATTCCGACTTTCTCCCGGTCATAATCGTCGCCAAGATAAAAGTGATAGTTGTCACCAGCGGGGTCGTTTAACGGCGAAAACTTATCAGATTCCATGCGGACTATTGCTTCGGGCGATACTTTTGAACGGAACCGGCTGAGATAATCCTGATAGGTCGAAAAGCTGAACTCTTCACTGTTGGTTAAGCCGTCAAGTCCGACATCCTGTCTTAACCGTGAACTCGTTTCGTTGTCAAAGGCATAAGTCAGCGAATTTTGGCGGGATGCACGTCCCCACGACGTTGTAGCCAAGAATTGATCGTCACCGTTGTATGGAATACCGTTCTCATAGCTTTTCATTCCATCTTTTAAAATATCCTCGCTGATGTCGCCAAGATTGAAATATAAATCACCACCCGACCGATTGTCATTGTCAGAATCAAGAAAGGGATTTAACAGCCAAAATTGGATATACTCGACATTTGCCTGACGAAAATCGGCTACATCCATTCTTGTCATGATTCCGCCCCAACGCCGTTCGGGATTGAGCAGATTTCCCTCGACATCAATATTTGTATCGTCAACATTATAAGGACCTCGCTCGGTCGGATAAAACGACAGATTCAAGGTCTGGATTGTCGAGGACTCGCCATAAGCAATATCACGTCCGGAAAAAATTTCACGGGTAGTCACCTCTCGAACGTATGGATTAGACTGCTGAACTACGTCGCTCCGAAGATATGCCGGACAAGCCGGCGAATTACGATAGGTAAACAGTCGGTCGATGTAATACCAGTTCAGTAACGCACGATTTTTGCCATAATCGGGATTATCACTCAATGCTGCTTCAGGGAAAAGAGCATTGCGGCTATCATCGTAGGGCGTGGACGCCAATGACCACAAATGGGGCGACCTTAAATCGATTCCACTTTGTACCGACTCAAAATCATCAATATATGATGAGCCTTTTAGCGACCCTGATTTCTGAGTGGATGGTATCAGCCGAGCGTATTCAGCCTTAAAATTCAGCATTGACGGCACTGATGCATTCACGGTCGGGATAGCATTCAAGGCTTTGTCAAGCCAAGGCAATCGGGTATTATATGCTATGTTTAATCCTGCCATTGTGTTATTAATCAACTCATTACCGATATACACCTTATCGTTAAACGAATTTTCAGAGAAGTGGACAAGCGTTCCACCAATATTTAATCCGCGCGACAATTGATATTGCAAATCGATAGCAGCCAGCGTTTTACGCCGAGTTGTAAGCACCGAGCGATCTTCCAGTGTCACATTTATTTCTTGCCCCGAGTCAGCGATTCCCTTGTTTATAATTGTCACTGTTCCAAGCGCATAGTCAACGATATAATCACTGTTTTCGGTCAATTTAACGCCTCCGGCAGTCACGACGACCGACCCTCGCGGAATATTGCTCGCATTCAGCCTTATTGTCGTTCCGGTCGATGCAGAATATTCGCCCGAAAGGACAAACCGGTTTTGCTCGGCATATTGGCGTGCGACAACGAGGGTTGAATCATACAATTGACGATAAACATAACGGTTTGCAACATTCTCATTACCAATCTTATCAACGAGGTGAGAACCGAACGGTTCGACCACCGGAAATACAATTTTGCCTTGCTCGCTTAACACGGTATATCCCTCTATAAAATCAAAAAAACCGTCCTGATTCACTTCGTTATTTTGATCGAGACGGTCGAGATTCATTAAATCTAACAATGTTTTTTGACTTAATCCGGGGATTGGGATGTATGGTATAAATGTCCCCGATGAGTCGCTAAGGTATTTTATATCAAGTTTAAAGGCATTTTTATCAATTCCTGCTCCTCCAAGCGAATAGACATTTTTCATCATCAACCTCCAAGTTGATATATGCGGACTCAAAGATGTTGGTCTCAGCATCTTGACAAATAAAGATTTTTCGGTATCCTGAACATCGGTCGAGAACTCTCCTACTTGATAATTTTGACCGTTGAGAGTGTATTCAAATGCGACTCCGAGAGCCATATCGGCTGACAACGGCGAGTTTAGCGATATATAGCCGAGCGTCGGGTTAAAATAATATTCCGATGGGTCGAGCAACCGCGCACTCTCAATTTTTTCATAATCACGTCCACCGGTCACGCCTTCAGCACTCAGCGGTGCAAGAGCCTGAGTCACGCTATTTATATTTCTTGCTTCTGGATAGTCGGCATTTATAACCTGAATCAGGTTATTTGAGCGGTTGTCGGGATTGGGAAAGTTTTGATTAACGGTCCACGGTCCAATCGTATTTTTCTGTTCGCCTATGTCTGAAAAAGCAACGAGATTACGGCTATTATTGTAATTTGTCGATCGATTTGTTACCCAAACTTCAATCCGCTTTATCTGAATGCCCGAAGAGACATACGGTAACCTTGAAGCAAATTGGTCGTAGTTGTCCCTGAAATAATGTGCAAGAAAAAAATTGGCATTCTCGTCATAATTATCTGCCTGAATTATAAACGGAACCGTTTGCACACCGCCACGACTGCTCGCCGAACGTGCGACTGAATTTTGCTGAGCGATCAATGCCATTGCGGTCAGTCGTCCAAATTGCAACTTTGTTTTAACGCCAAACAATGAGGTTGACCCCTTAATCAATGACGACCCGGTTGACAAACTCACATTACCCGCCTCAATTGACTTGACAATATC
Organism: uncultured Porphyromonadaceae bacterium; assembly: GCA_947174335.1. Taxonomy (GTDB): domain Bacteria; phylum Bacteroidota; class Bacteroidia; order Bacteroidales; family Muribaculaceae; genus CAJUPY01. Next base: position 3,300 of record CAMWIM010000080.1, on the reverse strand, counting down.
ATCTTCATCGCCCTCAAAAGCAAGCCTGATGTTCTTGGAGTCGAAGTCAAAAGCAGCGTCTGTATTATAGTTCAAGCCAAATTTCAGCTTGCTTCCGACCGATGCTGTGACGTTTGCCTGAATACGAGGATCAAAATCAAAGTAAGACTTGCGGCGTGATTTGAGAGCCAATGCCGGATTGTCGATTTTCGTTGTCGTCACGCCCGTTTTCAATGCGACATTGCCTCGTGCCGACAGCTTGACTCCACCTTTCCCAAACACACGTTCCAGCGGTTTGACACGATAATCAAAATTTAAAAAATCGAGAGGCGACCGAGTTGTGTCACGAAAATTATGCATCGATATCCGTCTCAAATTGCGTTGCATCGCCAACCGGTTTTGCCATGCGTTATATTGAGCAGAAGTCAAACGAAAGGGAACGCCAATCGGCTGTTCCCCTATATACATTGTTATCACATATTGCCCGGTAGCGACATCAAAACTTGTCAATGCCCTAATATTAGATGGCGTCTCAAGAATCCCGGCAATCGGGTCTGCCATCAAATCCTCATAACTCTCAGGTATAATCGGCAGTCGCTGAGCCGACGCACAGAAAACAGCGACAAAGAAAATCAAGCCGGCAAACGCTCTAAGTCGAACATTCTCACCCAATCTCTCGATTTTATTTTTAGCCGAATTCATGTGATAAATTACTTGACAAATTGCAATTATTTTGACGCACAAAGGTAGCAAATCATAGTTAAAATCGAGTAATTTATTTCGTTAAATTTATGAACATTGTTAACAAACATCTTAAATTTCGTCAGTTAGAAATTCCATTTACTTTTCCAAAAAATTAGCAGTATTAGCAAATAAAACACTCAACGCACGTTAAATCAACCGATTAAGCATCCAATCAGATTAATTGCCTAATTTAACCACGCATCACAACAACTATATCAAAATTTCTTCGTATTTTTGCATATAACATCAAGTTCGTGATAAGTATAAGACGGATTTAACGAAACAATTATGGCTAATAAAGAAGATAACAAACCGGCGTTTGTAAAGCGCGACAGTATTGTGACCGGTAAGGAGTACTCTCAGTTGCTTGGTGCTCTCAAAGATCGTTTCCGTAAGTCGCAGATTAAGGCTGCGGTCAAGGTCAATACGACCATGCTTGAATTTTATTGGGAAATGGGCCGCGATGTAGCTCGCCTATATGAAAATGCAAAGTATGGTAGCGCATTTTTTGATTGTCTGAGCCTTGACTTAAAGACGGAGTTCCCCGGACAAACCGGCTTTTCGGCTGCAAACATCCGTTATGCTTATCGTTGGTATACTTTTTATAATCAAGCGAATACAAATCTTCAACGAGTCGTTGAAGATTTCAATGAGGACAAGAACTCAAATCTTCACCAAGTTGGTGAAGATTTTGAAATGCCGGCTGATTTTGGTTTAATTCCTTGGGGACAGCACATTGATATATTTACAAAAAGTAAGTCGGTCGAAGAAGCCTTGTTCTATATTGAAGAAACTATCAAAAACAGTTGGAGTCGTCCTGAACTAAATGCAGAAATTGACGATGACCTCTATGGTAAGCACGGTAAGGCTATCACAAACTTCGATGATAAGTTACCCGCACCTTACAGTGGATTAGCTAAGGATATACTGAAAAGTCCATACGATTTCGGTTTCATAGATAAGAAAATTGTCAACGAAAAGCAATTTGAAGATGAGTTGGCAAGTAATATTACTCGTTTCCTACTCGAACTCGGTCAAGGCTTTGCCTACGTTGGTCGTCAGATGGAATTGAAGATGCCCGGTGGGCAGACATTTATCCCTGATATGGTATTCTATCATACTCGTCTTAAACTATATATCGTTGTCGAACTGAAAGTTACACCGTTCATTCCCGAATATGCCGGCAAATTGAATTTCTATGTATCTGCCGTTGATGAACTGTTGAAGCAGGATGACGATAATCCTACTATTGGACTGCTGATATGTAAGTCGAAAGACAATACGGTTGTAGAGTGGTCATTCCGTGGAATGAATCAGCCGCTTGGTGTTGCCGAATATAAGCTTGGCATGACTAAGAAAGCAAACGAAATGTTACCTTCCGAGTCGGAATTACAACGCATCATCGACACCTACGACGAACGAATCGAGGAATAATAATCCTAATTATATCATTATCAATAATAAACTGACAAATTAAGCAACAAAAAATTAATTATCTTAAATATTTATAAGGAAAAGAATCTGTTATATCAATATATTCATAATAATAAATTGTTTCGTCAATTTCATCAAATAAACCTTTAAATAATGGTACAATACACATTCTCCTCAAAATGAATAGTGCGGAAGTCAAACTTATTATCTCTGCACAAATTACGGATATCATAAAATCTAATGAAATTGGTTCGATACCATTTATTAAAATTGCAATATATCCTACACCGAAAATCGAAATTGAAATAAAGAAACCGAATAATCCAATTTTCAATGATTGGGATTTTAGATACATACAACGTATTTTACTTAAAGCTTCAATAAAAGTTATACAGTTGTAAAATCTGACATTTCCGACTGTTTGTGTGAAAACATCCGGAATATTAAGGCATTTAATTGTTTGAACTATTGAGCAAATAAAAAATAACATTGCACATAATGAAACATAGTCAAAAGTATTTTGAATATAATCTAAGCCAATATTATAACTTAAATAAACAGCTATAAAAAAATACAATACCGACCAGAATATAATAACAATTCCTTCGCCCCAATAACTTTTGGTAGTGTCAATAGTTATACATTTACTCATTGAATGAGTAAAGCCTTCTTTAGCAAATATACTGAGAGCTGACACAAAGAATATTGTATTAATAAGTATAACCGGAATTACGATAATCCATAATAATAATTTATACTCAGTCCCAACTATCGATATTCCCATAAATAGTGATATATAATAACATAGAAAAATTTGAATCAGATGAGGCAAAACAACAGTTATAAACGCAATCCGTTTATTTATTGAATCTATTCTCTCTAAAATATAGGAATGCTTGGCTATATTTCTTAAACATTTTGATACTAATTTGTCAAATATCACGATGTAGACTAATGATACAACTTTACAAAAGAATAACACAGAAAGTAAAATACAGGGAATAATCAGATGATTTAATTGACAAAAGTACAAACCGAACATTATTCGAATAAGACAAAAAATCATATCACCTTTAGTGTATATTTTAAGTCCAAATTCTGTTTCTTTGTCTGCCATAACCAAATTCTTTACTTCAAAATAAT
>CAMWIM010000079.1 GCA_947174335.1 uncultured Porphyromonadaceae bacterium | reverse complement strand
GAGAAACACTATAAAAAGATTGGGATACAATCGCCCTACACCGGCATGGAGTTCTGGGACGTAAACCTAAAACTGGCTCACCGTTTCTCGACAAAAGATAAAATGACTCTTCTTTTTATCACTGACCGTGATAATCAAAAAACAGATGTCACTGAAAATACACCCGCAATTATTAAAAGTTATTTATATGAGGATAATAAAATTGTCGGTACGATAATAGACTCACATCTTTCCGGCACAGAATCAATGTCAACAAACTGGTCAAATATGCTGGGAGCTTTAAACTGGTATCATAGGTTTGGTGAACACCACAGGCTTCATTCAACATTGGGTTACAGCCGGTATAACTATGAACGTAAATTAAAAGGTCGTCAAGAAAGAATACGAACCGTCCAAAGGGATGGAAAACCTGACAGTATTCCTTACTCGTCAAGCGAGCTATCCACACTGACTCAATATTCTAAAATTAACAGCCTGAATTTTAAAACCGATTATCAACTTCCGCTTGGGTCAGCAAATATTTTTAACGTCGGAATAGACGGTAGGTATGTCAGTACCGACCCTCGACGTCACATAATATCAGAACGAGACCATACTCAATACTGGAGTTATTCACAATCAGGTGCATTGCGACCGGAAGATTTTTATACACATACTCACACTTTGACCGACTCGATAGTTGGTAAACGAAGTGAGATGTTTAACGGGAATATTTACATAGGAGATAATATGAAGTACGGACCTTTTGAGGCTATAATAGGAGCCCGATTAGCATCCTATACGGTTAAAAATAAGACATATTTATCTTTTGAGCCCCGATTTTCGGCATCGGTAATGCTTGGTAAAAGTAGTTCGATTAAAGCCTCGGTAAGCCGAATATCACAAGGTGAACGTATTTTAAGTTCTACGAATCTGATCGCACCATCTGACATTTGGGTAAATGTGAATGATTCAATACCACCAATGAAGTCAATGACCTATTCGGTTTCTTTAAACAGTCAGCTCCCATGGGGATTAGAAGCATCGATTGAGGGGTATTATAAAACTCTAAACAACGTGATGGATTATCGTGACGGCACTGATTTTTCATCTGTAGCCACCGATTGGCAACAGATGATTACATTTGGGAAAGGCAAATCATACGGCGTTGAATTTATGTTGCAACGTATGATTGGAAATACAACGGGATGGATTTCTTATACATGGTCAAAGGCACTCAGTAAATTTGATCGCCCTGGTGAAACAATAAACAGCGGAAAAGAATTCTACTCTCCCGCTGACCGGAGAAATAACCTGGCAATAAATGTTAATCACCGCATTAATTTCAATCGTTTCCCCGGCAATCACCTTGATATCGCAGGCGCTTTCACCTATGTAACCGGGCAATATTATACTGTACCCGATTATCTTTCATATACAGGATTTCTTGAATTTGCCGATCATACATTCAAAAGTTTGTCTTTCTCTTCTTTTTATGATATTTATATGAACGATCAGTGGAGTGATAGTAATACAATTACATTACCGGCCGAAGCATTTGATGTTTTCTTGCGTGAAGAAGGATATTCAAAAAAGAACAACCTGAAGTTGCCTGACGAAATAAGGCTTGATATTACAGTCTCGATGACTGTAAAACATCTTATAGGGCAAAGTACCATTGCTGTCGGTGCGACAAATCTTTTGAATCGAAAGAATGTTTCAGACGCTTTTATCGGCAGTGATCAAAAAGGGAATGTCATAATTAAAGGCGTTTGTAATTTCCCTATTATGCCAACCATAAGTTACACCTACTCTTTTTAAAACGATGAAAAAAATTATATATTCTTTATTAGCCTTGCCACTCGTTCTTCTATCGGCTTGTGAGGTCGAAATGGCTGCTCCACGAGCCGACTCTGACGACAGCTCAATTACTTTAACCGCACTTGCAGTTGCCGGTGAGAAACTGAGTGCCCGAGTCTCTCGTACTCAAGATCCAAATAAAGCTGTATTTGACAAATATGATGACCCATACCTGATGTGGCGTGTTCTGAAGTTTGATCAAAGGAACCAACAGGCTGATATTAAACAACAGGAAAAATATTATGATGGAAATTTAATTACTGATGCCAAAGTAACGGCATTAATTAATAATCAGACTTTTAGTTTAGTGTATAATGACTCAACTCTAAATTATGAATGTGTTGATTATATCATTCAACCCGGCGATAATATCCATCTTACTGCCGTTAGCTCAATTGAACAGAATGACGGAACATATCGCGAGTTTACAACCTATTCAGAAGTGACAATTCCTGATAAAGATTTTGATATTGAAATATTAAGTACTGAAAAAATCTACAGTAAATGCACCTCTTACGATGGTTTCAACGAAAGAAATGTTGATTCAGTAATGATTTTCAAGCTGAAACTAAAATCTTCATCCGGGCTTAACTTCTATCGATTAAAAGTCACGAGTGTTGAATATATAGCTGATTATGATAAATATCTACATGACATTCAAGGCAATCGATATGAAAATGACGAAACAAAAGTTGGACTATCGTTTATCAGTCCAATAGACGCTTTCACTTGTAATGACCCGCTTCTTTATGACTCAAATATTGAAAAGAATTTCGGTCCATGGCAAGCATACCAAACTGATGTATTCACCGATAAAAGTTTTTTTGACAATCAATATGTTCTTGATGTCAGTTCACGAATAGCGACCTCGCGAAGCGATGGAGTAAATTATGGACGTTATTTTGAAATCGAATTACAACCGATTACACGAGAATTAATGGAATATCTCTCAGCCGTTTACCATATTAGAGTAAAAGAGGACTCATATTTTAGCCAACCTATTACGATTCCATCAAATATTAAAGGAGGCGTAGGCATATTTGGAGCAATCGGTAAATCAAAAAAAATTCGTTACTTCTTCCCCGGCGAAGAAAATCCGATTCTCGCGCTATAAATCTCAACACAATAAAATTTGTATGATATTTTGTTTTATAAAGTTCTATAACTATCTTTGTGAAATAAATTTATAATTAAATCCTTCATACCCAACACCAATCATCTTATGAAAAAATATCTTGTTACATTAATAGCTATAATTAATATTTGTTTTTGTTCTTCAGCTCAGCGTATTGAAGTTTTTGGTGGTTATTCTTACGGCTCATTAGTTGCAAAATTACCTGGTATTACACCGCCTTTTAACGAAGCCATTAATGCTCCTATGGTTTCAGACTCTCACGGCAATAATAATGGTGCTCTTACACTTGGAGTAAATGTAAGAATCATTAAAAATCTATCTGTGGGGTTATCATGGACCGGTGTATCAAAAGATAAAATTAAAATGCACTACTATGGTAGTCCCGTAATGGATTATGTTGCACAAAGCTCAAACGCTATAATGTTTAATGTAAAATATGACTGGCTTAAATTCTGGAAAATAAATCTCTATTCGAGAGCCGGTATTGGTGCTATCTTTTTTAGTAAGCCTTCTTTTAGTGAAAAACTATTGGAATGGGATTACAATCTTGAATGGCCCGACGGGAAACCAGAAGCCTGCAAACGTTTAGCTTGGCAAGTCTCTTTTGTTGGTGTAGAATATCGACCAATCAAATGGATTGGCATCTTTGCCGAAGGTGGACTTGGACGTCAAGGCGCGCTGCTGGCAGGCTTGAAAGTTTTTATCTAAGAAATATATAATAATTTGAAAGAAGCAGTGTCGTAATTAAGGTTTACGACGCTGCTTCTTTTTCTCGGTATGAGTTATTTTTACATTCCTATGGCTGCCATTAGGCGGGCAAAGGCTGTTGAGGTGGCGCAGAGGGTTTCGACGTGAAGTTTTTGGATTTCCTCGTAGTTCCCACGCACTTCAAGAAGCTCGACAAGGCTTACATCGCCGTGGGTATAGGCGTCGAGATAGCTGTTATAGATCTTTTCTGACTCTATGAGCGTCTCGGCATCGAGCGATTGAAGTTGAGCGAGGGTCGTACGGAAATTGCGAAGTGACGAGAGTACGTCACTCTCAATCTCGATACGAGCCTGAGCATATTGCTGTTCAGCCTGCTGCTGTCGGAATTTTGCCGCATTAACCGCACCTTTGTTATGGTTTGAAAATTTCAACGGTATTGTAACACCGACCGACATTCCCGAAAAACGCGGAGCGGGTGCAAGCTCGTTTTTCACCTCGGTATTATAGTTGTAGCCGAGAGCGACTTCAAACTCCATGTTTCGTTCACGCCGGGTAACGGTGAGAGCTTTAGCCGCCACATCAACATTTTTCATTGCAGCACGCAAATCGGAACGACGCTTGAGTGCTTCATCAATGAGTGTTTCATCGTCAATTTCAGGCAACACCATCGGTAACGCATCAGATACCGGCTCAAATTCATCGGCAAGTCGCGGATTACCCATCAAAACTGCGAGATTGAGCATTGAGTCGTGGTAATCGGAAAGTGCCTGGCATGCTTCAGAACGAGCCAATCGAGCCTCGATGCGTGTTGACATAGCATCAACTTCACGAATTTCGCCGATTGCAAATCCCAATGAGTCGCCACGAGCAATCTGGTCCATACTTTCGCTGAAACTAAGAGCGAGTCTATAGAGCTGCAAAGCTTTGTAGGCTTCAAAATATGCCGACATCGTCTCAAAGCGTAGGTTTCGGCAATAGTCTTCAAAAAGCGCATAAGACAGTTCTGCCTCAGATTTAGCCAGATCGACGGCTGCACCGCGTCGTCCCGGAGTGAACGTATATCCAAGTTCAACCGCTATGCCCTGCCCCATTTGCATACGGTAGTCATCGTTGTTGGCATACTCGACCCCGAGAGTGGGGTCTTCAAAAATTTTGGATGCACGAAACTCAGCCTCGGCAATTGAGAGATTGAGTTTTTCGGCGGCGAGGGAGATGTTGTTTTCCATCACGATTGACAGGCAACTGTCAACCGATAACGGAGTAACCGAACGGGCAGAAAGAGCTGTAACAAACGATGCTAAGATAAAAATATGGCGTTTCATTTCTTGTTTTTTTTGAGATAACGACGTTCAACCTCATAGTAAAGTACCGGGAGTACAAACAATGTTACAATGGTAGCAAATAACAGACCATATACAATGACGGTTGCAAGCGGTCGCTGGACATCGCTGCCGATGTTGGTCGAAAGCGAGGCGGGCAGAAGTCCGAGAACAGCTACCGATGCTGTCATCAATATTGGACGAAAACGGTGACGGGCACCCTCGATAACGTTGTGTTTGAGATCGCTGTCATCACTGTTTTTGCGAAGATTATTAATATGGCTCAACATGATTACACCGTTTTGTATGGCGACACCAATCAGAGCGATAAAGCCGACAGCCGATGACACGTTGAGGGTCATATCCCTGACATTCAATGCCAACATTCCGCCAAACAACGCAAGCGGTATCACTAATAACAGAGTGACAGCCATACGAATTTTACCAAGTGCAATAACAAGCAGAATAAACATCACGGCGAGGGCAAGCGGAACAACAATTGCAAGTCGCGAATAGGCTCGTGCCTGATTTTCAAATTGTCCGCCCCATTCAAGCTTGATGTTATTGCGATCAAAATCGACTTGATTATCAATAGCTTTGTTGGCATGGGCAAGAAATGTCGAGAGGTCGGTTCCTCGTAAGTTTACACGAACTGTCAGGTGTCGGCGGTTCATCTCGCGGGTAATTGTTGACGCTCCGGTAGTCAGCTTGACTTCTGCCACATGAGACAACGGAATCATACTGCCGTCGGGCGTAGCCAAACGCAAACTTCCGATTTTGTCAGGAGTGTTTCGATATGATTCATTATATCGGCAAATGACATCATAACTTTTACTGCCTATAAAAATTTGACTGACTGCCTTACCGCCGATAGCAAGCTCGATGAGGTCGGTGACATCGGAAACATTCAGTCCATATCGGGCTATTCGGTCACGGTCAACTATGATTTGAAGCTGAGGCATCGGCGGCTCCTGATCGACAGCCACATCGGCAGCGCCCGGTACTTTTGCAAGCACTTTTTCGATACGCTCGGCAACATGGCGGGTTGAGTCGAGATTTTCGCCATAAATTTTCAGACAGAGATCGCTGTGTGCGCCGGCAAGCAGGTCCATAACCATATCAATGATAGGCTGTGAGAAACCGACTGTTATACCGGGAATATTTTTCAACTCATCGTCAAACGCCTCGACAAGTTGAGCCTTATCTCGTCCCGATTCCCATGTGTCGTAGGGTTTTAGTCCGACGCCACATTCAATGTGACTCAACGAAAATGCCTCGGCACCTTCATCGTCACGTCCAACCTGAGTCATCACATAGCTGACTTCGTCAAATTTTGACAGCCGCTGGCGAATTTCATTACCGATTTCGGTCGAACGCTCGATAGAGATTCCCGGAGGGAGCTGCACCTGAACCCAAACCGACCCCTCGTCAAGCGGAGGCAAAAAGTCTTTGCCTACCGTAAAGCTCAACACAGTTGCTCCGACTACAATCACGCCGAGAGGAATTATCAGACGTCGCGGTCGGTCAAGTAATTTTGAGACAGTTGCCGTATAGCGGTCGGTCAGCTTTTCAAGCCATTTGTTTTGTCTAATTTTTTGAGGACTACGGTAAGCGAGATAAGCCAGACCGGGAATGAGCAACAGCGCGACAGCCAAAGCCCCCGCCAACGCATACCCGACAGTATATGCCATAGGGGTGAACATTTTACGCTCGATATGCTCAAATGCGAACAGAGGCATATATGCCACGATTATAATCAACGTTGAGAAGAAAATAGGCTTGGCGACGTCGGCAGTGCGCTTGATGATGTTACTTTCTTCAAGTGTCGCGTCATGGTCGCTCTCACGTTTTTTTAAGATTGTCTCCATCATCACGATTGCTCCATCGACAAGAATACCGAAGTCGATAGCACCGAGCGAAAGCAAGTTTGCCGGGATGTCGGTAATCTTCATCAGAATAAAAGCAATCAGCAACGAAAGCGGGACGGTCACAGCTACTAACAGTGCGCCCTTCCAGCTGCCGAGATAAATTATCAGGACAATCAAAACCAGTGCCATTCCTTCAAGCAGCGTATGACTTACCGTATGCAGGGTTGTATCAACGAGATTTGTACGATCCATAAAGGTTTCGATTCTGATCCCTTCGGGAAGAATATTGTTGTTAAGGTCATCAACGGCAGCCTTGACCCCGACAAGCACCTCCGACGGATTTTCGCCACGCAGCATCTGGACGATACCCTCTACACAGTCCGAACGGTCAACACGGTCATCTCCGGTAAAACCGAACACACCTTTGCGTTCGAGATTGCCATATTTCACATGACCTATATCATTTAAAAATACAGGTACACCGTTCTCGGTCTTTACAACAATTTTACCGAGGTCATCGAGGTCGTGTATCAGACCGATGCCGCGGATAACATAGCTCAAGTCGCCGTGAGTCAGCATCGAACCGCCTGCCGACGAGTTGTTTGACTCGATTTTCTCACTTATCTCAGCCAACGACAGCCCGTATTGCTCCATTTTAATCGGGTCAAGCTCGATTTGATATTGAGTGGTGATTCCGCCAAAATTGCTCACATCGGCAACTCCCGGGACCTGTTTCAAACGAGGAATAATCACCCACTTATGCAAGTCGGTGATTTCACGCAGGTCATTTTTCCCCGTTATGACATAACGGAAAATCTCACCGGTCGGCGAAGTCAGCGGATTAAGCTCGGGAACAGCGTCATAAGGCAGTTCGACCTCTGACAACCGTGCCTGTATCAATTGGCGTGCCCAATAATCATCGACACCATCCTCAAAAACGACAATGACAGTCGAGAGTCCAAACGTGTTCTTACTGCGCATAACCTTCATTGACGGTATTCCGTTGACAGCCCGCTCGACGGGAATTGTGATTTGCTGTTCGATTTCCTCGGCGGCGAGTCCCGGAACCTGAGTGACAATCTGAACCGTTGTATCGGCAATATCGGGATAGGCATCGATCGACAGTGCGCGCCAACAAAACCATCCGATCACTCCCAAAAGTACAAAGACGGCAAACATCAGGCCTCGCCTGTGTATTGCCTGTGAAATGATACGTTTCATCGGTCAACAATTACATTTCGGGGAAGTAGAACGCTCCCTTGGTGATGATTTTGTCGCCCTGAGCAACACCCGACTTGATGATTGTCAAATCATCGATCGACTCTCCTGTTTCGACAAAAGTGTTGACAAAACGATTGTTACCCAAGTCTTTGACAACGTATGTTTTGTCGGCGTGTCGGCGTATAGCGGCAGTGTTGACAAGAATTGCTTTGGCCGGGCGGTCGGTCAGATGAACAATGCCAAACATGTTGGGTTTAAGTTTGCCCGATGCGTTGTCACACTCGACGATGAGCTCGACCGTTCGTGTCGCCGGGTCAAGCATTTCATTTATGTGATATATCGATCCGGCAAAAAGGGTATCAGCCCATGAGTCGATCGACACTTCCACTTTGTCGATATTACGTAGCTTACTGAAATCGCTTTCCTTGACACTTGCTACGACCCAGACCTTGTCGAGGTCGGCAATGATAACCGAAGGGTCCTCATCGTCCTTGACATATTGTCCGTTGACAAGGTTGTTGACGATAACTGTTCCGGCGATAGGCGATTTAACGGTCATCGGTTGACCCGGTGACATTGTGGCTATGTCTCCGCCAAAGACACGGAGAGCGGCGGCGGCATTTTCAGCGGCACGTTTTTTAATATCATAATCGGCTTGAGCTTCCTCATATTCGCGAGCCGAAATCATTCGTGATTCATAAAGCCGTGTTGCTCGAGCCAAAGCACGTTCTGCCTGGTCGCGCTCGGTAGCCGCTTCGTATGCCGAACGGCAAATCTCAAGATATTCGCCCGAACTGATTTGAAAAATCGGTTGCCCGGTTGCAATCTTTTGCCCGGGATGGACAAACGATTTGACGATACGCCCTGAAAAGGGTACGCCAACCTCGGCATATTGTGCGGGGATTGCTTTAACCTGACCCGATGCTGAAAAGCGGGGGCTATATTCCGACATAGAGATTGTTGTTGACTCGATTCGTTGCAAAACCGATGTTGACGGATCGACGATGATTGTATCGCCCGAGATTGTAAATTCAGATTTGGTCGAATCGTTATTATTTGATGAGCACGACACAACGACGGTCGCACACATGGCAATAACTGCCGGTAGTGATATAATCGGTAGTTTCATTGACAATGAGTTTGGCTGCCGGCAACGACAGCTAAATTAATAATGATGAATTTGAATTGGATGGAGAGAGGATTTATTTTGTCAACAAAAACTAACCGGGGGTCCCCTTAGTTGAAATAAAACACGATCACTTATAATAATATGACTGTTTCCTTCAACAGGAATGACAGCCAAAAGAATCTCATCAATCTCACCTTGATTGTCAAACGCCACGTCATCACTGACAATATCGTTAAGACAGGCTATGGCATTGAATTCATAGTCGGTGTGGGTGTGATTTGAATTTGGAGCAAACGGGTGGGAGTGCGTTACGACTTTATCGCCATATCCGATAAAGTGGGAGTGGACAAACAGTGTCGAGCCACAATAATATGCGGCAAAAAGAAGTATGAGCAACATCGCCGGGACATTGCCTTTAAATTTCTTTTGACTGCAATTATGTGATGAAACGTTCATTGACATGGAATAATGGCGCAAATTTACAACGAATTTTATAAAATCTATGAAATTTGCCCTTAAAAAGTGAAGCAAATCTGCCCAACACCTTGACTTGCAGGGGTATGTCTCCGGTATCCGGAGAGTCGGCTTGACATTAATCAAAATAGGACCAATTTGATGATATCTCACATCAAATCAGTCTAAAATTTGCAAACACAAATGTTTTTACTTATCTTT
>CAMWIM010000078.1 GCA_947174335.1 uncultured Porphyromonadaceae bacterium | reverse complement strand
AAAATAATCACCCCTTATTGCAAATTATTATGAGACGACTACCGGTATATATACTCATTGACACATCCGGCTCGATGAAAGGAGAACCTATTGAGTCGGTTAAGGTTGGTCTTGAAGCAATGGTATCAAGCCTTAGGCAAGATCCTTTTGCCTTAGAATCAGCTTGTATAAGCATTATAACATTTGACAAAGATGTTAAATGCATCTTACCTCTGACGCCATTGGAAGATCTTCAACTACCTGAAATAACCACACCTGATTCTGGTCCGACTCATACAGGCGCGGCATTAAAGATGCTTATAGAACAGGTAGATAAAGAGGTGCAATTAAGCACACCAGAGTGCAAAGGCGATTGGATGCCATTACTGTTCCTTTTAACAGATGGAAAACCAGCAGATTTACAAGAATATAACAATATAGTAACCGAGGTCAGGAAGCGAAAGTTTGCAAGTATTGTAGCTTGTGCCGCCGGTATGAAAGCAAAGCCGGAACCACTAAAATTGCTTACAGACCAAGTCTATATGCTAGACACTCTTGATAGTGCTGGATTCAAAAAATTCTTCAAATGGGTATCTGATTCAATCGGTGTTGGAAATCGAAGTGTTGGTTCAGCAGAAGATTTAGTTTTACCACCTCCGCCAGAAGAGATTAATCTTATAGTATAAAATGGAAGATTTAATAAAATTAAAGAAGCGTCTTATTTCTGATGGGCAATTGAGTAGCGATGACGTTGCTCAATTAAGAATTGCCATGTTTGAAGGAGGTATGAGTATGGAGAAAGGAGAGTTCCTTTTTTCCTTAAAAGATACCTTTAACCGGAATAGGGTTTCTGACGATTTCAAGGCACTCTTTGTTGATGCCATATCTTCCCTACTTCTTGAAGACGAAGAAAGTCCTGGAGAGATTGATGATTCTGAAGCTAAATGGCTAAGAGCAAAAATTCAAAATAAGAAAGGCATAGATGACTTTTATAGAGCACTTCTTAAAAACCTTAAGGAGCGGTCAATAAATTATCCAACTATCCTAAATTATAAGAGTAATTTCACAAGACAGTTCGAGAAATGCTTGTATTTTTCAAGGTACTTGACGCTTCTCGCTGTTTTCGGTTCACTTTTGTCGGCGATTGCCTTATTTATCAAGGGTTCAATTATCGTTATTGATGCCCTTTCTGAATTTGTATCCAATATTGGCTCACCGCACTATGAAAATATGTTAGAGATGTTTGTGTCATCAGTTGATGTGTTTTTATTTGCTATGGTTTTGATCATATTTGGTGTGGGCATTTATGAACTCTTTATTACGAAGATAGATCCAGTTCTCCAAAAGGTTGATGGACGGCCATCTTGGATGCAAATTAGTAATGTCGATGATTTGAAGTCGTCTCTTGGAAAAGTTATTTTAATGGTACTTATTGTAACTTTTTTCAAGCACTCAATTAAAGTAGAATATGGTAATGTGAACGACCTTCTCAAATTGGGTTTGGGCATAGTTCTCATTGCTTCAGCACTATTTATTACCACTAAATCACATCATAAATGAATTGTAAACTTGTCGGAAATTTTGTGCAGCATCTGGAGGTTGTTCTATCTCCGGGTGAAGATTTCTATGCTGAGAAAGGTGCTCTGATTTATCTGGAAAGTGGCATAGAAAAAGAGTTGAGTTTTAACGGGTCAGGTTTGGGCCGACTCATAGGAGCAAAACTTTCTGGCGAATCGCTCTTCATCATCAGATTATATAATAAAAGTAACCAACCGAAAAAGATCGTTATTGGCAGTCACTACGGCCTTCATCCTGTAAAAATAACCGGAGAAACGATGATATGCCATAGAGGTGTGTATGTGGCATCAAATAATAGAGTTGATGTAAGTACAAAAATCTCAATAGCTGGTCTTGTAGGAGGAATGGGGTTACTCCTACAAAAAATATCAGGTAACTCTACAGTCTTCCTTGATACAAAAGGAACACCAATTTCAATTAGTCTTCGTCCGGGCGAAACGATTGAAGTAGATGAAGATCATATCATCGCACTCCATTCTATATCAGAAAGTCAAATGTCATCAAACTGGTCTTTAGGCAACCTTTTAGGAGGAGAGGGACTCAGTATGTTAAAAATAACCGGTCCGGGGCAAGTCTATCTCTCCCCCGGCACTTTTTATCAACCAACAAACCAATAATTATCGCAATGCGTAGATTACCTATATATTTCGTCATTGACGTATCTGAGTCAATGGTCGGAGAACCAATCGAACAAGTGCAGAGAGGTATGCGTGATATTATACAAGAGTTACGCACAGATCCTTACGCTTTGGAGACTGCATGGGCATCAGTCATAGCTTATGCCGGGAAGGCTCAGACATTAACGCCACTAACAGAGTTGTTCAAATTCTATCCTCCGACAATACCAATCGGAGGTGGCACATCATTAGGGGCTGCTCTCGATTTTCTAATGAGAGATATTGACACCAACATAGTTAAAACGACCGTTGAACAAAAAGGCGATTGGAAACCAATCATTTTCTTGTTCACTGACGGGACCCCAACTGATGACCCAACTAAAGCTATTCAGCGTTGGAATGAGAAGTATCGGAATAAAACCAACCTGATTGTAATATCAATCGGAGATAACATTGACCCACTACTGTTCGGACAAATAACCGGTAATATCATACGCTTCAACGGTGAGGATGAGACATCCTACAAGGCTTTCTTCAAGTGGGTTACAGCCTCAATCAAAGCAACAAGTATGTCTGTAACTGACTATAATGACGATGAAGTAAAACTTGCTCCTGTTGACGGAATCAATCTTGAAAAAGTAGATCCTAATAAACAGCTAAAGGTCGATGAGAATTTCGCTGTTCTTGTCGGCAAGTGCCAGACAACAGGGAAGAAATATCTTATAAAATATGCTAAACGCAGTCATAAGCTTGAAGGTCTTGAGATGTTCAATGCAATGGACTTCAAACTCGTAGGTGCATATCCTATTGATGGTGAAGCATACGATAAACTGTCAGATGGGAAGAGTGCAAATCGAAAAATCAACTCAATGGAACTTGTTGGAGCACCTACTTGTCCATGCTGTGGTAACCAATTCGGGCTTGTAACCTGCGAATGTGGTAATGTATTTTGTGTTGGAGAAAGCCCGGTAAATAAATGCCCTTGGTGTGGTATGGAAGGTATGCTTGGTACGGCTGAAGGCGGTATTGACATATCCAGAACAAGAGGATAAAGAAATGAAACAAGGAAGAAAAAATATACGCTATGTTCGTACCATTGTTGATGATGGCCAATCTAAAGTATTGGAGGTACTCCATAGTATTGGAGAAACTCCGACTAATACACAACTCAACGATTTTCAGAAATGGCGTATTAAAGATGAATGGAAACGCTATAAAGAAGAACGTATGAATCACTATATTATAGAACAAAATAAGCTCAATGCAATCTCTTTATCCTTCCCAAATGGGAAAAAAGGAGAAATGTATAAGCAAACGGTTTGCCTTGATACGTCAAAATTTCAAGAAATTTGGTTTGAGAATCTTGATCAAACTGGGTTACATGAGTCAATTGATACAGTCAATGGTACAGTTACTCTTTCCGGCATACCTTTTGAAGCCAAAGATTTTGAGTTTAAGATTTGTATCAAACTCAAAGGCTGGGATGCTGGAGATCCTATAATAGAGCGAAAGTTCAGCATTGCATTCAATCCCGACCCACGTGATTTGTGGAAAAATATTCCTGTTCCAGCTAATATTGAGTTCCCGAAACGTGATGAAGATTCGGATTATGTACTCGTGCCGGAGTTTGAGGGATTACCTCAAAAGGACATTGTTGTTGCAAGTAAACGTGGACGCAGCCATGCTCAAGAAGGAAAGCCACGCGATGATGATTTTCGCGTAAGTTTTAATCCCCAGAATGGATGGTATATTCTTGCAGTCGCAGATGGCGCAGGGTCTGCCAAATATTCACGGGAAGGCTCACGAGTTGCCTGTGAAACAGTTGAAGCATATTGTAAAGGGCGTCTTGCAGAACAAGGGGATGCTTTTGAAGAGGCAGTAAAAGCATATGCAAATGAAAAGACACAAGAAACGCTAAAGCCGGTCATTGAAAAAATCCATGAAATTCTTTTCAAGGCCGCAACGGAGGCCTATAAAGCAATATCAAAGAAAGTTGAAGATTGCCAAGGCTCAGCGGTTCTTAAAGATTTTTCAACGACTTTGTTACTTGCAGTATGTCGAAAATTCAGCTTTGGCTGGTTTATAGCTTCTTTTGGAGTAGGAGACGGTGCAATAGCAATCTATGACAAAAATAGTGACGGTATAAAATTACTCAATGAACCTGACGGTGGCGAATATGCCGGTCAAACCCGTTTTCTCACAATGGATTCAATTTTCAGGGATAAAACCCGAATAAAGATGTCTATCGTGCCTGATTTTACGGCACTTATGTTGATGACTGACGGTATAAGCGATCCGTTCTTTGAAACAGATGCAAATCTTGCAAAGAAAGAAAAGTGGGATGCGTTATGGACAGACCTGTCCAGCAGTGTAGAATTCTCCGATGACAACGAACAATCGCAATATCAGTTGCTCAACTGGCTTGATTTCTGGAGTCCCGGAAACCATGATGACCGCACATTAGCTATACTTTATTGAACCTTAATATGGCAGATACAGTAAGACTAACAGCATCCGATGGCTCCCATGTTGAGTTCATCAATGAAATTTCCGCTCAAGGCGGAATGAAGGATATGTATTGGTGTCCCGGGAAAAAAGAGGTTGTCCTTTTTTTCCGAGATAAGATTGATGCTAATTCCAAAGACCGTCTGAATAATATTGTCGGGTTATACAAAGAAAGGATTTTCAATCAAGTTGGCGGTGATTATTGGAAAGACCTGTTCTGCTGGCCGACAAAACTGGTAGAATGGAATGGAAAAGTAGGCATTGTTTGTCCTGCTTATCATGCACATTTCTTTTTTGCTGACGGCCCATTCCAAGGCAAAGAGAAGAATGGGAAATGGTTTGCTTCGGCAAAGCTCAGGAACAGACATCTTCGTCCGCAAGATAAGGGAACATGGCTTAACAGCTTTCACATGCTGATAAAAATTGCGCGTGCGGTCAAACGACTGCACGCAGCCGGACTTGCTCATTCTGATTTGTCTTACAATAATGTCTTATTAGACCCTGCCGGAGGTAAGGCTTGCATTATAGATATAGATACATTGGTTGTTCCCGGCAAGTATCCCCCTGAAGTTGTTGGAACTCCTGACTTTATCGCCCCAGAGGTCTTGCAAACACGAGAATTAAAGATTGGAGACCCGAATAAGAAATTGCCTTGCCGAGCTACAGACCTTCATGCTTTAGCCGTGATGATATATATGAACCTGCTATATCGTCATCCTTTACGTGGCGGTAAGGTTCATGATGTAAATGATGAAAAAAGAGATGAGGCTCTATCTATGGGAGAAAAGGCTCTTTTCATTGAGCATCCCACCGACACTTCAAACCGAGTAAAACCGCAAAATTTGGGTAAAGCCGAACTGCCGCAAGGTGATCCCTCAAAACTTCCTTATACAATCTGCGGTCCATACTTAAAAGAACTATTTGACAGAGCGTTTATAACTGCTTTGCATGATCCGGCAAAGCGTCCTACTGCTGATGAATGGGAACAAGCTCTTGTAAAGACAACTGACTTGATGCAACCATGCCAAAATCCAGCGTGTGAAGCACATTGGTTTGTCTTTGACAATAAGATGAAACCTCGTTGTCCTTTCTGTGGAACTGAGTATCATGGACAATTACCTGTGTTAAACTTATATTATTCTCCGCGAAATGATGGGAAGTTTACTCCGGAAAACTACCGTTTAATGGTCTATGACAAACAAACACTATATATGTGGCACGTGAACCGCTTTGTAGTTGCTAACGAAAAGACCTCTGCTGAAGATAAGAAACCGGTAGGCGACTTTCATTTCCATAATGGGCAATGGATTCTAATTAACCGTCGTCTCCCGGATATGTGGGACAAAACCGACGACAAACAAATTCCTATTGGCGGATACGTTCCTTTGACCGAAGGTCGTAAAATACTCCTATCCAAAAAGGACGGAGGCAGACTGATTATTGTTCAACTTGTCAAAAATTAAAAGAATGCCTATCAAGGACCAATGCAACAACTGTCGTTATCAGGTAGATAACAATTGCACCCAACTTGCCCCAACTTTTGATGGGACAAGTTGCGACGTATATGTTAAACGGATAAATCTCGAAAAGGATAAAGAAGAATTGCAGGAACCTACTCCTGTAATTTCAGATACTCAAGCCGAGAATTCCAATTCTGTTGATAACTACTATAGGTACGAGGATGAAAACGTACCAAGTGATGAGAGTATTCATGGGTGGTTAAAATTCTTTCTCATTTTCTTTGTCGGCATTGGTTCTGTAGCCTCTTTAATTTTCAATTTTGTAATCTTTGATTCTGGAGATAACTTTTGGATGTCAGCGTCTGATGTCGCTTTCTCAATGGTTTACCTTGTCGCAGGTATTTGTACTCTGGTTGCTTTCTATAAAAGAGATACAGATGCTGTTTTATTGGCGAAAACATTTGTAGTTCTATGCTTCGATTCTAATTTGCTTGGCTTAATAACTATGGATGGTGGTGCGACAAGTACTAAAGCTGTTACCAGTATGATTCGCTCCATTATATGGTGTTGTATTTGGTTTATCTTTCTATGTAACTCTGCACAAGTTGAAAGGTTAATTCCTATTGGCTACCGAAAAACTAAAACTCGTGACTGGATAATTATTTCAGCGGTTATACTTTTCCCGTTAATTAGTATCGGATTAGGTATCTCTACAGAAAAGAAGACTCATTCTGAAACTGAAACTGCCGCTCTTGCTAATTTGACATTATCACAAAATCAATTTACCGATGGTCGCATTGTGCTAACTCTCCCCAGTGGAGTTGATTGTGAGGAAACACTCGCTGAGAATACGAAAGTTTTTTCAGTTTCTGATCCTGAGACTGGAGCTGAAGTTACTGTTGTGAGTGATTACGACAATGATATGTCAAAAAAGAACTTCAATCAATATTGGCGTGGCTGGAAATCGGATGAGTTAAATAGTTTGGAATATGATGTAGTAAAAGATGACAAACAGTCAAACGACGATGTTACCGTATTTTATAAGTTGATACGAATAAAAGTTGAAGATCCTGTTGATTGGGAATTCGCTCTTGTTTTTGATCACAAGACCGGTAAAGTCTGCCTTGTTTCAGGATATTCAAGCGCACAAGGTAATTCGCCAGTGGCATACATTATCAATAATCTGAAATTTTTATAATGGCATACTATATCCTACGTAACGACACAGAATATGGTCCGTATGACATTGCCGCTATTAAACAATATGTAGATGACGGCAAAATTTTGAAACATGACAAAGCTAAAGATGTTTCAACTGGCTACGTCAATACTGTCGGATATTTTTTGAAAACAAATAAGATTAAGTGCCATATAAAAAGTAGGGGTTCTTTTGTTGATCAACTGCGAGGTATTGGTTCTCAACTAATTCTTCCGATAGGATTACTAAAAAGTCGCCAATGGTTATCCGATAAACGATTGTTGCTTTTAGCGTTGATCGGATTGGGTCCGAGTATTATTATGTTGCTGCCTATAGGCGGTTTCTTAGTTTTTTATGCGGTTGCCTTATATTTTTCAGCTATATGGGGACTGTTTTTCTATTATTTCTTCAAGACAAATCAAGTCTCTATAAAGATAACGCTAGCTGTATTCTTTCTCACTCAGGGCTTTGTATTTCTTCTGTGGGATATACTCGGATTACCATCTCTTAATCCATTTTATCAACTAATTGATACGGTTTTTTTATTAGACTTATTCGGGTATATATTTGGAGTTGGTTTAACTGAGGAATTGGTTAAATTATTGCCTCTACTCATTATATATAGATTTGCAAAAGAGCCTCTTCAGCCTAAAACTCTTGTCTTTTATGGACTGATGTCAGGTATAGCATTTGGCGTTTTCGAGGGTGTTCAGTATCAAATGTCAGTTAATGTCAATCTCGACTATACATCTTCTTTCTTCATGAATATAGCAAGATTAACCAGCCTTCCCTTCCTTCACGCAATATGGACTGGAATAGCCGGATATTTTATCGGATTTGCTAAACTATATCCTCTATACCGCCATGCATTATACTTTCTGGCAATAGCAATTCCCAGTGTGTTACATGGATTATATGATACATTCTGTAGCTCTTATCTTTGGATGTTTATTGCATTACCGATAACATTTGTTGCGGTATTTTTACTCACGACTTATCTCAGACAGGCACAATCATATCAGTCAAAACTAATACAATAGAGAGTATGAAAGCAATAGAAAGAGCCGCTATAGCACGTGTGTTAATCGACCTGATTAAGGCTGATAAGGTGATTGACAGCCGGGAGATGGATTTATATAGAAACCTCAAATCTCAGTTTTCTATAAATAGGAAAGATGAGATTGAAGCATACACTCTTACTTTAAGTAAGGCGGTCAATATTCTTAAAGAATTGGATACAAACATCTTATCGGATTTACTTGGTACATTTGAGGATATGACCGTCAGTGATGGGTTTTGTGCAAGAGAGGAAGCCCTGTTGATGTTAATGCTGCATTTCTGTCTCAATTCTTCTGAGTTGGATTGTGATGTTATTTCGACGGTCATTGAGGAAGCATGGTTCGATGAAAGACAAGTGCTTTATGTCGAATCCCATCATGCAAAAGAGGTTAACTTTGGCATAAGTTCCAATCATCGGGCTATTTCCAGAGAATTGAAACTATGTGGACTTGATTTCGTGTATTTACCTCAGATAGTTCATCACTATATAACGACACCAAAAGAACTTTTGAATGAAGTCGTGGCAATGCTCTCACCGTCACTTTCTGAAAATGCTATTTCTGGATTATTAACTAAAATAAAGCTGTTTAAGACTGATACTTTCTGTATAGAGCAGTTGCATCATAAATTAGGATTTGAAGAACTTGCTGATACACCACCGGCTCTTCTATTTCGCATAAGTCAGTCAAAAGTAGGTAATCAAGTGTTTACTAATTTTTTAAGGATTGAACTTACATCAGAAGTACTAACCATTGTCCAAGAAATTGTTGATATTTTTCTGTCATATAATGGAAGCGATCGAATAGTTGTTTCTCATAAGAAAGACGAAAAAGGAAGTTTCCTTTACAACGGTTTCTATCGTCAGGTTTTTGAATTGCTCTTACTTCAAAAATCTGTAATGTGTCATCTTTTAATAGACCTTATTCATGGCACTATCTCATTTCCGGAGATTGATTTGACTCTCTTCGGCTTACATCGAAAGGAGAAAGCCTTATACACATTGTTTGTTTTTGAGGCATTAAATAATGCTATTCGTGGTGAGGACGGAACAATTAAACAAAATGGTGGAATAAATTTCACCGCTCCGACATCTGCAAAATTGATGCCTAAATTCAATAGGAGAATGGAATTACTGCAACGAAAATATGCTAAGATTTATGGGGCGTTTGGTGGTGACCAGAACAATGCTCCTGATATTACCAAAGCAGATATACGGCTTCCTATGATCAGCGGAATACGCCGTGCAATAAATAAGTATAGCGAAAAGATTTATGATGCCGAGCGTTTCGTTGTAAACCGCGATAAAAACGGTATATACGGCATAACGGCTCATCCTGATGTCTTCTTATGTAAGGATTTTCAGAATTCCGAAGCCATAAGTGCTTTTGATTCACCTCTTTTTGAGGCTTTATCAAAATTAGGTTAATCACTTGCAAGATTGCAACTATATGAAAGAAAGAAGATCTGTTAATAGTTGTAACATTACGGTTTCCCTAAGTGTGGTGAATATCATACATAACTTTGCAACATCAAAAACAAGGAAAATTCAAAATCAATAATAACAATATATGTCACAAAACAATCATTACACTGGCTTGACCGATGCGGAAGTGTTGGAGAGCCGCAAAAAGAATGGGGTCAACATCTTGACCCCTCCCGAAAAAGAATCGCTGTTAATGCGTTTCCTTGAAAAGTTTGGAGACCC
Organism: uncultured Porphyromonadaceae bacterium; assembly: GCA_947174335.1. Lineage (GTDB taxonomy): Bacteria > Bacteroidota > Bacteroidia > Bacteroidales > Muribaculaceae > CAJUPY01. Next base: position 35 of record CAMWIM010000078.1, on the reverse strand, counting down.
TCTTATCATCATCTTGATGATAGCAGGTGCGTTAT
>CAMWIM010000077.1 GCA_947174335.1 uncultured Porphyromonadaceae bacterium | reverse complement strand
TATCTGACGGTTAACACAATCGTTTATGACGACGAGACCGAGAAACTCCATAGCGTGATTGATGCCGTAGCCAATTCGGGCATATCGGCAATTATTGCGTCAGACATTGCTGCAATCCTTTATGCCCGTAGCAAGGGTGTTGAGGTTCACATCTCGACCCAATGCAATATTTCAAACACCGATGCCGTCAAATTTTACTCACAGTTTGCCGACGTCGTTGTTCTTGCCCGTGAATTGTCGCTCGACAAGGTTGCCGCTATCTCAAAAGCTATTGACGATGAGAACATTTGCGGACCTTCGGGACGTAAAGTGAAGATCGAAATGTTCTGTCACGGCGCATTGTGCATGGCAGTATCTGGCAAATGCTATCTCTCGCTCCACGAAATGAATTCGAGTGCCAACCGTGGTGCCTGTACTCAGATTTGCCGACGCGGATATACTGTTACCGACCGTGAAACCGGCGATGAACTTGCGGTTGAAAACAAATATATCATGTCGCCCAAAGACCTAAAGACAATCCACTTCTTGAATAAAATGATTGATGCCGGAGTGTCGGTATTCAAGATTGAAGGACGTGCGCGCGGACCCGAGTATGTCGATACAACCGTTCGTGCATATTCTGAGGCATTGCAGGCGATTTGCGACGGAGATTTCACCGAAGAACGCATTGCAAAATGGGATGAAAGTCTCGCCAAAGTCTTCAACCGCGGCTTTTGGAACGGCTACTATCTTGGTCAGCGACTCGGCGAATGGTCATCAAAATATGGCTCGTCGGCGACCCGCACTAAAGTTTACGCAGCCAAAGGAATACGCTATTTCTCAAATCTCGGAGTTGCTGAGTTTCAAATGGAATCAGGAGAGCTCCGCGTCGGCGACGAAATCGTCATCACCGGACCAACTACCGGTGCAATCATAATGACCGTAGAAGAAATCCGCGTCGATCTCAAACCGATCGAAAAAGCAAAAAAAGGCGACCGCTTCTCAATCAAAACTGACCAAAAAATCCGCCCCAGCGACCGCCTCTATATCTGGAAAGAAGCATAAACTGTTTTCCATGCTCTATTATTCCGGAGTAAAATTTTGTCATCTCACAAAATATTAATACCTTTGCATGCAATAAAATTAAAAGTATAATTTATGTCGTTTATTGCAGATAGAGTTAAAATGGACGGGCTTACTTTTGATGACGTCCTGCTTATTCCTGCCTATTCTGAGGTATTGCCCTATCAAGTGAATTTGGGCACGAAATTTTCCCGAAACATTACATTAAACGTTCCTATTATCTCTGCGGCTATGGATACTGTAACCGAGCAGCAGCTTGCTATTGCAATTGCTCGTGAGGGTGGTATCGGTGTTATTCACAAAAATATGTCGATTGAGGAGCAAGCACGTCAGGTTCACGCTGTTAAGCGCGCTGAAAACGGTATGATATATGACCCCGTAACCATTAAACGCGGTTCGACCGTTGCTGATGCTCTCAAAATAATGGAAGAATTTCACATTGGCGGTATTCCTGTGGTGGATGACGACCGTTTTCTTGTCGGTATCGTAACCAATCGTGACCTCCGTTTTGAGCAGAATCTCAACCGTCTGATCGACGAGGTTATGACTTCTGAAAATATTGTCACTACAACCGACTCGGCAAATCTTGATGAGGCTGCAAAAATTCTCCAGGAACATAAAATTGAAAAGCTTCCCGTAGTTGACAATGAGGGTCATCTCGTGGGTCTTGTTACCTATAAGGACATCACTAAAGCCAAAGACAAACCTAACGCTTGTAAAGACGCTCTCGGCCGTCTGCGTGTAGCTGCCGGTGTAGGCGTAACCGCCGACTCTATGAAGCGTGTTGACGCGTTGGTGGCTGCCGGTGTTGATGCAATTGTGATTGACACTGCTCACGGACACTCTCGCGGTGTTGTCAATGTTTTGCGTCAGGTTAAAGAAAAATATCCCCAAATTGACGTTGTTGTCGGTAATATCGCAACCGGTGATGCAGCACGCTATCTGGTTGAGAACGGAGCTGACGGCGTGAAAGTCGGTATCGGTCCCGGTTCAATTTGTACAACCCGTGTGATTGCCGGTGTTGGTGTTCCTCAACTCTCAGCCGTATATGATGTTGCAAAAGCCTTGAAAGGCACAGGAGTACCTTTGATTGCTGACGGTGGTATCCGCTACTCGGGCGATATCGTCAAAGCACTTGCTGCCGGAGCATATTCGGTTATGCTTGGCGGAATGTTGGCAGGTGTTGAAGAATCGCCCGGCGACACTATAATCTATAACGGACGTAAATATAAAGCATATCGCGGCATGGGTTCGCTCGAAGCTATGGAAAAGGGTTCAAAAGACCGTTATTTCCAGGCAAACGAAACCGACACAAAGAAACTTGTTCCCGAAGGTATCGCAGCCCGTGTACCATACAAAGGTTCGCTTTATGAAGTGGTTTATCAAATGCTCGGCGGACTTCGTGCCGGAATGGGTTATTGCGGAGCTCCTAACATTGAAGCACTCCACGATGCCAAATTCACCCGAATCACAAATGCCGGCGTTGCCGAAAGTCACCCCCACGACGTGTCGATCACCGCTGAAGCACCAAACTATAGCGCATCACACAACTAATTGAAATAAAGATTAATACAACAACATAATCAATTTTAAAAATGGTAAGTTATAAAGAATTAGGTTTGGTAAATACCCGCGAGATGTTTGCCAAAGCAATCAAAGGCGGATATGCAATCCCTGCCTTCAACTTCAACAACATGGAACAGCTTCAGGCTATCATCAAAGCAGCCGCTGAAGACCGTTCACCTGTTATTCTTCAAGTTTCTAAAGGTGCCCGTAACTATGCTAACGAAACTCTTCTTCGTTATATGGCTCAGGGTGCTGTAGCATATGCAAAAGAACTTGGTTGGGAACATCCCCAAATCTGTCTCCACCTCGACCACGGTGATTCATTTGAACTTTGCAAATCATGTATCGACAGCGGTTTCTCTTCAGTTATGATCGACGGTTCACACCTCCCCTACGAAGAAAACGTTGCTCTTACCAAAAAAGTAGTTGACTACGCTCACAAATATGACGTAACCGTTGAAGGTGAACTTGGCGTACTCGCCGGCGTTGAAGATGAAGTTTCTTCAGACCACCACACCTACACCAACCCCGAAGAAGTTATCGACTTCGCTAAACGTACAGGATGCGACTCACTCGCTATATCAATCGGTACAAGCCACGGTGCATACAAATTCACTCCCGAACAGTGTACTCGTGATGCTAACGGTCACCTCGTTCCTCCCCCATTGGCATTCGACGTTCTCGATGCAGTTATGGAAAAACTTCCCGGATTCCCCATCGTTCTCCACGGTTCTTCTTCAGTTCCCCAGGAATATGTTGACATCATCAACGCTAACGGTGGCAAACTTCCCGATGCAATCGGTATCCCCGAAGAACAGCTTCGCAAAGCCGCTAAGAGCGCAGTTTGCAAAATCAACATCGACTCAGACAGCCGTCTTGCTATGACTGCCGCTGTTCGCAAAGTGTTTGCTGAAAAACCGGGTGAATTCGACCCCCGTAAATACCTCGGTCCGGCTCGTGACGAAATGGAAAAACTCTACAAACACAAAATCGAATACGTTCTTGGTTCAAAAGACAAAGCATAAGTTTGTCGAGCAGAATAATACGATAAAGAATGGGCTGTATCAATCGATACGGCTCATTTTTTATTGCAGACATCCAAGATAAAACCGGCGATAGCGTTTCGCTGTCTCGTTAATGTCAAACGATTCTTTGATAAATTTACGAGCAGAGACGGCCCGGGCGTAGGCGTTCGGATAGTCGGCAATAACTTCCATTATTTTCAGGGTTAGATCATCAGAATTGCCGGGCGTAAACACTGTTGCATATTCTCCGGTGCCGGCAACCGATTTAGGACCCTCAAGATTAGAAATAATTACTGGAAGCGAAGCCGCCATAGCCTCGGCAAGCGCGATAGAGAAGGCTTCGTTGAGAGATGGTAATATAAATATGTCATATTGCGAAAGCCGTGTGTAAATATCTTGCCTGTCAACGTTTGACAAGAAGTTAACACGGTCTTTAATTTTCAGTTGTTTAGCAAGATTTTCGAGATAGTGGTGTGATGCCCCTTCACCTATTAAATCGAGTGTCCAATCGATGTCTGAAAGCTTTGAAAGAGCTTTAAGAAGAATATGCTGACCTTTGACAGTGTGATCAAGACGGGCAACCGACACGAGTTTAATTGGCGAGGTTAAACCTCTGTCAGAACGTTGTTTGATTCTATCAACTGCAATCCCATTTTGGATTACCGTTGATTCAAGGTTATGCTTATTTTTCAGCCAGTTGGCTACCGCTTCACTTACTGCGATGATTTTATCAGCACGTGTTGCAAAACTTGGTGGTTGTAGCATATCGTGGCAGGTGAAAATATAGCGAACCACTTTCCGCTTTAGAATCGTCGCACCAAGTCGACGGTCGTGAAAATTCACAACGTCGGGCGAGAGTCGTTTCAAAACGCGGTTTAGTTTGATGACATAATAAGGATTATAGCTTCCCTGCGGACGACCAATCTCCACTAATCTACAATACTTCTTGATGTTCTCAATCATAGAAGCGTCGTTATCACGGTTGACAACAACCACTGTCACGTTATCTGATTGACATTGAGCTTCGACCAAGTCGATTAGAAAATATTCCATCCCGCCCGGTCGAATATTGAAGATTAGATGTACTATATTCATAGCTCGATTTTTCTTAATTCATTGTAAATTTACAAATATTTTGATTATATTTGTATAAAAATGTACTTTTGAAATTCAAAAGTCAGTAAATTTTATAGATGAAAAAATATTTATTATTTCTTTTTATACCATTTTTGTTTCTGACTTCGTGTAGCCAGTCAGACGAACCTATACCTGAAGTAGTCAATGAAAAGACCCTATTTATGTATTTGCCGTGGTCTTCTAATCTTACAAGCTACTTCAATCAGAATATTAAGGACATGGAATCCTGCATTGAGAAAATGGGAGGATTGCATAACGAAAGAGTTATTGTCTTTATCTCAAATACATCGACTGAAGCATCCCTGTTTGAAATTAAATTTGAAAACGGGAAATGCCGGAGAGAAAATATTAAGCCATATTCTGATTTAGCATTCACTACAGAGAACGGAATCACTCAAATTCTTAACGATGTCATCTCCTATGCTCCTGCAAAAAGATACTCAATGATAATAGGATGTCACGGAATGGGTTGGCTTCCGGTAAAATCAAACAAAGCCTCAAGATCTAAAGAAAAATTTCATTGGGATTATACAGACAGACCTTTGACCCGATATTTTGGTGGAACAACATCTGATTTTCAGACTGACATATCGATATTGTCGGCTGCCATTGAAAATACCGGCGTGAAGATGGAGTATATTCTGTTTGATGACTGTTATATGGCATCTATTGAAGTTGCTTATGAGTTAAAGGATGTAGCAGATTATCTGATTGCCTCAACATGTGAGGTCATGGCTTACGGAATGCCATACGCATCTATGGGAAAATATTTGCTTGGTACACCCGATTATGAAGAAATATGCGATGTTTTTCACGAATTTTATTCAAACTATTCTGTTCCGTGTGGTACTCTCTCTGTCACTAACCTGTCAAAAATTGAGGAAATGGCAAGTTTCATAAAGCAAGTCAACAGCATCTATTCTTTTGATGACAGCCGCCGCAAACAATTACAGAATTTAGACGGATACTCACCGACAATTTTCTATGATTTTGGAGATTACATAAATTTGATGCTTGAACAGAACGCGGCTCCTGAGAGTATGAAAAATGAATTTGAGATGAGATTGAATAGTCTTGTTCCATATAAAACCAACACGGCTCAATTTTATACAGCCACGCGAGGTCCTTTAAATTTAAACCGATATTCAGGGATAACTACTTCCGATCCCAGTATAAGTCAAATGGCAGCTGATAAGAATAAGACTAAATGGTATTATGCTACACATTAAAATTTATGCCTTTGTCATAATTTTCATTTGACAAACTATTGCTGCCAAAGATATCGCAATCAGATATAGTGAGGGATAGTTTATCCAACCCGAAAAGCCACCGAGTCCGGCGACAAAGAAAATCACGAGCATTGAGCCAAAGTAAAGGCTGTTTTTGCTTTTCCTTACCGTTAAATAAAGCCCGATAAATATCAGAGTCTGCATTACAAATCCAAGTATTCCCATGTCGAGAATGGTCTGGATTTGAGTGACTTCAACGCCTGTTACCACTTCTTCTGAAGCTGAGATGTCGGAATACAGCGGATTGTCAATGATGAATTGTTGTGCTGTTGTTTTCTGTGGATGCAGAAAGCCAAATCCGGTGAGCAAACATCGCGACTCGGCTTGATGGTATAGTTTTGGAATAACCTGTTCAAGTCGTCCCGATCCAAAGGTAACAAGTCCTTCAATCTGTTCTCCGTCAAACTGTTCCTCGGGCATAACAAAATTGGTGAATTGGTCAACGGTTGATGCTATTCTCAAGTGATTGCCAGTGATTTTATCTACGAAAAACAGAGCAACAAAGCAACCCAAAACGGCAAACGAATATTTCAAAAATCGACGAGTAAAGCCTGCCGAAACAATATATCCGATTGCGAGAGCGGCAATAAATGTCATTGTTCTGCACGCAATTAAGGCTAATACTACAATAATCCATTGATTCAGTGAAAGTTTGTAGTATCGTGCAACAGGATAAACAGCTAATGACAACAAATATAGTCCCGGAGGATATTTTCGGGTAAAATGGAGTGTGAACGGTGCCCAATTCACATCGTAGAAATATGATGTATTTTTGCTGAACATCACTGTGTTGGGAATCATCACATACCCATTCAGAATAAATCCGTCAATAATGTAGAAACAGCAAATTACCAGTGAATATAAAATGACCGTATGCCATAGTTTGGCAATATCAAAACTGTTGTCAGCCCATACATATAAAACAAAAAATACATAGACAATCGAACTGTAATTTCTAATTTGCAACATTTGGATCGACATCGATTCAGCCGACAATAGCGCAAACAATATCATTATCGCTATATATGCACAGATTATGAGGGCAATGCGACCGACAACACCTTTTTTGCGATATAGCAGGAAGGCTATAAATGACAGGACGATTGCAACATCTGACGGTTTAAAGCCAAAGTTGCGGTCGGGGTCGGTAAATCCATAGCATCCGACAAGCAGTGTGAATCTGACAACAAACTCAATGCGGTCTTTTTTCCAGCTCTCAAGTAGCAAAAACAGCGTGATTATAATTGCCGGATAGAATTGGAGCCCATATAATGAGAGTGACGCTAAATAAACAGTCGGCGCAACATAATCTTTAAAAGGGGCTTTAAATTCAGTTTTCAGAGTAGCCGTATCCATATCCCTTTCTTGAGATAGTTCCGTTCAGAACAAGAGCAACGTTTGTCAATCGTTTTTCATCGGCGATATTGTTGACAAAATTGATGTCGTCAAAGGTCGTTTTGTTTGCTCTCACAACATAGATTGTTGCTTGTGCCACACGGTCGAGAGTAAACGTGTCGCTGACCATTCCGACCGGAGCCGAGTCAATCAAAATATAGTCGTAGTTACTACTGAGATATTCAAACAAAGTTTCGACACGGTCGCTCAACAACAGTTCGGCAGGATTGGGAGGAATCGCGCCCGAAAGAATCACATCAAACAATCGTTTATTGTCGCCAGAAATAATCATGTCGGCAGGAGTAAGTTGATTACTAGCAAGATAAGCCGTCAAGCCTTGTCGGCGTTCGCTAATTTCAAGATATGTGGCAAGTCGGGGTTTGCGCACGTCGGCACCGACAACTACAACTTTTTTTCCGCCAAGAGCCAATGTCTCTGCCAAATTCACTGAAATGAAAGATTTGCCTTCTCCCGATGATGTCGATGTAATCAATATGACATTACCTCGTTTAGACGGTATGATAAACTGAAGATGGCTTCTTATTTGACGGAATAATTCGGCAGCCGATGATTGTGCGCCTTCATAAACAACAATGGGTGAAGATGAACGAGTCTGTGATATTTCGCCAAGGATTGGCAATGATGTCAGCGAACGTAACTCTTCGAGGGTCGAGAATTTGTTTCTTAACAGGCTCTTGATGGCGATTACGACCGGCGGAATCATCAAGCCGATTACAAGGGCAATGAGATAGACATATCGTTTCTTCATCGTCAGCGGTTCTTTGAGCGCAAAAGCCTCGTCGATAACCACACCTTTTGGTGTAGCATTGGCAAGCATCATTGCCGTCTGCTCGCGGTTCTGCAACAGGAACAGATACAGTTTTTCCTTGACCGCCTGACGACGTGAGATGTCTCTGAATCCACGCTCCTGACTCGGAATTTCTCCGAGTTTGGACTGAGCCGATCCATATTCCGATTTCAACTGATTGACAGCAACCATTCGGCTTTGATAAGCACGTGAAACCGAAGTGATTATATTTGAACGGAGAGCATCAATCTGTTCAGACAACATCTCTAACTGACGGTTACCCGGACGTGCGGTCTTTTCAAGATTAATATGCTTTAAAATTAGCTTATTATACTGGTCAATAGCTTCTTGAAGTGATTTATTTTCAAGAGATGCCGGCAGGAGTTGATAGGCATTTTGTGGTTGCGAGAGAAAATCAAGAGCCATTTTGAGAATTTCAGCTTCGGTGTTCGCCTCGATTAACGCTTGTTCGGTTTTCCCCTTTTTAAGTGTCTGATATTCCGCTTCGCCGACTATATCGGCAATATTTCGTTCTTTCTTGAATGATTCTGCCTCGGCTTCGGTATCGGCAAGATCATCGGTCAATAATTCAAGACGCGAGTCTATAAACTGTATTGTTCGATTACCTTCTTCGCTGCGCTGAGAAATTGAACGGATGTTATATTTATTAATGAGCGTGTTGATGATGTCTTGAGCATATTCGATATCGTGGGTCGGCATTGAAATTTTAATGACATTGCTCTTTTTTGATGCGGGTTCGATTGAAATATCTTCCATCAAATCTTCGGCAACGGCACCATATCCTTCAAAAACGATTGTCGATGAAACAGCTTTCCCTTTTTGATATTCAGCGGTCGGGATGATGTTAAATAAGCCACATGGCGTTTTGACTGAAACGGGCAGCGAATCTGATTTTATGGTTGAAAGACGGTCTCCGTTAAGATAGGTTTTTACTTTAACAATCCCTGCCTTTGAAACCTTGATTTTAAACTCCAATGTCTGTCGTAGTGTATCGGCAATCCCGACAGAAGATTGAACATCAACCGGATAATTATGATATAAGTGGCGTTTACCGGTCCAGTCGCGAGCGACAAGATGAGTGCGTTCAAGACCAAGTTCCTTGACGGTTTCGCGCATCAGAGCGTGGGATGCTATTATAAAGCGTTCGTCATTTATATTTCCCTTGTTACCAAAAAGGTCACTTATTGAAATTTGATTAAGGTTTGATTTATCATCTTCCTCGATCAACAAACTTGCGTGTATCTCATATTTTTCAGTACAGATTTTGCAAAATATAAATGCAATTGTCAAACAAACGGCTACTGACAAGATAAACCACCATCGTGCGCTCCACCATCTCAATAAAATTGGTCGAAGTTGGATAATATCGCTTTGAGACGTATTGTTATGAGCCATTTTATTTTACCGTAAGAGCGATTACAAGAGAAGCAATGACCGATACCGCACTGACGATTGTCGATGTCACTGAAAGCTTGAAAGCGTTGTTCTGATTATATTTAGAGTTGTCTTTCCTGATTTTATTAGGCTCGATATAGACAACATCGTTTTGTCTGAGATAGAAATAAGGCGAATCAAGAATATCGGCACTGTTAAGATTTAATTTATGGACCGTTCGCTTGCCCTCCGATTCACGAATAAGAATAATATCGTCACGCTTTCCATACTCGGTAAGGTCGCCTGCCATCGCAATCGCATCAAGAATAGAGATGCGCTGGTTGTTGACTTTAAATCGGCCCGGATTTCTTACTTCACCGATAACATTGACCGAGAAATTAACCAATTGAACTCTCACGTTCGGCTCAACAACCTCCTTTGAAATTATAGCAACGAGAGAATCAGTCAGTTGGTTGGTAGTCATCCCTTCAACCTTGATTGGACCGACCGATGGAATATCTATGTATCCGTGAGTGTTGACAATGTATGTCGACATTGCATAAGTCGTCGATATTTGGGGATTTTCTGATGTAGATAAATTGGTAGGAGGGAGGTTATATTGAGCGGTAGCTTCAGGAACAAAAGAGGTCACCGAAATCATAAGTTCGTCATGAGGAGCGATTACCAAATTCGCTGTATCAGTCTGAAATTCAGCAACTCTACTATCGATGTCCTCAAAATATGTTAGAGATGAGCGCGAGGTCGAGCAAGCCGACATCAAAATTATTATTGCGATTAAACACCCAAATCGAGCCATCTCTAAATGTTAAATTTATGCCACAAATTTAACTAATAATTGTTATACCAACAAACGTTTTCGCGAAAATATTAAATAAAAAGACATTTTAATAGAAAAGACGCTGAGAATCAGATGTTCTCAACGTCTGGATTTTCCTGGTGACCTCGGAGGGGCTCGAACCCTCGACCCACTGATTAAGAGTCAGTTGCTCTA
>CAMWIM010000076.1 GCA_947174335.1 uncultured Porphyromonadaceae bacterium | reverse complement strand
AATGATAAAACTAAACAAGAAATAAATAATGTATATTTTTTCATATTTAAGATATTTGGTTTATTATATTTTCAACTGCAAAGATAGATAAAATTTTAGTATATGCAGTTCCCTATTCCTAAAAAAATCACTCTGCACTATGATAAAAAGCGCAGAGTGAAAGATTATAAGTTTAGAATTGTGTTATTTCTTTTCTTTCATTTTTTCGAGCTGACGTTCGATCGCTTCGAGACACAAATCTACGGCTTCTTCAAACGAATCGGCTGTTTTAGTAGCCACAATTTCAGGCTGTTGAGGAACTGTCACCTTTACAACAGCTTCCTTGTTCATGGCAGTCTCAGGTTTTACGACTTTAAGGTTGAAATCAGCCTCGGTCACAGCGGGATAGTGACGCGAAAGACGGTCTGCCTTTTTGTTGATGTGAGCAACGAGACGTTCGGCAATGTCGAAGTGGATAGGTTGAATTCTTACTTCCATATTATCCTCCTTTTCTTTTAGATGCCCGGGGATGGGCGAGTTTGTAATTTTGTTGTAATTCTTTATATGTAATATGAGTATATATCTGGGTTGTGGCAAGCGACTGATGACCAAGCAGCTTTTGAACTGCCGGCAACTCGGCTCCGTTGTTGAGCATATCCGTGGCAAACGAATGACGCAGCACGTGGGGACTCATTCTCGATGCATGAACATCAGCCATCGACATTGCCTCATGAACGAGGTTATAGACGAGCTTTGGATACAGCGGTTCACCATCTTCCTTGACAAAGAAACGCTCGGGCGACGAAACGACATCGCGTGAACGAAGTCGACGATATGTCAATATCAAGTCAGTAAGCTCTTTACCGAAAGGTATTATTCTTTCTTTATTACGTTTACCGAGCACTTTTAGTTCACCCTTTGAGGTATCGACATTAGCGTCAAGCAACGTTATCAGCTCGTCGCGTCGCATACCGGTCGAATAGAACATTGTCAAAATCAAACGGTTGCGCACCTCCCTAAAATTATCGGTATCAATCTCCGTGTCGAGCATTTTATTTGTCTCGCCCGGGACTACATAGACCGGCAGCGGTTTGGCTGTCTTGGCAAGTGCAATTTCTGATGCCGGATTAGATTGCATTCCGTGTCGTTTTATCATAAAGCGATAGAACGCTCTTAGAGCCTGTGTTTTTCGGCGTATTGTGCGGGGTGTAATCCCCTCCCCTGCCATTTGAGCCAACCACGAACGAATGTCGGCAACCGTTATATCGGCAGGATCGAAATCATATCGACCGTGATCTGTTGCATAATCACGCCACTGCTCAAGATCGGTTTTATATGACAAAACGGTGTGAGCTGAAAGATTCAGTTCACACCGTGTATATGTTAAAAATTCGTCTATAAACATATCAGCACCGACAAATTATTCGTTAGTGAATAATTATCATAGTGCGAATATAGCACGAATTTATTTAAGTTGCAAATTTTAAGCTAACAAAAGTGATTATTTATTCTTCAACTGCGCGGAGTTGCTGAACATAAATAGCTTTCATCATTTTTTTACGGTTAGCTACCGAGGGTTTTTCAAATGCCTGACGGTTACGGAGTTCGCGAACGATACCGGTTTTTTCAAATTTACGTTTAAATTTTTTGAGCGCTTTTTCGATGTTTTCGCCTTCTTTAACTTGTACGATGATCATTGTTTTTTTGATGTATTTTAGATTTTTTGTTTTCGTTTATACGTTTTGCGGTTGCAAAATTACTAACATTTTTTGTTATACCAAATATTTTTACCCCATTTTTTTGGAGTTTTATGTCGTAAAAGTTGTAAAATTAAGATTATAACATATCAAAATAATACATTTGTGTCCGTAAATTATCTTTTTCAGATATATTATGTATGTTCGACCCTGCTTTGTATATGGAATTAACGTATTTATACTTCTTCGTTGATTATTTTGTAAATGTGTGGTTTGTTCACAAACTTAGAGGTTTTAAAGTCAGCCCAAACGCGATGATATATGACGTCGATATATCTTATGGTTGGTTTTGGATAATATATTTTCGACATGAGCTCGCCTTTGAGCGTTTGAAACATCCTCGTCTTTAAAATCTCCGTCCTCTTTTATAAAAAGATTTCTACTACCGGTTACAGGGAGATACTCATCCCAATAAACCGGAACACGGTGCATTCTGCCGTCTCCGCCCCATTTTTCCACATACGTCAATCGCTGTTCAACCCTATAACCATAGGCATATACTGTTATGGCGGTCTCATCATCTGACGTATATTCACGTTTGGTTTTCAAAATACAGTCAGTAACACAATCGGGATGCATGAAATTTTGAATACCCCAGAAGTTTGCAAGTGCTTCATGCTCCCAATAAGTACTTTCTCGCTTAAAATCATGCCCATAAATATTCTCGTATGACCTGATTTGCTGATACATCGGTACACACAACAAAGGTGCAAATGCAAAATATATCGATCGGAAATGTTCGGCATTTATCTTATAAAAGTCTTCAGTCGCCTTATCATAGTCAAATCCCTGATATTGAGCCGGATTCATTTCAAGATTCTTTCCTTGGATATGATCTGACGTGATGACATTTATCATCCGGTTTTTCTCAAAGCTGAAATCATCGCCAAACCCGACCTCCTTATCTTTCAAAATGTTCAACATATTGTTTTGAGCCAATGGAGTGAACAAGAGAGCAAACTGCTGATTATTATTGCGGTCGCTCGTATCGAAAGCCACCTCAAAATCTTCATTGCTCATCATCGCATAGTCATTATCAGTTAAATTCCTTGCTTTCTTTCGCAATGCTCTTTTCTTTAATTTATGAGATAATGTACCCTCTTTTGACGCAAATCCGCTTTGTTTCCTCGTAAAAATCAAATCAGGGGCTGCCGTATTTCCATAAATCAGTCTCGTCTTCTGAAAATACAATGGGAAGGAAGCCGTAACCGAGGCGTGTAACACCTCTGAACGATGAACTCTATGAGCTCGCCCCTTACTATCAAATTCCATCTCGGTCCAGTGAATGGTTTTCGTGCCGTGATAGGTCTTTGTTCCCCATTCCATTTTCTTGGTACGGCACAACACAAACGGATTTCCCTTTATCAATCCCGAATGAGAATACAAAACCGAACGCCCCTCACTAAATGACTCGTCCCAGTCATAGACCTCTTTCAGGTCGGCAAGGCGTTGTGTTGTGAAATAGGGGTCAAATTCGAGCTTGGGAATTGTCCGGCTCATCATTCGGGCAAATATATCCCAGTCATATAGGCGATTAAGCGGAGCCATTTGATCCCAAGCCTTTTTTATAAGTTCATCACATATTGCCGTGAATTTGGCATGGTCGCTCTTAAGATTCTTAAGCTTTGGATGAATATTTACAATTAAAAGGCAAAACAGAAGTATTGCCGCCACAACACATACTATTCCATTCTGAATTACATTGTCCTTGAAACAGATATAAGCATATATTATGCTGCCGGCAAAAAGAAGCCACAGCACGACACATAAAAAAGTCCAAAGACCTATACGATTCTTTAAGTCGGTGATTGTGTCCTGAGTTTTATAAATCTCGGCACACGTCGCTCTATTAGCATCCACATCGACATTAGCCTCAGCCGCCAACTCTTCAAATGTCGAGTGAGCGACCTCTTTGAATCGCTCTTTGAATACATTGACATATTCATCAAGCGGGTCGTAAATGTCGTTATCCATTGGACGCAATCCCTTGATTTAGAAAAATTTTGAGCGAGCCATTTCACGAATTTCACTCGAAGCGGTGAAAGGAATACGGGTTGTGTATCCTTGTTGAGCTGCCACAATCATTTTGGTAGGCCAAGAAAATATATCAGTATTCCATTGAGTCACACGGCTGTTATAAACCGTACGGGCTGCCGTAATTTCTCTTTGAAGATAGTTGTTCTGTTGCATTGCGTCAGCGATAGCATTATGCGCTTTAAGTTCGGGATAAGCCTCGACCTGGGGGAAAAGACGTCCAAAAGCTGTGTCAACCTGAGCACTTATTTCATTACGGTTTTCTGAATTAATGCTGCCACCGCTACGAAGGGCGGCTACCGCAGTCATCACATTTGTATCCAGTTCAATCGCACGATTTACAAGTCCGACAACATTCTGAAGAATTTGCACGCGCTGTTCAAGATAGTTGTCGATATTTGAAGCCTCAGCCTGAATACGCTGTTCAAGCTGTTGGAAATAATTCTTTGCATTGATTTTCATAAAGATAAAAATCACACCCGGAAGAACGCCTGCAAGACATCCGACGAGCAATACAATCCCCGGATTGGGAATCGAGGGACCCATTACAGCCACATACAATAAAACCAACAAAGGAATTGTAATCCACAGCGCAATTTGAAAAATAGTGGAACCAAAACCTACCTTTACAGGTATTTGGCGATTAATCACTCTGACGTCCTGACCGTTATCGTTTACCGGTCCGTTGATTTCATCCAATAAGTTTGCCATAATGCTATTGTTTATGTGTTTATCAATTAATACGCAAATTTAAATCATACTTTTCATATTCACATTCCTGAAAAGTTAAACTGTATTAAATTAGATAATAATCCCTGTCCCGGTAAGGGACAGGGATTATAAATCATGCATTATGAATTAATTAAATCATTTGTTCATTTTGTCTGCTGCATTATGTGCTGCTGCGGCGAGTTTGTCGGCGAGTTGTGCACCTTTTTCGAGGGCTGTACCGGCGAAATCCTTGAGTTTGTCCTGAACACCACCAAGCTGTTCGACTCCCTGCTGTTTGAGATTATTAATAACGTCACCTGCGTTGGCAGCTTGTTCGGCTGCTACAGCTTTTGCCTGCTGAAGTTTTTCAGCTGCGGCGTCTTTGAGGGCTGATATTTTATTTTCTGCTGCTACTTTTGCAGCTTCTGCCGATACTCCGGCTGCCTCTGCTGACAATTTTGCTGCAGCGTCGGCGATAGTAGAATTAAGTTGCATAATAAAGGCGTTTTAAATTGTTAGACTGTATATACTTACAATTTTAAAACGCCTTTATCTGTCTATTTGTTTACTCTTAATTGTCGTTTTGAGCCTTTTCTTTAATAAATATCACACAAACCGAACCGGCAACGAGTGCGATTCCGGCTATAATCATCATTGTCGCCTGTGGCGCAAGCTGATCGGGACTTCCGAGTAGCGACAAAATCCATCCTCCGGCAAGTGCACCGATAATTTGCGGAATACAAATCGAGCAGTTGAACAGTCCGAGATATGCACCGATATTTCCACCCTTCAGCGAGTTGGTCAAAATGGTAAACGGCCATGCGAGCATTGCCGCCCATGCACATCCTATCAACAAGAATGAGATGAACAACAGATATTGGTCGGTGAAGATTCCGGCTGTGATAAAGCCGGCTGCGCCAAGCAAAAGACTGAGCGAATAAGAGAACTTACGGCTACGGAACATCGGCAACACAACAGCCCAAAGCACCGATCCGATTGCCTGAACTGCAAATAGAATTCCTACCCAGTTGCCCGCATCGTTATATTCAGCCGATTCGGTGTTAAGCACTACCGAGGTGCGGTAAGTTGCATCGGTCATATTGACAGTGATACGTTCAGGCTCATCAATATAAAGATCGCCGGTATGAGGGTCATGTGAAACGATACCCGATAAAATCAATTCAGTTTCGCCTGTCAACTGCGATAAGTAATCAACCGGAATAACCGAAGTTATCGAATCAATCACAAGTGCTCCCCCGTTAATCATAACTTTTGCATCGGTAAAGTCTATTTCATCACCGAAATTATGGCGTGGTTTGCCATTGAAGCGCACAAGTCGGTCGTTTATAAAGATTGTGTCAAACTGTGCATTATTATTGACGGCAAGCGATGAACATTCAACAAATTTTCCATTGATTATCGCACCTGCAACCATCGCCTTACCATGCTCAACGATTACGGTTGAGTCACCGAGCATAATAAATTTAGCATCAACGACTTTGGGCGTACCGTCAGACGACAGACATTCGATTCCGGTGATAGTTGTTGTCTCGGGGCAATCAAATGCATTTTTTGCAACAGTTCCGTTGGTATAGGTCCACATGAAAAGGAAAGCAAACCAGCAGAAGAACTGAACCAATCCGACTGTCCAGAATGTTTTCGGGGCATTGACAAGCAGTTTGAAAAGGTTTTTGTTCTCTGTCTTCTCTTGGGTCTCTTCGACAACTCCGTTATATTCGTTATAAACTTCGGGTGGCCACTCCTTGATTTTCATCAGTGAGTAGATTACACAGATGAGTAATATTGCCGCTCCGATATAGAACGAATACACAACTGTTTGCGGTACAACACCTTCGGCAGCCGTATTACGGAATCCGAGCCATGTAAGCAAGAAGGGGAAGATAAAACCGACAATCGAACCCGCATTACAAAGGAACGACTGTATCGAATAGGCAAGCCCTTTTTGTTTCTCGTTAACCATATCGCCTACAAGCATCTTGAACGGCTGCATAGCCATGTTGATTGACGTGTCAAGCAACATCAAAGCAATCAGTCCGACGATAATCGCCGATGAGACTGTCAAGCCAAAGCTTCCGGCATTTGGCAACAGACACATTACAAGAACAGCAACTGCCGCACCAAAAATCAAGTATGGCAAACGACGTCCCCAGCGGGTCCATGTCTTGTCACTGTATGAACCGACAATCGGTTGAACGATAAGACCCATCAGCGGGGGCAATATCCAAAAGTAACTAAGGTCGTGAGGATCAGCACCAAGAGTTGCAAAAATACGCGATACGTTTGCACTCTGAAGAGCATACGCAATTTGAACCCCGAAAAATCCGAAGCTCAAATTCCATAATTTCCAAAAACCAAGATCAGGTTTTGTTTTCATGTAGTTTTAAGTGAATGATGTTTATTTATAAGGTGAATTATTTCAACGGGTTAAACGCCTGCCATTGCTTTGAGACATGCAATTTCATCAGCCCATACCGACTCATCGGGAGTTTCGAGAATCAATGGAATATTATCAACTCTGCTGTCAGCCATCAATCGTTCAAAAAAGCTGTTGCCAAGCGTTCCGAGTCCGATTAACTCGTGACGGTCAACATGGCTTCCGAGCCCCTTCTTTGAATCATTTATGTGCATCCCCGACAAATATTTCAAACCTATGATACGGTCAAAATCTTGCCAGAAAGATTCATAGCCTTCAGCGGTCGCGAGGTCATAACCTGCTGCAAATGTATGACATGTGTCGATACATACACCAACACGGCTCTTATCCTCCACTCCGTCAATTATGCGTGCAATCTGTTCAAGCTCGAAACCAAGGTTTGAGCCCTGCCCTGCCGTGTTTTCGATAACAGCCTTAACTCCGGTTGTCTTGTCGAGAGCATCATTGATTGAATCGGCAATCAAGTCGAGACACTTATCCGGTTCGATAAGTCCGAGGTGGCTACCGGGGTGAAAATTCAGTTTATTAAGCCCGAGCAGCTCACATCTTTGAATTTCATCGAGAAACGCCTCGCGCGATTTTTCAAGTTTCTCGCTTTCTGGCGCTCCCAAATTGATAAGATAACTGTCGTGAGGAAGAATCACGTCAGGCGTATAACCAAATTCGGCACAACGCTCCTTAAACAGTTCAGCTTGTTCCGGCTTAATCGGAGAAGATTTCCAGCGTGATGGGTTACGAGTGAACAGTGCAAAAGCAGTCGCTCCTATTTCGTGAGCGCGAAGAGGTGCTTCCGCTACCCCCGATGCTGTCGATACGTGTGCTCCGATATACTTCATTTATTCTAATGTTTAAATTTGGTTCTAACTGAAACAATGCAAAGATAATATTTTTTTCGTAAGTACTGAATTATAGAAGTAACTTTTTAGTCATTAAGAAAGTGTCGGAGTGAAATCATCGAGATACCATCTCGCGTGTTTGGAGCCGAGTCGCGTAGAGTTACTACTATTTTTTTGTAATTATCAGGAATACCGGCAAGATTGCCAAACTCACGGGATGCGGTATCAGGGTCATCAACATTTAAGGCTACTTGAATATATCTTCGCTCACCGTTTCGTTCTGCTACAAAATCAATTTCACGTCCTTTTGTCATCACGCCTACTTTCACGTCAAAATCATCAAAAACAAGCTTGTTATAGACTGCGTTTTCAAGTAATGCTCCTATATCCATAGGTCTATAACCTATAATATTATTACGCATTCCGAGGTCTTCAAAATAATATTTCTCGCCTATCTCAAAATATTTCTTGCCGTCTATATCCCAACGCTTAACCTTGTTTACAATATATGCGTCACATATATAATCGGCATAGGTCTGAACACTCGTTACGGTTCCGGTTACCCGTTGCGACTTAAGATAATCTGCAATGCGTTTGGCTGTAAATATCTGACCAATATTGTCGGCAAGATACATCAGCATTCGCTGTAAAAAGTCGTTATTCCGTATTGAATGGCGACTTACAATATCCCGATAAACGAGCGCATCTACCACACCCGAAAGATATTCATTCCACGTCGATGTTGAAGCCAGATTCCTCAAATATGGCATACCACCATATTGCAAATACAAGTTTAAAGTATCATCAGAATCGCTCAACTGATGAAATTCCAAAAATTCGGTATAAGATAACGGATGGACCCTTATTTCCACGCTCCTCCCGGCAAGACGCGAGGCAATCTCAGACGAAAGCATTGCCGAGTTACTGCCGGTAACATATATATCAATATTATGGTCGAGATTATAAGACCTTAGAACCTTGTCAAAGCCTTCGACCTCTTGAATTTCATCGATAAAAATGTAATTTTCCTTATCATTAACAATACGAGATGCTATTTCATCATTCAATGTTTTGGCATCAGTAATATGAGAAAAGGCAAAATCTTCAAGATTAATCGTTATATAGTTTGCATCGGGCGCAGTCTTGCGAATTTCGTTTTCAACCGACTTCAGTATATAGCTTTTGCCTACACGGCGTTGACCGGTTAGAACTTTTATTACACCCTTGTTAACATAAGGAAGGATTTTCTCAAGATAATGAGGTCGTAATATGTTATCGTTAGTTTCCATTATATCCTAAACTTTTTGCAAAAATAAGAAAAGTTTCCATTATATCCTAAACTTTTTGCAAAAATAAGAAAAGTTTCCATTATAATGGAAACTTTCGCAAAGAAAAAAAGAAGGCGTGTCTATAACGACACGCCTTCTTTGATATAACGGATTGGAGGTTATTATTTTTCTTTGGCTTCGATCTCCAAAATATCAGCATCTACAGCTTCAGGAGCAATAGCTGACGCAATGTCATCTTTGCTGCCTACAACAAGACGATCATATTCGCGAAGACCTGTACCGGCGGGAATGAGGTGACCGCAGATAACGTTTTCTTTCATACCTTCGAGGTCGTCAACTTTACCGTTGATAGCGGCTTCGTTGAGTACCTTGGTTGTTTCCTGGAATGAAGCAGCCGAGATGAAAGATGAAGTTTGAAGAGCGGCACGGGTGATTCCCTGAAGAATCTGTTCGCTGGTTGCGGGACGAGCGTCACGCACTTCGATGATGCGCTGGTCGCGGCGTTTGAGAGCCGAGTTCTCATCACGAAGTTTACGGGCGGTGATGATTTGTCCTTTATAGACGGTTTCAGAGTCACCGGCGTCAACAACGACTTTTTTACCCCAGATGCGGTCATTTTCTTCCATGAAGTCGCGTTTGTCAACAACCTGCTGTTCGAGGAAACGGGTGTCTCCCGGATCAAGAATATTGACTTTACGCATCATCTGACGAACAATAACCTCAAAGTGCTTGTCGTTGATTTTCACACCCTGCATGCGGTACACATCCTGAACCTCATTAACAATGTATTCCTGCACTGCTGTGGGTCCCATGATGTTAAGGATGTCGGTAGGAGTGATTGCTCCGTCAGAAAGGGGTGTTCCGGCACGGACATAGTCGCCTTCCTGCACGAGGAGCTGTTTTGACAAGGGAACGAGATATACTTTTTCTTCGCCGAGGCGTTTGTTGACAACCTTGATTTCCTTGTTACCTCGTTTATTTTTGGGACTGAACACAATCTCACCGTCGATTTCTGATACGACTGCGGGATTTGACGGGTTACGAGCCTCAAAGAGTTCGGTAACACGGGGAAGACCACCGGTGATGTCACCGGCGCCGCCGGCTGCACGAGGAATCTTGACAAGATGTTCACCAACCTTGATTTCATCGCCTTCGTTCTTGAGAAGGTGAGCACCAACAGGGAGGGTGTAGGTTTTGATGATTTCGCCTTTGGCATTGACAATCGAAACCTCAGGACTCTTGTTACGGTCACGAGACTCGATGATGATCTTATCTTGAAGACCTGACTGCTCGTCAAACTCTACGCGGTAGCTTTCATTTTCAGCAAGGTTTTCATAGTGGATTGTACCACCGACCTCACTTGCAATAACGGCGTTGAACGGATCCCACTCACAAATGATATCACCTTTCTTAACTGTATCTCCATTTGAGAAGAAGAGTTTAGAACCATAGGGGATATTTGCGCTTGTAAGCATCATTCGGGTGTTCGGGTCAAGGATGCGGAGCTCGGCAAGACGACCGATAACAACTTCTACAGGACGTCCCTTGCCGTCAACCTCGTCGGTTGTAACCGTACGGAGTTCATCGATTTCAAGGATACCGTCATAACGAGAAGTTACAGAGTTGATAGCCGCAACGTTTGAAGCCACACCACCGACGTGGAATGTACGGAGAGTAAGCTGAGTACCCGGCTCACCGATTGACTGAGCGGCGATTACGCCGACAGCCTCGCCCATCTGAACGAGACGGTTGTTTGAAAGGTTACGACCATAACATTTGGCACATACACCACGTTTTGATTCACAGGTGAGAACCGAACGGATTTCAACCTGCTCGATTGGTGATGCATCAATGCGGTCAGCTGCAGCATCGTTGATTTCTTCACCGGCAGCCACGATAACTTCGCCTGTAATCGGGTCGATGATGTCGTGAACTGAAACACGTCCGAGAATACGTTCGCCAAGTGAAGCGACAACCTCGTCGTTGTTTTTGATTTCGGTGCAGACAAGTCCGCGAAGTGTACCACAGTCTTCTTCGTTGATGATGACATCGTGAGCAACGTCAACAAGACGACGGGTAAGATAACCGGCGTCGGCGGTCTTAAGCGCGGTATCGGCAAGACCTTTACGAGCACCGTGGGTAGAGATGAAGTACTCCAACACTGAAAGGCCTTCCTTGAAGTTAG
>CAMWIM010000075.1 GCA_947174335.1 uncultured Porphyromonadaceae bacterium | reverse complement strand
AATTCTTTATAAAATTAGGAAACTTTAGATTAACTTGAGTCTCAATTTCCATCCAAAAATCGTAATCGATCATTCCTCCATTTTCAATTTTTGACAATAGTTTATTATAAACCTCATTTAACTTTATATCGGCTATTGATTCAATTCCAATATTTTGTTCAGCGATAGAAAGAAGTTCTTCCCTTTTTGCCTGAATCGAATCTTCATAACCTGAATTCTCATCATCACCAACTGACCGGGTCAACAATTCTAATTCTGACAATAAATCACCGATTCGTTTTTTTGCGTTATTAAGTTCTATTTCACGAGTTCTTACTCTTAACTTAAAATAGAGTGTCAATATTATAAAGATTAAAGTAATAATCAACAATAAAACCATCATTTTCAATATTCTATCACGAGAACTCTTGGCTTCCTTACTTTCTCGTTCATGCAGTTCATAATTATACATTGATGTCTGTATCAATGCCTGCTCTGAATCATGTCGATTCAAATATTCATTTATATAACTTTCGTAATCTCTATAATAAATAAGGAGTGAATCGACCGGTATCAGTTTTTTTATTTCGGGTTTAAGGAGTATAAAATATGCTATATTTTTACATGCTTGTCTATGATCATTGATAATTTTCTTTGCATAGATATAAGCAGTATCATAAATACCATTTTTATAATATACCTGAGATGCATCCGCCCAAAAATATGGTTCTGAATCTTTTGGAATACTATCAATTAATACTCTAAATAATATTAGAGCTGAATCTGATTCACCTTTTTTCAATTTAACATCAGCATATCGATTTTTTAAGGTGAAAAGATTTTCGTTTCCTAAATTTGTCCCAATAGAAATAGCTCTATTAATACACTCTTCTGCTTTCGTATATTCCTTTTTTCCTAAATAACAACCTGATAAAAGTTCGTAATCAAACGCTAAGCTGAAGCTATCTTGGTCAAGTTTATCATATTCGATAGATTTCTCAAGATATGGTATCGCTTGACTATATAATCTCAACTCAATCAATAGCCTGCCAAGTTGACTGACTACTTGCCCTCTTAGTCGACGATTCGCATCATTGTCGGGCAACTCATCCAATGCTCGATGAAAGTAATTTAACGACGTGGGATAGTTTCCAATGTCACTATAAACCCGTCCTCCATAATAGAGAGCTTCAGCAAAATCTGCGCCTTGATTGTTTTCATAAAAGGCTAACACCTCTTTAATAAGAGAGTCATTTTTATGCTTGATATAGGCTTTATCATGCGATTTAATTGTGAGCAGATTGAAATATGCCCTGTCGCTATTATTGAATTCGCGATCTTTTATACTATCAAGTTTTGAGATAGCTAAACGAGGATCTGTTTCTATAACCGTATTAATTGATTCAAGATATAAACGGCTGTCGCTCTTACCACAACCCGACAAAAGTAACAATAAAAATAAGCTATAAATGATAGTCGATTTCATAATCTTGTCATTTGAACTGCAAATATAATCTATATTTCATTAAATCGTGTCGGTATAAACAAAAAAAATTGATTGTCTCTCGACAACCAATCTTAGTTAACCTTAAATCTAATACCATGAAAAACACAGTGCAAAGGTACGACCTTTTTTCGTTCCGGCAATACGTTTTGCAAATAAAATGCATTGATTTAACTTTTATTAAGTATAAAATGTCGTTTTTCTCAAACTTTTCAATCAAAAAGGATGTTTTTACCCGTTTTACCTATCATTTTGCTACATTAAATTACTCAGACTCTCATTTCTCAAAATCAGCCTGTTTTACGTTTGTTAACAATTGCGAGCATTGTATTTGTATAGCCATGGAAATCAATAATTAAACAATTTCTCAACCAAGGCTCTAACGTGACATGACTGAGCTAAAGGTGTTAACTCATGGTTGTTTGTTATTCTCAAGTTGTAATTTTACACTTGATACTCCGGGATTAAACATAAAAAAAATGAGCGTCAATAATGACGCTCATTTTCGGGGTATTTTAATAGAATTTTTTCTATTGGTCTTAGGCGTTACGTTTAGATTTTTTTCCGTAGCCATACTGTGCAGCTGCGCCGAGTTCTTCTTCGATGCGGAGAAGCTGGTTGTATTTAGCCATACGGTCAGAACGTGAAGCTGAACCTGTTTTGATTTGTCCGGCGTTGGTTGCAACGGCGATGTCGGCGATTGTAGCATCTTCAGTTTCGCCTGAGCGGTGTGAGATAACTGCAGTGTAACCGTTACGCTGAGCGAGTTCAACGGCGCGGAGGGTTTCGGTGAGTGAACCAATCTGGTTAACTTTAACGAGGATTGAGTTTGCACATCCTTCTTCGATACCGCGTTTGAGGTATTTAACGTTGGTAACAAAGAGGTCGTCACCAACGAGCTGGCAACGGTCGCCGATCATGTCGGTAAGAATCTTCCATCCTTCCCAGTCGTTTTCTGCCATACCGTCTTCGATTGAATCGATGGGGTATTTTTCAACGAGTCCTTTGAGGAATTCAGCCTGTTGAGCTGAAGTATAGGTAGCGCCGTTTGCTTCTTTCTTAGCACCGTTGTTGAGGTGTGAGTAGTGGTATTTACCATCTTCGTAGAATTCAGAAGAAGCGCAGTCGAGACCGATTGTAACGTCTTTTCCGGGAACATAACCTGCTTTTTCGATAGCTTTGATGATTACGTTGAGGGCGTCTTCGGTTCCATCAAGAGAGGGAGCGAAACCACCTTCGTCACCTACAGCTGTTGAAAGTCCACGTTCTTTGAGGACGCTTTTGAGGTTGTGGAATACTTCAGTACCCATGCGGATACCTTCTTTGAAAGAAGATGCACCGATAGGACGAATCATGAATTCCTGGAAGCAGATGGGAGCGTCAGAGTGAGCACCACCGTTGATGATGTTCATCATCGGAACGGGGAGAACGTATGAGTTGCATCCGCCGATATATTTGTAGAGAGGGAGGTCAAGATAGTTGGCTGCGGCTTTAACAACGGCGAGTGACACACCGAGGATAGCGTTTGCTCCAAGATTTGATTTGGTGTCGGTGCCATCGAGGGCGAGCATCTTTTCGTCGATTGCGATTTGATCGAGAGCGCTCATACCGATGAGTGCGCCGGCGATTTTTTCGTTTACGTTAGCAACAGCTTTGAGAACACCTTTACCCATATAACGTGATTTATCACCATCACGAAGTTCAAGAGCTTCGTTTACACCTGTAGAAGCACCTGATGGAACTGATGCACGGCCAAATGCACCTGATTCAAGAATTACGTCTACTTCTACTGTGGGATTACCACGAGAGTCGAGGACTTCACGTCCGATAATTTTCTCAATTTTCATAATCTTGTTTTACTTTAGAATTATTTTGAAATTTTCTTTATTTTCCGGCTACAAAGTTACAAAATTTTCGGAAGATAACAATCGTTAATCACATTTTTAATAATCAAATTTACAGGCTTGTCAAGAGTGTATCGGTTCAGCATATTCCGTGACATAATCGGGTAGGTGTCAATTATCTCAGCCAAGGCTCTGAGAGCCATGTCTGTGGAATCTATAGTTGTTGATCTTTGACTAATCCTGCAGAATGAGGGATTAAACTGTTATCGACGGTTTACACCGGTAATGATAAAACAACAGACTCTATCCTTTCGGGGGATAGAGTCTGTCATTACTTATCGGAACGGTGAGAGCTATGCTCTGACGCGTCTTGTCAAGTTAAAATTACTCGGCTTTGGGCTCTTCAGCTGCAGGAAGTTCGGCAACGGGAGCTTCAGCTGCGGGAAGTTCAGCGACGGGTGCTTCGGCAACAGGTGCTTCGGCAGCTTTAGCTGTTGACTTACGGCTACGGCGGGTGCGAGTAGTTTTCTTGCCGGCTTTTTCTTTGAGCATGTTTTCGTTGTAGTCAACGAGCTCGATGAAGCAAGTCTTAGCGTTATCACCAAGACGGTTGCCGGTTTTGAGGATACGTGTATAACCGCCGGGACGTTCTGCGATTTTCTGTGAAATTTCACGGAAAAGTTCAGTTACGGCTTCTTTGTTCTGGAGATAGCTGAACACAACACGACGGTTGTTCATTGTATCTTCTTTAGCGCGGTTAATCAGAGGCTCGGCATAAACGCGAAGTGCTTTAGCTTTAGCCAAAGTTGTGAAGATGCGTTTGTGCATGATAAGAGCTACAGTCATGTTTGCAAGAAGAGAGTCGCGGTGGGCTTTCTTGCGGCTGAGATGGTTGAATTTTTTATTGTGTCTCATCGTGAATTACTCTTTGTCTAATTTGTACTTTGAAATGTCCATTCCGAACGACAGGTTGAGACGAGCCAAAAGGCTGTCAAGCTCGGTGAGCGATTTTCTACCGAAGTTACGGAACTTGAGAAGGTCGGTCTTGTTAAATACCACGAGCTCGCCGAGAGTCTCAACTTCTGCGCTCTTGAGGCAGTTGAGGGCACGAACTGAAAGTTGCATGTCAGAGAGTTTGGTTTTGAGAAGTTGACGCATGTGCAATACTTCTTCATCAAATTCTTCGTTGCCGTCTTCTTCAGTTGCTTCGAGAGTGATTTTCTCGTCAGAGAAGAGCATCAGGTGGTAGATAAGGATTTTTGCTGCTTCCTTGAGTGCTTCCTTGGGATGGATAGAACCGTTGGTGGTTATTTCAAGGATTAGTTTTTCGTAGTCGGTTTTCTGATCGACACGGAAATTCTCAACGGTATATTTAACGTTGACAATCGGGGTATAGATCGAGTCGATAGCCAAGACGTTAACATCGTCGGTGGGGACGTTGTTTTCGTCAGCCGGCACCCAACCGCGGCCTTTGTTGACCGTCAGTTCGATTGAAAAACCTGCAGAAGGATCCAAATGACAGATGACCAAGTCGGGATTGAGCACTTCAAATCCGTTAAGAACTTTGCCAATGTCACCGGCCTTGAACACCTCCTGTCCTGACGGAATCACGATAGTAGCCTTTTCAAAGTCGGTATCTTCGACAACCTGTTTGAGGTTTACCTTCTTCAAATTAAGGATGATGTTAGTTACATCTTCCTTTACTCCGGGGATAGTATCAAATTCGTGTTTTACGCCGTCAATTTTGATTGACGAGATTGCAAAACCTTCGAGCGAGGAAAGGAGCACTCGGCGGAGTGCGTTTCCTACAGTGATACCATAGCCGGGTTCCAAAGGCTTGAACTCAAATTTGCCAAAGAAATTATTGGCTTCCAGCATGAGCACTTTGTCAGGTTTTTGGAATGCTAATATAGCCATGGATCTTACTTTTTTAATTATTATTTAGAGTACAACTCGACGATAAGCTGCTCTTTAATGTTTTCGGGGATATCTTCGCGGGCAGGAACGTGGAGGAATTTACCACTCTTAGTAGCTTCGTCCCATTCAATCCAGGGATATTTGCTGTGGTTAAATCCTGCGAGAGCGTCAGCGATAACTTCAAGTGATTTAGCTTTTTCACGCACACCAATCACGTCACCGGGTTTAACCTGGTAAGAAGGGATGTTAACGACTGCACCGTTAACAGTGATATGGCGGTGAAGAACGATCTGACGTGCAGCGGGACGGGTCGGAGCGATTCCGAGGCGATAAACTACGTTGTCGAGACGTGATTCGAGAAGTTGAAGAAGGATTTCACCGGTAATACCTTTGAGAGCAGAAGCTTTTTCAAAGAGATTACGGAACTGACGTTCGAGAACGCCGTAGGTGTATTTAGCCTTCTGTTTTTCGCGGAGCTGAACGCCATATTCTGAAGTTTTACGACGTTTGTTAGCGCCATGCTGGCCCGGGGGGAAGTTGCGGCGAGCGAGAACTTTGTCTTCGCCAAAAATTGGTTCGCCGAATTTACGGGCAATTTTTGATTTGGGTCCGGTATATCTTGCCATTTTTCTTTTTTATTATAGGCTTTGCAGTCGGTTTTGATTGCGGGTCTCTTAGTCAGAAGCTTGTTTTGTTATGAAAGTAGGCTTTCGGCATTGAGATTAATCGTTGTTGATGCAGCCGCGACCATAGAGAGGTGAAGAAATTATGGTCAAAATCATCTAAGCGATCAATCGGAGCCGTCAATTCGACCCTGTTTGTCCGACACGCAAGAGCGCGGTTGTTCTATAAATTAAAGAGTCAGAGATGAATAATAGTGATGAATTAAACTCTTCTGCGCTTTGGAGGACGGCAACCGTTGTGGGGAAGCGGAGTAACGTCGATGATTTCAGTTACTTCGATACCAGCGCCATGAACAGTACGGATAGCTGATTCGCGACCGTTACCGGGTCCTTTGACATAAGCTTTTACTTTGCGAAGTCCAAGATCGTAGGCGATCTTTGCG
Source organism: uncultured Porphyromonadaceae bacterium (assembly GCA_947174335.1). Lineage (GTDB taxonomy): Bacteria > Bacteroidota > Bacteroidia > Bacteroidales > Muribaculaceae > CAJUPY01. Next base: position 5,624 of record CAMWIM010000075.1, on the reverse strand, counting down.
CAATCCTGAGCTGCCATCTGAGCAGCGTAGGGAGTATTTTTCTTTGATCCGCGGAATCCCATTTTACCGGCACTTGACCATGAGATAACCTGACCTTCGCTGTTTGCCAAACATACAATGATGTTGTTGAAAGAAGAGTGAACGTGGAGCTGGCCAGCGGCGTCAACTTTAACGTTTCTCTTTTTAGTTGCGACTGATTTTTTTGCCATAATTGTCTATTATTTTGTAGCTTTCTTCTTGTTAGCGACTGTTTTCTTACGTCCCTTACGAGTGCGAGCGTTGTTTTTTGTGCTCTGACCACGCACGGGAAGTCCGATACGATGACGGATACCGCGATAGCAGCCGATATCCATAAGTCGTTTGATGTTAAGCTGGATTTCACTGCGAAGATCACCTTCAACCTTGTGGTTTGCCTGGATAACTTCACGAACTTTAGCTGCCTGATCGTCAGTCCAGTCTTTAACTTTGATATTCACATCGACACCGGCTTTCTCGAGGATAGACTTAGCCGCGCTGCGGCCGATACCGAAGATATAAGTCAAGGCGATTTCACCTCTTTTGTTTTGGGGGAGGTCAACTCCCACGATTCTTACTGCCATATTTTATTGAAATTTTTTGCAAAAATAATAAAATATTATCCTTGACGTTGTTTATACTTGGGATTTTTTTTGTTAATTACGTACAAACGTCCTTTGCGACGTACGATTTTGCTGTCGGGGGTGCGCTTCTTAATAGAGGCTCTAACTTTCATATTATTTGTTTAATTTTGAATTATTATTTATAACGGAAAGCTATACGACCTATTGAAAGGTCATAAGGAGACATTTCGACACGGACTTTGTCGCCGGGAAGAATTTTGATGTAGTGCATTCTCATCTTTCCCGAGATATGAGCTGTGATTTCATGTCCATTTTCAAGCTCTACCTTAAACATTGCGTTTGAGAGAGCTTCGATTATTGTGCCGTCTTGTTCGATTGCTGATTGTTTTGCCATATACTAATTAAATAAATCTGTCACCAAGAACTTCCTGAATGTAATCAAATGTGGTGAGTATCTGAGTTTGGTCATTGAGTATCGCAACGGTGTGCTCGTAGTGGGCTGACGGTTTACGGTCCTTTGTACGGCAAGTCCATCCGTCGCGTTCAATAACTATATTTCGGCTTCCGAGATTAATCATCGGCTCGATTGCCAGACACATTCCGTTTTTGATGAGTGGACCTGTGCCGCGACGTCCGTAATTGGGGACTTCGGGGTCTTCGTGCATTGAGCGTCCAATGCCGTGTCCACACATTTCGCGAACGACGGTGTATCCGCGTTGTTCGCAGTAGGTTTGAACTGCATTTGAGATGTCGCCGATGCGATTACCGACTTTACACGCTTCAATTCCTTTATAAAGCGATTGTTTGGTGGTAATACAGAGTGACATCACGTCATCGTTTACATTTCCGACAGGGAAAGTGTAACACATATCGGCATTGAAGCCGTCGAGTTCAAGAACTGTGTCGATTCCGATTATATCGCCGTCGCGCAAGCCGTAGTTTGACGGGAATCCGTGTACAACGGTTTCGTTGACTTCGATACACAAGGTTGCGGGGAAGCCTTCATATCCCAGACAAGCAGGCTTGGCACCGTTGTCGTGCATAAATTCACGAGCAACGGTATCGAGCTTGTTTGTTGTAACACCGGGTTGTACCCATTTAGCAATCTCACCAAATGTTTTGCTGAGAAGCTGACAGGCAACCTGCATCTTTTCGATTTCTTCCGGTGTCTTGAGATAGATCATTTATTCTTAATTATTAGCTTAGTCGGTTTTATAAACGGGGTTATATCAATATGCGCTACCAGTAGTGCGTCCTTTGATACGGCCGTCTTTCATAAGACCGTCATAATGGTGCATCATAAGGTGAGTTTCGATTTGTTGAAGGGTATCCAAAACTACACCAACAAGAATCAGCAGTGATGTCCCTCCAAAGAATTGTGCGAAGTTTTGGCTGATGCCGAACATACGCGCAAATGCAGGGAGGATCGCCACAATGCCAAGGAATATTGAACCGGGCAATGTGATTCGCGACATGATGGTATCGAGGTATTCAGCGGTTTTTTTGCCGGGTTTTACACCGGGGATAAAGCCGTTGTTACGTTTCATTTCATCAGCCATCTGTGTGGGACGGACAGTGATTGCGGTGTAGAAATAGGTGAACGCTACAATCATGATGAAGTAAACGAAGTTATACCAGAAGCCGTTGATGTCGGAGAATGTGTTGAAGAATCCGGAAGATCCTTCGCGAGCACCAAAGCCGGCGAGTGTGATAGGAATAAACATGATTGCCTGAGCAAAGATGATGGGCATTACACCGGCAGCATTAACCTTTAAAGGAATATACTGGCGAGCTCCACCATATTGTTTATTACCTACAATACGCTTAGCATATTGAACGGGCACTTTTCGTGTTCCTTGAACGAGTAGAACCGCACCGACTGTCACAGCAAAGAGGAGGATGAATTCAACGATGAACATCACCAAACCACCTTCAGAACCTTGAGATCCCGGGAGACGGCTATAGAATTCATACCAGATTGCCTGGGGAAGACGTGCGATGATACCAACAAGGATAATAAAGGAGATACCGTTGCCGATGCCTCGGTCAGTGATTCTTTCGCCGAGCCACATGATGAACATTGAGCCTGCAGCGAGGATGATTGTCAGGTAAACAACTGTCCAGAATCCCATAGAAGCATGTCCGCCGGCACTGCTAACCTGTATCTGAAGGTTTACAAGATAAGCAGGACCTTGAAGAACGAGAATCAACACTGTCAAATAGCGAGTGTACTGATTCAACTTCTGACGGCCGCTTTCACCTTCGCGCTGCATCTTCTGGAATGAAGGAAGGACCATGCCCAAAAGCTGTATCACGATTGATGCAGTAATGTAGGGCATGATACCAAGCGCAAAGATAGAAGCTTGAGAGAAGGCACCACCTGAGAACATATCGAGCAATTGCATGAGCCCACTCTTGTTAGTAAACTTAGAGAGTGCGTCGAGGTCGCTCGGCGAGATGCCCGGGAGGACAATATAACAGCCGAGACGATAAACGAGCACAAGCATGAAAGTGACTATAAGTCGCTTGCGAAGCTCCTCAATCGTCCAAATATTCTTTATGGTTTCTACGAATCTCATTATCTTTAAACTTTATTGATTGAACCTCCGGCTGCTTCAATTGCTTGCTGTGCTGCCTGAGAGAAAGCGTTAGCTTCTACAGCGAGAGCACGGGTGATGACACCGTTAGCAAGAATTTTAACAAGTTGTTTACGGTTGATGAATCCGGCTGCACGCAACTCTTCGAGACCTACTTTGTCGAGGTTTTTAGCAGTTGCAAGCTCGTTGATCAGTCCAAGGTTGATAGGTTTGTATTCAACACGGTTGATGTTTTTGAAACCGAATTTTGGAAGACGGCGCTGAAGAGGCATCTGACCACCTTCAAAACCGATCTTGCGGCTATAGCCTGAACGAGATTTAGCACCCTTGTGACCGCGGGTAGATGTACCGCCTTTGCCTGAACCGGGTCCACGACCAATGCGGGTTTCTCTATGTGTTGAGCCGTATGCCGGCTGTAAATTACTTAAATCCATTGTGATAACAATTTTTAGGCGTTGGTCACTTCTACCAAATGACGAACTTTGTTTACCATACCCATCACACTTGGAGTGTTTTCTTTAACTACAGTGTGATTCATTTTCTTCAAGCCGAGAGCATCAAGAGTGCGTTTTTGAACTGCAGGACAGTTGATGCGGCTTTTTATTTGTTTGATTTTAATCTGTGCCATTTCTGTGGGATCTTTACGTTAGCCTTTGAAAACTTTTTCTACCGAAATACCACGGTTCTGTGCCACAGTTGCAGGGCTGCGCATTTCGTCGAGAGCAGCGATAGTTGCTTTAACCAAGTTGTGGGGGTTAGACGAACCTTTGCTTTTGGCAAGCACGTCGGTAATACCCACGCTTTCGAGAACTGCACGCATAGCACCACCGGCTTTAACACCGGTACCGTGAGAAGCAGGTTTCAAAATGATGCGAGAACCACCAAATTTAGCAGTTTGTTCGTGAGGGATTGTACCTTTGTGAACAGGGACTTTGATGAGGTTTTTCTTTGCTGATTCAACACCCTTTTGAATAGCAGCTGTAACTTCATTTGCCTTGCCGAGGCCCCAACCTACGATGCCATTTTCGTTACCTACGACAACGATAGCGGCAAAAGTAAATGTGCGACCACCTTTGGTAACTTTTGTTACGCGGTTGATGGCAACAAGACGATCTTTGAGTTCAAGATCGTTAGTAGATTTAACTCTGTTGTTTCTTTTTGCCATAACAAATTAGAATTTAAGACCGCCTTCGCGGGCAGCGTCGGCAAGTGATTTAACACGACCGTGGAAAAGATATCCGTTACGGTCAAATACAACTTCTGTGATTCCGGCAGCTTGAGCAGCTTGCGCGATAGCCTGTCCGACTTTTGCAGCGATTTCGGTTTTAGTTCCTTCTTCGATGCCTTTTGAAGAAGCAGAGGCAAGAGTTTTGCCGCTGAGGTCGTCGATGAGCTGAACGTAGATTTGTTTATTGCTGCGGAAAACCGACATACGCGGGCGTTGAGCGGAGCCGGAAACCTTGCCACGGATACGGGCTTTGATTTTATTTCTTCTTTGAATCTTTGAGATCATGATAGTGACTAATTTACTTATTTGGCACCGGCCGATTTACCTGATTTACGACGAATAACCTCGCCAACAAACTTGATACCTTTTCCTTTGTAAGGTTCGGGTTTGCGGAGCGAACGAATTTTAGCACAAACTTGTCCGAGAAGTTGTTTATCGTCGCTTTCAAGGATAATGAGGGGGTTTTGGTTACGCTCTGATTTAGCTTCAACTTTGACTTCGGGGGGAAGTTTGATGAAGATAGCGTGTGAAAAACCGAGTGAAAGTTCGAGAACCTGTCCGGTTGCTGATGCACGATAACCAACGCCGACGAGTTCCATTTCTTTGCGGTAGCCGGTTGAAACACCAACAACCATGTTATGGATCAACGCGCGATAGAGACCGTGTTGAGCACGATGTTCGCGATCGTCAGATGGACGGGTGATTACGATGTGGTTATCTTCGACTTTGATAGTAAGATCGGGATTAACGGCCTGGCTGAGTTCGCCTTTAGGTCCTTTTACAGTAACGACGTTTTTGTCTATTTTGACAGTAACGCCAGCGGGAATCTCAATGGGAGCTTTACCTATTCTTGACATAATTATTTCCTCCTATAAGATTAGTAAACATAACAAAGGACTTCACCGCCAATCTTGAGGTCGGCAGCCTGTTTATTAGTCATAACACCTTTCGAGGTAGAAAGGATAGCGATGCCGAGTCCGTTGAGAACTCGAGGCATGTCTTTATAACCGGTATATTGACGGAGACCGGGACGGCTAACGCGTTTTAGGTCTTTGATAGCGTTGACCTTATCGATGGGGTCATACTTGAGGGCTATCTTAATGATACCGGAAGGGGTTTCACCTTCTACAAACTTGTAGTTAAGAATGTAGCCTTGTTCGAAAAGAATCTTAGTGATTTCTTTTTTCAAGTTTGAGGCGG
>CAMWIM010000074.1 GCA_947174335.1 uncultured Porphyromonadaceae bacterium | reverse complement strand
GCTATTGTTCCTCTCACGACAGACAGCCGACACCGAAAGCCATACAGCCTCTATCAAGGAGACTACTCCTGAAAAACGATATGTTTACGGCATAGCCGGAATATGCGAGATCTTCGGATGCAGCAAACCAACCGCTATACGTATAAAGAAAAGCGGACGTATTGACAAAGCCATTACTCAGGTTGGCCGCAAGATTGTGATTGACGTAGAACTTGCCTTGCAGCTTGCTTCTGCTAAAACAAAACCTAATAAAAGAAGCTGATTTGGGATTTTTATTGGTTACATCATTGCATTTTTGTAGTGATGTAACCCTCCCAAACCTTGATAAACTTAACCAAATCACAATCATGAATAATTTATATATAAATAGAAGAAATCCTCATACTCCCCCTATACCGGCCTGTGGCTTGATTGAAGATGATCCGGAGGAATTTGAAGAAGATCTCTCGTCTGATTCTCCTGCTTTTCCCCTTGAAGTTTTCCCGGGGGCAATCCGCGATATTATTGAAGCCCTTGAAGAATACGAGAATTTTAATGTCGATTTCACGGCAGCTTCATTTCTAACGGTGTTTGCAGCAGCTATGGGCAACACATGGTCTGTCCGGTTTATGACAGGATGGATCGACCGTCCGATAATCTACATGGTGCTTGTCGGTTCTCCAAGTTGTGGCAAGACACCGCCACTTCAACAGGCAGTCGCACCACTGTTAAAGATCGACAGCGAATATGACCGGATATATTGCAAGGAGATGGATGCATACCGTAAATGGGAGCGTATGTCAGTCAAGCAACGCGAGAAAAATTCACTGCCTGAGGAAATGATTATGCCTGTCCGTAAGTGCCATGTGGTTGTGGATTCTACACTTGAAGCACTCATCGGAGCTTTGAGAGATAATCCTCGTGGGATACTCACATACAAGGATGAGATTGACACACTTCTTTCCAATTTCAACCGCTACAACGGTTCCGATGAAGGTTACTTTCTCAGTCTGTTCAGCGGAACACCGTTCAAATATAGTCGAAAATCTAACAACGAGCATATTTTTCTTTCCAAACCATATTGCTCGATAATCGGTACTACCCAGCCGGGGTGTCTTGCAGCGCAGTTTGGTGGAAAACGAATGATGAACGGTTTTTCATCACGTTTCTTGAAAGTGTATCCCGAGATCAACGAAATGCCTGAATGGAACGATACCGATATGCCTGATGATGTTCTGACACAATGGGAGGCTATTATCCGAAAAGTGGTGGGCTTTACACTCACAACAGACCAGGAGGGAAATGTAATCTCAAAAGAGCTTTCATTTTCCCTTGAGGCAAAACTCCGTGTGAACCGTTGGAAAATCGAGGTGAGCAATGCAGAATATTCTGCCACCGATTCAGATGCCGTCAGAGCACTATGTGGAAAACTTGAAACGTATCTTATACGTTTTTGCCTTGTTATCCAGATTATGAGAGGTATTTGTGATGGCGTATCTATGGAGATAATCGACATTGAGAGTGCGGAACGCGCAATACTGCTGACCGAATATTTCAGGACGATGGAAGAACGAATATCTCCGGAGCTGGAAACCAGTGTGCTAGATACACGATACACTGAACTGCTCGGAAATCTCGGAGACTCGTTCACTACGAGGGAAATCTTGCGTGAAGCACAGAAACTCGGTATCTCACGCGCCTCGATATTCAGATTCCTAAAAGAAAGCGGCAGAGGTTTTATCACAAAAGACGCACATGGACGATATTGCAAAATCGATATATCCAAATGAGACAATGAGATTTTGAGATTATGAGACTTTGATATTCTGAGCGGATTATCCCATAATCAAATAAGCCGATATACAAATTATCAAATATATCAATATAGAAATATCATAAACGCCCAATACTATAATGTAGCATTTATCAAATGCTATAATTACCCAATGTTCAAATAACCCAACGACTAAATAGCCGAATTATCCGATGATTCAATGTTCTAATAACTTTAGTACCTCGGTTGCTTGGTTTTCGGTTGGAGCATCTTAGATACGTCGGTCTGTCTAACCTATGTATCGGGAAACTCCGGTTCATTGGATTACAAGGAGCAGTCAAGAGTCTAAGGATGTAGGAAATTTGATGTTGCACAAGCTATGAAATGGAGGTCAACCTTGCTTTGCAAGATATGCCGATTGTATACACAACGGCAAATCTGCCTCCCCATAGGTGAGGGTTAATTCCGCTCGAAACTCGCAGACTTTGATACTTGGAATAAGGTAATCGAGATAACTCGGTTTGTCGATTGGCAGAACTGAGGCACCTTGGTTCGTTAGTTCGGACAACCGGAGACACCGGGTTAATTTAACTGGATACTCAAATGGTGCAATAACCTGATTATCGCATATTCAGCAACCGAGATGCTTCGGTTTGTCGGTCGGTAGAACTGAGACACCTTGGTTTGTTGGTTCAGACAACCGAAAGCCCGGGATAATGTAACCTGGTACTTAAATAGTCTAATAACCTAATTATCGAATATGCAAATACTCAAATGTCTTAACTATCAAATATACTATTGCTCTAATGTACTAATTACACAATCATACAATCATCAAATATATAAATACTCCATTCAGCTAATATAAGAATGTTCAAACAACCTATTTATATAATTATCACATAACATGTCAAAGAAGAAAGAAATCACCATAAATACCAGAGTCGATGAGACAATCCACAGACAGATGCACGAAAAGGCTGCAACCTATTTCGGTGGAAATATGAGTGCGCTGGTTCGATGTGCCTCACTAAAATATTCAGAGGAGGCTTCAACATCTGAACTATCTACAACAAATAATCCTCAGCTCATTGCGCTTTTATCCACCGCCATTAAGAAGATTGACAAGATCGGTGTCAATCATAATCAGGCCGTAAGGTGCATCAATGAGAAGATGAAGATGTCGCCACTTGCCTTTACCGCCAATGACCTTCTTCCCTTCAGTCAATTCGGTGCAGAGATGAAGATTATTCAGGATATGCTGCGCTATCTATATGAAATGCTCAAACCACAAATGCAGAATTTATGATTGTCAAGAAACTCAGTGATGTAAAAGGGGGCGGTTTCCCTGGTGCAAAATACAATGAAGACAAGGTCGCGGCCGGTGTAGCCGAACTGATGTTGATGGCTAACGTCAGCGAAAGACTGCGTCAGACTGTCGAGACCATGCACCGTTTCGGACTTGACGCGGCTGCCGAGGTGGAACACTACCTGAAAGAGCGGTCAAAGACCTACGGCAATACGAAAACCGACCGTTTCCAGTTCCATGTGTCTGCATCCGTTGAAGGACGCACCATGACACCTCAGGAACTTACCGACTTTGCCCGTGAGCTGATGACAGGTATGGGGTATGGAAAGCAGCCTTACTTTGTCTATGCCCATCACGACACGGACAATAACCACGTACATATACTTTCTACGAGGATTCAACCTAATGGGTACGCTATCTCCGACCATCAGGATATTCGCAGGCTCAATGCCTGTGCAAACCGCATTCTTGCCTCCGACATCAACAGGGATATTGAAAGAATTTTCAGCTACGATTATGAAACCGAGGGACAGTTTGCAAACATCGTTAGATCTTTCGCCTTTAAGATGGAAAAGTTGCTTGACGGCTACCGTCTTTTGAAGAATGGTGGCGATGCAGGGAATATCTCTGTCGGAGACATATTCAACCACATTACTAAGAACAGCCAGAAGCGTAAGGATCGAACGATACAACTTCGTGCCATTATCAAGAAATATAAAGCTGAGATTGCGGAGGGAAAGTCTCAAAGTCTCAATAGTACCGAAGTCTCAAAGTCCAAGAAGAAAAAGCCTACTCGTCCCCAATCCAATCCGGACATAAAGAAAATACTCGACAAAAACGGAAAACCTTTAAGCAAGGAACGACAGGAGCAGCTTCAACAGCTTATCTTCACCCTCAAAAAGAATTTCGGCATAGACATCTATTTCCAGAAGGACAATAACAGTCAGGTTCGTGGATATTGCATAGTCGACCATGCAGGAAAGATAGCCTTTGACGGCAGCAAGGTGATGAAATTATCTGAGCTGATAGACTTCGTGCCAAAGCAAGAACGCAAGCCTTCGCCTCTTGATGTTTACCGAGATATGTTCAATGTTGATATCGGCAACGATGGACGTAAAGACTATGTGTGTATCAAAATGAAGGACGGCAGCACATATAAGAAGCCGATTACTTTACGTCAGGCAGCATGGTACAATGGTGTGAAACCGGATGACAAGGAAGATGTAGCACTGACGGTAGCCGCTACAATATTCACGGAAGAGATTCTTATGGCATACCTCGCCCGACAGCCAATCCATGACTTCAAGAGCAGAATACAGTCTGCCAATGCTGTCAAGAATAGGGATGGAAGATATGCACTGAGGATTACGATGAATGACGGTATGCCAATTCCAATGATACCAATGGACAGCCAGGACGAAAGCGATTACCGCAGGCTGTCTCCGGATGACAGACAAGACTACCTGCTGAATCTTGCCGTCCATTACCTGACAAGTGAAGACGCAAGGGCGATCATACAGCGAATACGTCAGACAACTAAAGACCAAACAGGAGTGCGTGTTCTTTCGCACCCACAGGACTTCACCCAGCAGACAGCCAACGTCTTTGCACTCAATTTTGCAAAAGTCCTCTCATACTTCAACGTCAGCACCGATCGCGGAGAAAACCGCGAATGGGAAGTCGGCAACCGCTCCCGATACGATGACCTCGACAACCGACTTTCAGGCACTAAAATGTCTATGTAAGACTAATATGATTTATATGCGAGCTTCGAATCCACTAACAAGGTGGTATCGAAGCTCTCTGTACGAGATAGCGATTGAAGCCGAATGGCGGAAACCGAGGCTCCGTTTACGAAAGCGCGGCGACGGTGCCGCAACTCCTCTATAAATGTGGCTAAATGATTTGAAGCATCTTATTAAATAATGGATTCTTGCTACCATTTTCCGTAAATATTGGCGTTATATCACATGAACATAGGAGTTGAGAATATCTTATGTCATATTTCAACATATTCTCTTTTATTTGTTCAAGAGATTTGGTGTCTTTAGTTACAATATAAAATGATTGTGGAGTTATCGTTCCTGCTTTTATGGAGTCAAAAAGCGGTTTGAAGTAATCCGAATCTGTAATGCCAAGAGAGTGTCCGTATATGATAATGTTTTCAAAATTCTTCCATTTGGAAATGAGATTATCTCCAATTTGGTTTTCTCTTGATTTTAATATATAACTTATATCGGAGGAATTTAAAAATCTATTTTCCGAAAGCACTCCCGTATCAACACCCAATTTAACATCACCACTATTAGAATATACAGAATCGATAGAATTATGAATATATTCTATCTCCTTTGGCTCTAATTTGCAAATATTAAATGCGTTGGTATAATTAAATGATACTATTTTTGAGTTCGGAGATATATGATTCAAGAAATTATATGCACATGAATCGGTTTTTGTAAGATATATTGAATCTTCTCTTAAATACTCCTCAATTCTTGTAGTTAATATTCTCCAAAAATATGATAACGTTTTAAGTTCTTCTTTATTCGTTATTTCATGAATTGCTATATGACGAATATATCCTTCTAAATCGTACCAATATTCGCCCTTGACCATGTTTTCAATAAATGACATTCCATTGAACAATACAATACTATTTTGTTTTGCTCGGAAAAAGTCATTATATGAAGTTTTCCAACCTAAGTCAAGGTCAAAACCATTGCCAAAAATAATTAATGTTTTGTTTTTATCCATCAGTTAATTCTATTATTTATACCGAGAAATTTTCGTATTCTTCTTTGGTAATTGACGTTTCCGAATCAATAATAAGCACTTCGGAATATTCTAGACCATAAAGCTTATAAACGATTAGATCAATTTCTCGCTCATAAGAGGAGATATCAGATTGACTATCTTCAGTTGTGAAGGAGAAAATCTCTTCAACTATATTTGAGAGTCGCGTCTGAATACTTTGAGAAAGGGTTGGAAATGGGATTTGCTTAAAATCTCCGATAGGTACATGATTCGTTTGGTTGTAAAACTTAAAATAAAAGTTTACCACCTTAGAGTTTACCACCGCAAGAGCAGCATATAATTGCAGATGATCTGATTTTAAAAGTAAAAAATTGCAGCTATGACCTAGAATAACATCTCTTAGGATTGTTGCCTTTATTCTACGAGAAAGACCAGCATTAGATACCTCTTGAAATACGATTCTTTCAGTTGAAGTGATGTCTTTCCTTAATGCAGACCTTAAACACCACTCATTTGAACCTCTGAACACATAAGGTGCTATTTGAATACCACGAATCAGAGGAAGTGAGTCGTTCTCATACTTATCTCTAAAGAATTCTTTTTTACTAGTTAGGTTCACATCTCCTTGATTTCCATCGAAAAAGTCTTTGACAGTTGTTGGGATTTCCCTAATTTTCTGGATTGCCTGATTGAACCAACGGAAGCGAAATTTTGGATCTTTTTTTACATCATTAAGTCTTACCATTTTAGCTTCGTTCTTAACATGAACATAAAAATCCGAAAATGGCAAAGATTTTAACATAACACAAACGGCTACAGCTTGTGTAACGTTTTTAAATACTTTATCTTTTTCACTATATAGTACAATGTTGTTTATCTTTACATTATCAATAAAAAACTTCCGAAGATTAGATGTATCATTACCTGCAAGAAATGTATCTGGTGTAATAAATGAAATTACACCCCCACCTTTTAAAAGTGAAATACCTTTCTCAAAGAATAAATGAAAAAGATTCCGTTTCCCACCTCCTGCTACAACATAATTTTGATCATATAACGGTTTCAAAGGGTCGTCACTTGCAACGATAACATAGGGAGGATTTCCTATTACTATATCAAATTTATCTTTGAAACCAAACATCCATTCGGGATCCAAGTATTCTGCGTGGGCATTTTGATTAAACATATCCCACCCTGCAAGCATAGTGGATTCAGATATTGAGAACATTCCTACAGAAGCAAGTTCTTCGGCAAGTTGCAACCGTGTTTCTTCAAGGCGTTTTTCAAGTTCTTTTTTCCATTTGTGGGATTTAACGCTAAATATTCGGTGGTTAATCTGTTTGAGTTTATTTTTAAGCTGCTTAACGGAGGGAACAGCATCTCCAAGAGACACATCTCCACTTAAAGAGCGTAAAGAGTCGGCTGCAACAAATTTTGCTTCAAGATTCGGGAGTGGTCGAATTCCATAGTTTTCAGCCGGATTGTCATTACTTTTTTGATCTATAACTAATGAAATGAAAAATCTTAATTTCGAAATCTGGATAGCAATAGGCTGAATATCCACACCGTAGATGCAATTTTCTATTAGATAGAGTTTTCGAGCATAGTCGGGACGATTCACTTTATCATTGAAATTTCGCTCAATATCAAGGATGACTTCTTGTCTCTCATTATCAGTGGCATTTCGGTACGCTTCAGAAGTTTCATCTATAGCAATATTGAGTAGCATTTCTTTCCATTGAGTATTATCAGGGTCTATTTTTGTAAGGACATGTACCATTTTTTGCAAAATACCCATTGGGAATGCACCTGAACCACATGCCGGGTCAAGTATTTTGCAATTATAGAGAGCCACCATTATACTACGCTTTTGGTCAGAGGAGAGATTCAATGGTATATCTGAGTAAGAGAGTAGCTTACGATATTCCTTTTCTAATTTCGATCCTACTGTCCGATTAAGATATGCGATTAAACTTTCATCTACCATATACTCTACTATGGGACGAGGCGTATAGAAGGATCCAGTCTGTTTTCGTGCAGTTTGTTTTGTTTCGGGATTAAATGATGCAAGAAGATTTTCAAAAACTTTTCCTAACAGTTCGGGATCAAGAGCAACTTCTTGGTCTAGAGGTGTGTTTTCTTCGATAGTAAACTGATATGAATTAAAAATTTTTATCAACCCCCGAACTACAACGTTTTTCTGCTTTTTATCATCATATTCTGCCGAGAGATCTGCATGAATATTATCTGAAAAAAACAAGTAATCAGGTACGCAAAGTTGTTCAATGGATACTTTGCGTTCAGAAAAACCATCAAAATATAAACCTTTAGATTTGCGGTCAAGACAATCAAATAGTCCACCATTGAGAAATGGCACACGGTTACATAACTTTATGAACAATTCGGGATCTTTGAATAAATCTCGATAGCGCATAAGAACATTTACATCGAATTGGTCTCTTGAAGTCTTGAATCTTCGCTCGGTAAGTTCACTTTTACCTTCCTTTGTAAGAGGAGTATTTAGAGTGGCGAAAAACAGGTTCTGAAGGATTCCTCTATAATAAAAACTTACACGCTGTGTTTCGCTAAATAATCCTTGTGGCTCAATGGGGTTAAATTCCTTAAGTAACTTATTGCCTACAAAATCGGGGTCAAATAATTCTCCCGGAATTAGGTTTCTTTGCTTAAGAAACCAAACAAATATCAAACGAGTTATTAACCGTATGGTTGCTTCGCTATTATACGCTGTATCATCCGAAGTGGTTGATATATCATTGGGGAAACGAACTACCTTAAGAGCCACAAAATACCAGTTTTGTAACTCTCGGTAGAAACGTTTGGTTAAGGTTTCATTACTGAAAACTTCAAGCCAATGTTTATAAAGTTCGTCGAAAGTCAGATAAGCCTTATCGCCGAGAGTTTCGAGAATATCAATGTGTCCGCGATGAGGATGGGCACAATTTATATCACGGAGTATTGATACCTTGCCAAGTTTTTCTCCCTCCATACCGGCGCGACGATATTCTGAGCGTTCACAGGTGGCAAGCGAAAGGGAATCCCCGTTTTTGATAAATATAATCACAGGTAGCTGCGGAGCCATACGATTAAAGCCACGTGTAAGAGTGGCAAGCTCTCCACGAGTTAGTGAGTATCCCTGCTTGATGTCAACCGCAAATATAATCATAGTGTTATATTTGCCGTCAAGTGGTTTCTCAATGTCAAAATCAGATTGACGGCCTACGAGTGTGTCTCCATCAATAGCACCGATAAGATAGGTGTTATTAACTTTATCCACTACTTCCCTTAATACCTTAGGCATAGGAGATGAAGTGGTATCGGCATAAAGTTCTTGAAACGACAGCGGAGTTTTGCTTTGAGCGGTGAAACGTATGTGAAGATGCGAGAGCATTGCCTCGGTAGCATCAAACAAGGGTTCAGTAATGAATTTTTGAAGAACGTTTTGCATAGCGTTATTCATTTATAGAAACATACTCCCACACAATGAGGTCAAAGTTTTCGAGCTTGAATTTATCTTCAAGCAAGGATCCATTGATGGTTGCAGCAGATTTCTTGGTTAACTTATTAGATTTAAGGAGAGCAACAGCGGACGATTTAGCTTTCTGCGGGATTTGTGTATTCATCCAATCCTGCATGATTTCAGACAATCGACCCAAGCGATCAGAGTCGCCAGTTTCAATCCATTGCGGAACGAATCGCTCGGCAGATTTATTCTGACGCAAAAATTCAAGAATCTCCGCGCGATTCAGTTCGCGGTAAATGGCAGGCTTTAACTTATCGATGGGCTGACACATAAGATAGATTTCGCGGTATGGTTTGTTTGAGCCTTCCTCTCGGTGCGGATATCCCACTACACCAATGAGCGATTCCCCCATTGTGTCAAAGATATTATTGTCAAAAGCAAAGCCTGAGAAAATGCCGTTAGGCATACGGCGGAATACTTCTTTGTTCTTCTCGAAATAGTCTATCAAGTCTTGACGATAGACTTCAAAGGAGAAGTCTTTAAGCGACAATGTTCGTGGAGTTTCAATGTCGCTTATAGAGTTATTCTGCAATTCTTGAAGCAAGCGATCAGCATTACGGTCCTGAAGAGGATTGTCCTCGACCATCTTCATAAACTCGTCGTTGAGTTCTTGAGTTTCCGAACCGACAAGAGTCATAGCCGCCATACGGTTCTGTACCCTCGATTCAAGATGTAGATAATCCTCAAATGTTTTGGCTGGCCAGAAGTTGACGCATCGGATTAACTTGTTCGGAGAACCTATACGATCTATACGCCCAAATCGTTGAATGAGACGCACCGGATTCCAGTGTATATCATAATTAATCTGCATATCCGCATCTTGGAGGTTCTGACCCTCGGAGAGACAGTCTGTAGCAATAAGTATGTCTATCGGATCATTAAGGAGTCTGGCATATTTAGGCTCATACTTCAAGACAAGCGAGTGCCAAATATCGTAAGGAACATCCCACTGTTGCTTGTCATCGTTATAATAATCATTGCGGTTTAGTCCGGCTGTTTCGTATAGATCACGCCAGTCAAGTTCTTTATAAAGTTTGCTGTAAGGAGCGAAGCGTTGCAAGAGTGAGAAATAGCCATCCGTTGATTGCGCTCCGGTGGAATAAGAAGCAGAGCCACTTGCAGAAGCAATATTGCCGAATCCACGCTTAACAAGTTCATCGAAGATGAATTTGGCGGTGTCAGCATATACAGTAAAGATAACTACTTTCTTGTTGGATTGAAGTTGTTTCTCGCTGAGAATGCGCTCAAGTTCATCAAGTTTTACATCGCGCTCAATGTTTGATTCATATTTACGCTGAAAGTCGACAAGACCGAGATAAATGGCATTAAGTTTCTTAATATCCGATTCAAGGGCACGTTGGAAGCCTCCTATATTTTTCATATCGGATAGCTTGATGGTTCCCTTACGGAGAGCGAAGAACTCGTCATCGTCAATTTCACCATCTTCTTCCTCGCCATCAAAGAGCGATGGAGCTAATGAATCAACATTGAGTCCTGCACGGAATTTCTTGACTTTATCAAGAGTGGTTTCGTGTACTTCGAGTACTTTCTTCACTGTACTCATGAGGGAAAACCACGAAGATTCAAGACGCTTCATAAAGAGAATACCCATCATCTTAACGAGAAAACGCTCACGGTTAACCTCATCATTCCAACCCTCGGCAGCCGCCGCTTTTTCCGATTTTTTGCGTGTTTCCTTCATGAAAAGGCTCGGCTGATACGCAGCAAGAAAAAGATCTTCAAATGCTTTATATATCTCTTCTGTAGTTTTGAAGTTGCCGAAATGGTCAACACCCTGATAAACGTTGAGCGGTTTTTCCTTATCTGGGAATCCAAGATTTTCTCCGAGAGTTTTTTCAATCAGATTACGTGTACGGGCTACTATGAGTTTGTCTGTAAGATTGAAAAATTTTGGTGGGAGGGTTTTAATAAATCCCCCAATAGTACGGTTAGGATTGTCGCACCACTGAGTATATTTGCGTTGGGCGTCAGTAAAAAGGTATTTAAGCGACTCCACTCCAAAATCATCAGTGTTAAATGCGGTATCAACGCCTCGTCCAATAAGATTAAATTGCCCCTTGACATCGTTAAGTCCGGTATTAATGGGCGTAGCAGACAACATTAGGACTTTAACATCGCGATATTCTTGTCCGGGTTGGTTCTGGACGAGGGAAGTAAGTAGATCTTGATAACGTGATGATTTTTCATTGCGTAAATTATGGCTTTCATCTATGACGATGAGCACTTTCTTTTGGCGTTGGAGCCACGAGAGTCGTGCATCATCGTAACGATTTTCAAGACGTTCGTTTTGGAAATCAGTATGAAAGCGCACTATATAGTCGAACTCGTCGGTCTCGAAGCGAGAGCCATTTCGACGTTTATATTGTTTCCAATTGTGTTCGAGTTTTTTAGGACACAATAAAACGGTAGTAAATCCTTGTGTCTGAAAATACTTAATAACGGCAAGAGCCGAGAATGTCTTGCCAAGGCCTACTGCATCGGCAAGAATTGCACCGTTATACTTACGGAGCATTTTGATTAGAGAAATAACGCCTTTCTGCTGATAGTTAAATAGCGTCTTCCAAATAGTACTCGTTT
>CAMWIM010000073.1 GCA_947174335.1 uncultured Porphyromonadaceae bacterium | reverse complement strand
AATAAAAAAACGCCCTTCATCTGAAGGGCGTTTGGGTAGTTATGTTGCTAAGATTGATTAGCCGTTAACTTTTTTCATGTGAGCGATGAGGTCGAGAACTTTGTTAGAGTAGCCGATTTCATTGTCATACCATGAGATAACTTTAACGAAAGTGTCAGTCAAATAAACACCTGCGTTAGCGTCGAAGATAGAAGTAAGAGGACAGCCGAGGAAGTCGCTTGATACAACTGCATCTTCAGTGTAACCGAGTACACCTTTGAGTTCGCCTTCAGCAGCTTCTTTCATAGCAGCGCAGATAGCTTCTTTAGTAGCGGGTTTAGCGAGGTTAGCGGTAAGGTCAACAACTGAAACGTCGAGGGTGGGGACGCGCATTGAGATACCGGTAAGTTTGCCGTTGAGTTCGGGGATAACTTTACCCACAGCTTTAGCTGCACCTGTAGTAGAAGGGATGATGTTGCCTGAAGCAGCACGACCACCGCGCCAGTCTTTCATTGAAGGACCGTCAACAGTTTTCTGAGTAGCAGTAGTAGAGTGAACTGTAGTCATAAGACCGTTGATGATACCGAATTTATCGTTAAGAACTTTAGCGATAGGAGCGAGACAGTTAGTAGTACAAGAAGCGTTAGAAACGAACTGCTGTCCTGCGTAAGTTTTTTCGTTTACACCGCATACAAACATGGGAGTATCATCTTTAGAAGGAGCTGACATAACAACGTATTTAGCACCTGCTTCGATGTGAGCCTGAGCTTTTTCTTTAGTAAGGAAAAGACCGGTTGATTCAACAACATATTCTGCACCTACAGCGCCCCAAGCGATTTCAGCGGGGTTTTTGCATGCAGTAACACGGATGTGTTTGCCGTTAACGATAAGTTCGCTTTTCTCCATGTCAAAATCAACAGTACCGTCGAAACGACCGTGCATAGTGTCATATTTGAGCATGTAAGCCATGTAATCAACGGGAAGAAGGTCGTTGATAGCTACTACTTCGATGTCATCGCGTTTGGTAGAAGCGCGGAAAACGAAACGTCCGATACGGCCAAAGCCGTTAATACCAATTTTTGTCATACTAAATAAAAATTATAATGTTTGTTGTATAATATATTTTCAATCTAATGTTTTCAATAAACGGGAGATTTCAAACAATTTGTTAGTGTCTTTAATTTTGGACGTGCAAATTTACAAAATTTTTTTTATGCGGTAAATATAATTGATGAAAATTTTCCTTAATTTTTAAAATTATTATGTTTTGCGCGTGAAATCGGTCGTTTAAAATTGGCAATTCGATTGAAAAAATACTATTTTAGATGATAAAATTGGATATTAATGATGTTAAATGTTTTTAATGACTTTTGCCGGAATTCCACCAACGATTGTGCGTGGAGCAACATCTTTGTTAACTACTGCTCCGGCTGCGATGATGGCACCCTCGCCGATTGTGACACCTTGCAGGATTGTTACGTTGGCACCTATCCACACTTTGTTGCCAATTTTCACGGATGCAGGAACCATATCGGCACGTCGGTCGGGATCCATAACGTGATTGAGTGTTGCAATCACACAGTTATGCCCGATCAAAACATCATCGCCAATCGTTATGCCACCCTGATCCTGAAACTTACATCCTGAGTTAATAAAGACCCGTTTACCAATTCTGATGTTTTTCCCACAGTCGGTATAAAATGGGGGAAATAATCCGAAACTTTCGTGAACTTTTGTTCCGGTTAGTTCTGACATCAAGGCTATAATCTCGTTGTGGTTATGATAGGCGTTATTTATCTCCATTGTAATGCGGATAGCCTCTTGGCTCAACTCGTGCATTTTTGCATGGATTGGGCTTCCGCCGGGTATCACTTCACCCGAGTCCATTACCTTAATAAATTCGGCTGTCGTCATTTCAAATATTCTTTATAGAAAGCGGCGATTTCATCAAACGGAATGATGTCAATCTGGTCGTAGAGATCGCAGTGGCTTGCTCCTTTAATGGTCAACATCTGTTTGTTGTCTCCTTTCAATTTGGCAAAAGTGTCTTTGCCAAAATAGTAGGAGTGAGCTTGGTCGCCATGCACGATTAAGACGGCGTTGTCCAACTCGTCGGCATATTCAAAGAATTTGAAGTTGACAAAAGGAAGGTTCGAGGTAGCGTTCCAGCCGTCGGTCGAGTTGCCTGAACGTGGATGGAACCCGCGCGGTGTTTTATAGTAGGCATAATAGTCTTTTACAAACTGAGGTGCATCATCGGGGAGCGGGTCAACAACACCTCCGGCACGGGTATATTCACCGTTACGATAATCGTCGGTACGTTGGGTTGCCATTGCCTGACGTTTTGCGTTTCGCTGCTCTTTTGTATTTTCAGAATCAAAATATCCGTTGGCGTTCACGCGTGTCATGTCATACATTGTAGAGGCAACGGTCGCTTTGATGCGAGGGTCATTGATTGCGGCTTGAATTGCAATGCCTCCCCAACCACAAATGCCGAGAATACCGATTTTGTCGGTGTCAACGTTTGGCTGAACCGAAAGGAAATCGACGGCGGCTGAAAAATCTTCAGTGTTAATGTCGGGCGAGGCAACCCGACGTGGCTGACCACCGCTTTCGCCTGTAAATGAGGGGTCAAAAGCGATTGTCAAATATCCGCGTTCGGCGAGTTGTTGAGCATACAATCCGCTTGATTGTTCTTTGACCGCACCGAAAGGTCCGCTGACAGCGATTGCCGGCAGTTTGCCTTTTGCACTTTTGGGAGTGTATATGTCTGCAACAAGAGTGATGCCATATCGATTGACAAAAGTAATTTTCTTGTGTTCAACCTTGTCACTTTTAGGGAAAACTTTGTCCCATTCTTGAGTAAGTGTCAGCTGTTCGACAGGAGCGGCTGACGTGTTTGTATTAAGATTATTCATAGTTTGAGAGTTTGATGACAATGTTGATATAAGTAAAATTGCGAAACTTAAAATTGATTTTTTCATAATTATGGATTTTTTAAGTAGGTCTTATTTATCAACTGCAAATTTAGGTTGAAAAAATGATAAAAAGAGTACCATAATTTTGGTAAAATGTACCAAAATTTATGATAATAAGATTTGCCGTTGCCGAAAAAATAAAAATGTATGATGTCGGTTTAAAACGAAAGACCGACAAAGTTTGTTTTTATTAAAGCTAAGAAGTAACTTTGCATTGTAAAACTCGTTTTACTTTACTCGTTAAAAATTAAAAGTTTCAATCTCAAAATATGTCCGGTTCATCAACTCAACAAAAAATTGGTCTTGATCAGTCTCTGACACAACGACTTTTGCCGTTGCAGGTTAGGGTGGGTCGTATGCTTGAGATGAACGCGATCGAGATTGAAGAAGAGGTTAAGCGTGCGCTCGAAGAACTTCCTGCGCTTGAGGTCTCCGATGCTGAGTCAAATCATGAACCCGAGGAACACTTTGACGAGACATCAGAACAGATGCAACTTGCCGATTTTGGTGGCGATGAAGAGATTCCGTCAACGTTTTCCTATGCACGCCGGTCGCCCGACAATGAAGCTATGGCGGCATCACCGGGAAGTTTTGCGCCGGCAGGGGAGAATACGATGATAGATTCGCTGATGAGGCAAATCAATGAACATAATCTGTCGCCCGACGATATTTTGATTGCTCAGTATATCATCGGTAATATTGACGATAACGGTTATATGAGCCGTGACTTGAAGTCGATCGGTGATGATATTGCCATTCAAGCCGGTATTGATGTTGACGAGAAACATCTCCGTCAAATCAGGGATGTAGTCAGGTCTCTCGAACCGGCAGGAATTGGTGCGGTCGACTTGAGAGACTGTCTGCTGTTGCAGTTGCGCCGCAAGCCGGGTAGCCTGATTGTCGATATTGCAATCGAGATGATTTCTGACTATTTTGACCTGTTCTCCAAGAAGCATTTTGAACGTATTGCGTCAATGATGGGTATCTCGCCAGAACAGGTCAAGGAGGCGATGAGCATTATCAGGCAGCTTAATCCCAAGCCGGGCAGTTTGTTTGAGCAGACTCCGCTACAGCAGAATTCCACTATAATCATTCCTGATTTTCAGGTTGAGACTGATGGTCAGCATATCAATCTGACACTTCTGAACAACATCCCCGAGCTGTGTATTGATGCGACTTTTGACGAGGACTCGGCGATAAAGACCGGTCAGCAGTTGTCAAGAGCTGAAAAAGATGCGTCAACGTTTATAAAACGACATCGAGATGAAGCGCGTGAGTTTATCAAAATATTGCGAACCCGTCAGGAAACGTTGTTCAAGGTAATGAGTGCGATTGTCAACATCCAAAGGGACTTTTTCCTGACCGACGACCCGAATCAAATCAAGCCGATGATATTAAAAGATGTGTCGTCGGTTACGGGACTCGACTTGTCGGTTATTTCGCGAGCCTCGGCATCAAAATATGTTGCAACCCAACACGGTGTTTATCCATTGAAGATGTTTTTCAATGAATCGACCGGGGGGCAGGACAATGAAACGTCATCCCATTCGGTTGGCGTTGCCTTGAAAAAGCTGATTGACAATGAAGACAAACATCATCCCTTGAGCGATGAAGCTTTGACAACGATGATGAATGAACAAGGGTTTGAACTCGCGCGACGGACGGTGTCGAAATATCGTGAAAAGCTCGGACTGCCGGTCGCACGATTAAGAAAAGAAATGTAAAATACAAAATCATAATATATGGAAAAGACTGCACGAATTATATCAGCCATATTTAATCCGCTGTTGATACCTACCTACACGGTTGCGATTGTGATGTTTGCCACAATTTTGTGTATCGTTACACCCGGAACGAAATTTGGTGTTATCGGAATGACATTCCTGATCACCGCATTTATTCCGGCTCTTGCAATTTTTGTGCTTTACAAGCTCAAAATTGTTTCAGACTCGGGTTTGAATGAACGAAAAGAGCGTTTGATACCTTATTTAATATCGGCTGCCTGTTATGTCGGAGCGGCATTTTATTTTTCATCAATCCATGCGCCAATGTGGCTCATCATGTTTATGGTCGGAGCTGCTGTCGCAACGGTTATTTGCTCGGTTGTGAGCCTGTGGTGGAAAATCAGTGCCCACGCGACTTCTGTGTCAGGTATGGCAACATTCATTTTCTATCTGATTTATTATCAATTGAATGTGTTTGATTTGAATTGGGTGCTTTATGCCGCCATCTTTGCAGCCGGATTGACTGAGACCACCCGTCTGATATTAAGCCGACACACCGAGGGGCAGTTGCTTGCCGGAACAGTTAACGGTGTAGTTTGCATTTCACTTGCAATGACCGTCGGTATGCACTTAGTTCATTAATTTATAAATGTAAAATATGAAACCACTCGTTAGCATTATTATGGGAAGTACGTCTGATCTTCCCATCTTGAAGAAAGCCGCTGATTTTCTTGATTCGATGGAGATTCCGTTTGAAATGAATGCTCTGTCGGCTCATCGCACCCCTCGCGAAGTCGAACAGTTTGCAACCGACGCTGAGGGTCGCGGATTGAAAGTGATAATTGCAGCCGCCGGTATGGCAGCGGCTCTCCCCGGGGTGATTGCCGCGATGACTCCACTCCCTGTAATCGGCGTGCCCATCAACTCAACTCTTGAAGGACGTGATGCTCTTCTTTCGATCGTTCAGATGCCTCCGGGCATTGCAGTGGCAACTGTCGGAATTAACGGTGCCCTCAATGCCGCTGTTCTTGCAACTCAGATGCTCGCTTTGACCGACACCGCAATTGCAGCACGGTTTGCCGAATACCGCAGCCGTCTCTCAGATAAAATCGTGAAAGCTAACAACGAGCTTAAAGAAGTAAATTATAAATTCAAAACCAATTGATAAAATAACGTCATTCCTTGAAGACTCTATTTAACTATAAGCGTCGCCATGCCGATAAAGTCAATATCGGAAATACACCTCTCGGCACAGGCTATCCAATCAGAATACAGTCAATGACCAACACATCGACAAACGATGTTGAGGGGTCGGTGGCTCAGGCAAAACGAATGATTGATGCCGGAGCCGAATATGTCAGATTGACCGCTCAGGGTGTCCGTGAAGCTGAAAGCCTTGGCGAGATAAACCGACGTTTGAAAGCCGACGGATATGACGTGCCGTTGGTTGCCGATATTCATTTCAATCCTAAGGCGGCGTACGCTTCGGCTGTCAATGTCGAGAAGGTGAGAATAAATCCCGGCAACTTTGTTGACCCGGGTCGCACGTTTAAAAAAATCGACTATACCGA
The DNA here is from genome assembly GCA_947174335.1 of uncultured Porphyromonadaceae bacterium. Taxonomy (GTDB): domain Bacteria; phylum Bacteroidota; class Bacteroidia; order Bacteroidales; family Muribaculaceae; genus CAJUPY01. The sequence goes on along the minus strand of CAMWIM010000073.1, from coordinate 5,794 downwards.
TGATGAATACCGTGCTGAAATTCAGCGCATAAATGAGGCTGTCGCCCCTTTCTTGAAGTTGTGCAAAGAAAACGGTACGGCTGTTAGGATCGGTGTAAATCATGGTTCGCTTTCTGACCGCATCATGTCGCGATATGGAAACACTCCGGCTGGTATGGCTGAGAGTGCAATGGAGTTTTTGAGGGTATGCAAAACTGAAGGTTTTGAAAATGTAGTGGTATCGATGAAGGCATCCAACACAGTTGTGATGACCGAATCGGTTCGACGTCTTGTCAAGGCGATGGCTGATGAAGATATGCACTATCCGATTCACCTTGGCGTCACCGAGGCTGGCGACGGAGAGGATGGACGCATAAAATCGGCTGTAGGAATCGGTGCTTTAATGGCTGACGGAATCGGTGATACAATTCGTGTTTCGCTCAGTGAGGCTCCTGAAGCCGAGCTCCCTGTAGCACGCGAGCTTGTCGACTACATAACAAAACGTGAGGATTCGCCTGAATTGCAAGGTGTTTGGTTTGAAGGATATGACCCGATAGTTCCTGAACGAATGGCGACTGAAGCTTTTGAAAATCTTGGCGGAGAAAATCCTACCCGTGTTGTCATAGCCGGGAATATTGAATCAGGAGTTTATGATCCTGACCGCACTCCCGAAGTGTCGCTTGCCAGTAAGAACTGGAAGGTTGTCGATTGCGCAAACATTCCTGATTTAGAAATAATTAAGGCTGAGAAGTCGCCGATTATATTAACTTCACATGGAATTGACCCTGTTGGAGAGATAAAACGCGTAATTCATGCGTTGATGGCTGCCGGAATTATGCGCCCGATAATAATCAGTCTGAACTATGATGGACTGGATGACGATAAAGTGGCGTTGAGGGCGTCAGCCGACATGGGCGCATTGCTATTGTCGGGCTTTGGCGACGGAATTATGATTGAAGCCGACAGGTTGTCGCCAAGACGCAGAGCTGATATCGCCTATGGAATTCTTCAGGCTGCTCGTCGCCGATTTACAAAAACCGAGTATATATCATGTCCCGGATGTGGTCGTACCCTTTTTGATTTGCAATCGACCGTTAAGGATATCAAACAGGCAACGGGGCATCTTAAAGGCTTGAAAATCGGCGTTATGGGCTGTATTGTAAACGGACCCGGTGAAATGGCTGATGCTGATTATGGTTATGTAGGTGCGGCTGCCGGACATGTCAGTCTGTACAAAGGGAAAGAGTGTGTCGAAAAAAATATACCGTCAGAAGAGGCTCTTCCGCGTTTGATTGAACTGCTTAAGGCTGAGGGAGTATGGACCGATCCAAAATGAATGGTAACGAAACAATAGTGACTACGTTGTCAAACGGGTTGAAAGTCGTTTGTCGTCAGGTCGAAACTCAGGCTGAATATTGTGGCTTGTTCATCAACGCGGGCAGTCGTGACGAGACTAAACCTCGACAATTCGGGACCGCCCATTTTATCGAGCATACGATTTTTAAAAGCACGCTTTACCATCCGGCTTCATACGTTCTCAACCGAATGGAAGAAACCGGCGGAGAGCTGATCGCTTACACGACAAAGGAGGAGACTGCCGTCTATTCGATATTCCCTGAAGGACATCTTGACCGTGCGGTCGAACTGATTGCCGAATTGATAACCTCGGCTGCATTCAAGCCCGACGAGCTTGACAATGAGCGGGAGGTGGTGCTGGAAGAAGTCTTAAGTTATAGAGATAATCCTGCCGAGGCTGTCTATGACGATTTTGACGAATTGTTCTTTAGGGATAATCCGTTGGCTCACAATATTCTCGGCACATCAAATTCAATCAAGAATTTCACAACAAAGAGTTGCGCCGCATTTCGTGACCGCTTTTATGTGGCTCCAAATATGGTGTTTTTCTATCTCGGTCCAAAACCTCCGTTCCAAGTCGTAAAAACGGTAACTCGTGAGATGTCGGGAATACCGACCGGAACTCAACCTGTGCCTGAACGTGTTGCTCCGGCTATTGTCAAGCCTTTTGACAAGGTTATCAGAATCGGCTCTCATCAGTCCCATAATCTGTTGGGTGCGCCTATCTGCAATAGAAATTCTGATGAACGGTTTGCGTTCAGTCTGCTTGCCAATATGCTTGCCGGACCGGGGATGAACTCGTTGCTGAATGTAGCACTCCGCGAGAAAAACGGATTGGTTTATACGGTTGAGGCGTCGCCGTCGTTCTATAGCGATTGTGGTCAGATGACTATATATTATGGCTGCGACAAAAAGGACTCGGAGCGTTGTCGTGACTTGATTTTTCAAGAGGTTGAACGGGTGGCGTCAAAGAAGTTGAGCGATGATGAGCTTCAACGGTTTAAAGCACAGTTTATTGGTCAGGCAAGGGTCGGGCGCGATAATTATGAGCAGGAGGCTCTGACGCTTGGTCGCCGTTTGCTTTTCGGCTTCAAGCCTGCATCCGTTTGGCCCGACGAGGTGATGCGCCGTATCGAACCGATTACCGCCGACCAACTTGCCGCATGTGCCGAAAAACTTTTACCGCCGTTTACATCACGGTTGAGAATGGAATAATAACTTAAACACTTAATAATATGAGCAAACAAAAGAAGATATATTGTAAAAATATAGAGGAATATATTGATTTTACAGGTGGCGAAACCGTTGGCGAGATTTACGGCCAGATTGCGTCACGTCTTGATTTCGTGCCGTTTTGCTGTAAAATAAACAATAAGACCGAAGATTTGAATTTTCAACTGTTTGCCCCGAAGGTGATTGAGTTTTTACATCCGTCAAACGACTCGGCACGACGAGTATATATTCATTCGTTGTGTATGCTTCTGTATCGTGCGCTCTCAGAACTTTATCCCGGCGAAAGACTTGTTATCGAGCACTCGCTGTCGCGCGGCTACTACTGCCGGTTGCTCGGCGATGCCAAGCCATCAGAGGAGATGTCTGAACGGTTGAAAGCCAAGATGAAAGAGCTTGTTGATAAAAAGCTGCCGTTTGAACGTAAAGAACGACTTCGTAATGATGTCATCGACATATTTAGGAGACAGAATCTTGATGACAAGGTGCGTCTGCTGAAAACTGTTCACGAACTTTATGAGGTCTATTATCGGTTGGATGGCATTTGCGACTCATATTACGGACCATTAGTGCCGTCAACCGAATATCTTGAAGTGTTTGACCTGCAAGTATATGAAAACGGTATGCTGTTGCTCGGTCCAGACCCTTCAAACTTGTCGCAACCCCAGCAGCCGCTACCTCAACCAAAGATGTTCCGTGCGTTTCAGGAGCACCTTCAGTTTAATAAAATTATCGGTGTGGATAACGTCGGCGAACTCAATGAGGCGGTAGAACATCGTCGCACTGCCGATCTGATTAATGTGGCTGAAGCTTTGCATGACAAGAAGATAGCATCAATCGCTGATGAAATTGCATTGCGTTATCACGAAGGTGGTGCGCGTATCGTGTTGGTTGCAGGTCCGTCGTCATCAGGTAAGACGACTACGACCAAACGTTTGGCTATCTACCTGATGGCAAACCTGTTGGTGCCGAAAATGATTTCATTGGATAACTATTTTGTTGACCGCACCCGAACTCCTCGTGACGAAACCGGAGACTACGACTACGAATCGCTCTATGCCCTTGATCTTGAGGCGTTCAATAAAGATTTGAATGACCTTCTCGAAGGCAAAGAGGTATCGCTTCCGACCTATAATTTTGAAACCGGAACAAGAATATACAAAGGGGACAAAATCAAGTTGGGTGACAATACAGTGCTTTTGATTGAAGGTATCCACGGACTTAACCCCCAGTTGACCGCATCAATCGAGGAGAAAATGAAATATCGCGTTTATGTGTCGGCATTGACAACGCTTTCGATCGACGACCATAACTGGATTCCGACTACCGATAACCGCCTTTTGCGCCGTATAATCAGAGATTACAAATATCGCGGTACCTCAGCAATCGAGACAATCCGTCGTTGGCCTAGCGTCAGACGAGGTGAGGAAAAATGGATTTTCCCGTTTCAGGAAAATGCTGATTCAACTTTCAACTCGTCATTGATATTTGAGTTGGGCGTTATAAAAGACTATGCGATGAATGTTTTGCGAGGTGTACCTCATGATGCGCCCGAATATAGCGAAGCCTATCGGTTGATGAAGTTCCTGAGCTTCTTCTCGCCCATAGGTGAGCGACTTATTCCCCCGACAAGTCTTCTCCGCGAATTCCTGGGCGGCAGCTCATTCCATTATTAGGCTAATTATTTTTGTGGCGCGGAGAATTTCGCGTTTGCCGTTGGGAGGACCGGGTAGGCGTTCGGTAGTGAAGCCGAGTTGGTTAAGAAGGCGACGGATAGCACCTTTGGCGCAGTAGGTAGTTAGGATTGCACCGGGATTCATCGCGTTGTATATTTTTCGGAAGATTGATTCATCCCACATCTCGGGTTGCTTCTCGGGTGCGAAGGCGTCGAAATAGACTACGTCGAGATGCTTGGGGAGCTCCATTGTCAAGAGATTGTCCTCTATTTTAAGAAGTGAGAAATATGGGTTGATTTTGGTTGACTGTTGCCACGGAGCCTTGTTGACGTCAAGGAATATTGTGCGGAACGGCACTGAGAGGGCTTCGGAATAGAGTGTTGTGGCGGTGTCGGGTAGTGGGTATAACTCGACTGAATAGTATTCGGTTGGGGTTTGCGATTGGAGTGCGGCTTGGGCTGTGAGGGCAGCGTTCAGACCAGTACCAAATCCGATTTCAAATACTCTAATCGGTCGTTGTGATGATGATACTGCCTTCCAACCTGAGTTGATATAGACGTGTTGGCTCTCGGCAAGTGCACCTTTGACCGAATGGTAATGTTCGTCAATATCCTCGCGATAAAACGTAGGGGAACCGTCGGCTGTCGTTTCAATAATAACCTTCATAATGCAGGTTTACCCGATTACTTTTAGTCCTACGATTGAGAGGATTAGGGTGGTTATGAAGAATATGCGCCAGAATGAGGCGGGTTCATTGAAAAAAAAGATTCCGACTAATACTGCTCCGACCGCGCCAATGCCGGTCCATACGGGGTAAACGGTTCCGATTGGGAGGTGTTCGGCTGCTTTTGCCATTAGAAACATGCTCATTGCAAGGGCGACAAGAAATCCCAGCCACCACAATGCCAATTCACTACCGATTGCTGTTTTTGTTTTTCCAAGGCAGAAAGTGAAGGCAACTTCCATACATCCTGCCAAAATGAGAATTATCCAATTCATTATTTCAAGACACGATGCTTGTCGATATAGGCGTCGCGGAGCGAGATTGAGAGGACATACAAGACGTCGTCCAATGTTATTTCAACCTTTTTTGAAATGAGTTCTGAGGCAAAGAGGTCGAGTGTGGGGCTGAAATAAATTGCATATTTCAGGTCGATGAATCGATCATCGTCTGAAGCGATGCGCAAGGCTGCCATACTGCACATCTCTACATCTAACGCCGATTTTGGATTGAATTTTTCGACTTCGCCAATTAACCAGTTTTTGTTTGAGTGAAAGAAGTCGTCGAGTCCAAATTTGTCGGTGATGATTTTGCCGTTGCGGTTTAGTCTTTTGGGAGCAGTCGCCTCGGGCGATGGAGCAACTTTTGTTGTCAGGGTGATGTCTTCGGCAATAGTGTGTTGATTTCTGACAGTCAATAGTTGGGGCATTAGCTGTTGGTAAAGACGGAGCTGTTCCTCGACTTCTTTGAGAGAATTTGAGATTCGGTCGATTTTTTCAGAAGTCTTTTTGCTAATGGTATTGCTTGAATCATAAGCAGTTCCGTTGCCCGA
>CAMWIM010000072.1 GCA_947174335.1 uncultured Porphyromonadaceae bacterium | reverse complement strand
CAGATAAAAAAGTCAAAGTGTTGTCGGGTGGCGAAAAAACACGTTTGGCAATGATAAGATTACTGCTTGAGCCAGTCAATCTGCTCATTCTCGACGAACCGACCAACCACCTCGACATGAAAACAAAAGATATTCTCAAGCAGGCAATCAAAGATTTTGATGGAACGGTCATTGTTGTCAGCCACGACCGTGAATTTTTAGACGGGCTTGTTGAGAAAGTATATGAATTTGGAGGCGGACAGGTCAAAGAGTGTCTCGGTGGCATCTATGACTTCCTCGAAAAGAAAAAACTGGCGTCACTTCAAGAACTTGAAATTTCGCGAAGCACTCCGTCTCGTACAGACAAACCCGCCGAGCCGAAACAACAGATTACATCCCGTCAGGAAACCCAACCGGCTACACAACAGACCGAACAACCCCGACGAATGTCATACGCCGAACAGCGAGAACATGAGAAAATGGCTCGTCGTGCGCGCAAGAAAATCGAAGAAGCCGAAGCCGAAATTGCACGTATCGAAGGACTTATCAAAGAGACAGAAGCTGAAATTGCCGGCGGACGCACCGATACTGAAATTTTTGAAAAACACTCGTCGCTCAATAAGCAACTTGAAAATGCGATGAGTATATGGGAACTTGCATCAATGGATTTTGAAAACTTTAAATAAATTATGACTGCAAAAAATAAAAAGAATCCGCTGACAGCGGTATATGTTATTTCGCTTCTCGTGGCTATCGTTGTTATAATCGCGTACATGACATATAACTTTTTGACCGCGAGCTATAAAGGAGACCCCTACAGGCTGAAAATTCCGCAAGGCTCCACCATCGAACAGATTGAAGACTCACTCGCCAACCTTGATATGTTTGGTGAAAATGTCTATACGGTCTGGAAATACTATGGAGGTAAACCATCGGTCGCTCACGGATCATATCTCATCGAGCCGGGCGAAAATGTGCTTAGCGTTGCCAAACGCCTTAAGAGCGGACGCCAAACGCCTGTAAAACTTTCGTTTAACAACGTCCGCACAATCGACCAACTTGCCAATCGTATAGCCGAGAAGATGGAATTTACGCCAAACGAATTTATCGAAGCCCTTGACTCGGTATTGCCTGAAGCCGGATTTACCAAACCTCAATATCCTGCCGCATTCATTCCTGATTCATACGAATTTTATTGGACAGCATCACCCCAAAAGGTTATATCAACACTACTCGACTACCGCAACAAATTCTGGACCAATGAACGTCGCCAAGCGGCTTCGGCTCTCGGATTGAATCCGGTTGGTGTTGCTACAATCGCATCGATTGTCGAGGAAGAATCGGCAAAAAATGAAGAACGACCGATAATTGCACGTCTCTATATCAACCGACTTGACAAAAATATGCCGCTCCAAGCCGACCCGACCGTAAAATTTGCTGTCGGCGATTTCGGGCTGAGACGAATAACAGGCAAACATCTTCAAGTGAATTCGCCTTATAATACATATAAAATCAACGGATTACCACCAGGCCCGATTCGTGTCGCAGACCGGAAAACGCTTGAACAAGTGTTGACCGCACCTCGAAACGAATATCTCTATATGTGTGCCCGCGAAGACTTTTCGGGCTATCACAACTTTGCCCGTGACCTTGCCGAACACAATGCCAACGCAGCCCGTTATCGAGCAGAGCTTAATCGTCGCGGAATAAAATAGCGAAAAAACTTATTGACATTCCCTTTAAGTACAAGATTATTGAGTATCTTTGCAATATATAATATATCCAATTGAATATATGGAAAAACAAAAGTTTGAAATGGTAGCCAAGACCTTTGCAGGTCTTGAAGAAGTTTTGGCTGAGGAATTACGAAATCTCGGTGCAGAGAAAGTAGAGCCGGGACGCCGAATGGTCTCATTTGAGGGTGACCTTGCAATGCTATACAAAGCCAATCTGTGCTGCCGTACAGCTCTCAGAATACTCAAACCTTTCTATAAATTTACAGCGTCAGACCCCGACACACTTTATGAATTGGTAAAGGAATTTGATTGGGGTTCGCTTTTGTCGATTGACAAAACATTTTCAATTGATGCGGTTGTCAACAGTGACGACTTCACTCACTCACGTTTTGTGACCTATCGCGTAAAAGACGCCATTGCCGACTGGTTTACCGACCGTTATGGCGCAGGCAAACGACCCGGCGTCCGTCTTGAAAATGCCGATGCTATCATCAATGTCCATATTACCGACAATCGCGTGACGCTCTCACTCGACTCGTCGGGCGAATCTCTCCATAAACGCGGTTGGCGTGTAGCTCAAACCGAAGCTCCAATCAATGAGGTGCTTGCAGCCGGAATCATTCTGCTATCGGGGTGGCGTGGTGACAGTCCGTTTGTTGACCCGATGTGCGGTTCAGGAACATTTCTCGTTGAGGCTGCAATGATTGCCGCCAACATCAACCCCGGTGTATATCGCAAGAACTTCGCATTTGAGCAGTGGGCTGATTTTGACAGCGAACTGTTTGAAGAATTATATAATGATGACTCTCAGGAACGCACTGTCAACTACCCGATTATCGGTGCTGATATGTCGCCTGCCGCGGTTGAAATCGCAACAAAAAACATCAAGAGTGCAGGTCTTTCAGAGATGATTGAAGTTGAAGTCAAACCGTTGAGCCACTGGACCGAAGCGCCCGAAGAAGGTGTGATTGTAACTAATCCGCCTTACGGTGAGCGCATCAAGACCGACGACATGGAAGGTCTCTACAAACTCATCGGCAGCAAACTCAAAAATGTGTTCAAAGGCTATCACGCTTGGGTTATCGGTTACAATCGGGAATACTTCGATGCAATCGGACTTGCTTCTTCTATGAAAATTCCTTTGTATAACGGACAGCTCGAATGTGAGTTGCGAGAATACATTATCTTTGAGGGCGATATGAAATCGTTCAAAAAAGAAGGTGGTAAGCTTCGCGAGGATAATGACTCGGATACCCGCCACTCCCGCAAAGACTCTAAAAAGAAATTCAAAAGCGACCGTCAGTGGGCTGAGGAAGCACGTCGTGACGGATTTGGAGGTCGTCGTGGTGATGATGAGAAACGAAAACCGTTCAAAAAAGAACGCCGCCGTTTTGACGATGAAGATTTTGACAGGAAACGCGACCGTGCACCATTCGGCAAAAAGCAAGGACATCATAAAGATGACCATGAACGTCGCTTTGACCGTCGAAACGACAAGCCGGCTCGCTTCAAACGCGACCGCCAGGAGAATTTTGAACGCGAAGAGCGTTTTAACGATGACAATCCGCTGGCATCACGCCGCAACGAGTTTGCGCTCAAATCAATTTCATTTAAAAAACCGTCATTGCCGCCTGCTCAGGGTCCGATGATGAGAAGTCGCGGATGGAAAAAGAAAAAAGATTGACAATATCACGTTCCTAAAACTATAAAATACAATATATCAAATGGATAAACTCAACATATTATTGCTCGGTTCGGGTGGTCGCGAATCAGCACTTGCATGGAAAATTGCCCAAAGCCCACGATTGAAAAAACTTTATATCGCTCCGGGTAACGGCGGAACAAACCTTTATGGCGAAAATGTAGCTATCTCCCCTCTCGATTTTGAGGCAATCAATAAATTTGTCGATGAAAAATCAATCGACATGATTGTTGTCGGCAACGAAGATCCTCTTGTAGCCGGAATTTATGATGAGTTTGCCAACAAGCCCGGACTACTTGTGGTTGGTCCGTCAAAAGCCGGTGCCGCACTTGAAGGGAGCAAGGATTTTGCCAAGCAGTTTATGGTTGAAAATAACATTCCTACCGCTCGCTATCAAAGCTTTACAGCCGAAACAGTTGAAGAAGGCAAGAAATTTCTTGCAACCCTCAAAGCTCCGTATGTACTTAAAGCAGACGGACTTGCAGCCGGTAAGGGTGTACTGATTATTGATAATCTCGATGAAGCTTGCCGTTCGCTCGAAGAAATGCTTGGCGGAATGTTTGGCAAATCTTCGGCAACCGTTGTCATTGAAGAATTTTTGAGCGGTATCGAATGTTCGGTATTCGTATTGACCGACGGAAACGGAGGCTATCGCATACTTCCCGTGGCAAAAGACTATAAACGCATAGGCGAAGGTGATACAGGACCGAACACCGGCGGTATGGGTGCGGTTTCGCCCGTAATTTTCGCTGATGAAGAGTTCATGAGAAAAGTTGAAGAACGCATCATTAAACCAACCATAAAAGGACTTTCTGACCGTGGAATCGTTTACCGCGGATTCATCTTCCTCGGACTCATAAACGTTGAGGGTAATCCAATGGTGATCGAATATAACGTCAGAATGGGTGACCCTGAAACCGAAGTTGTGATGCTCCGCATCGACTCTGACCTCGTCGAGCTGATGGAAGCCACCGCCAAAGGAAATCTCGGTGACAAAAAACTCGAAATCAATCCTAAAACAGCGGTGACTGTTATGGCTGTAAGCAAAGGCTACCCCGGAAGCTATGAAAAGGGTAAAGAAATTACCGGACTTGACCAAGTTACCGACTCTACCGTTTTCCATGCCGGCACAAAAAAAGACGGTCAGTTGATTTTGACCTCGGGCGGACGCGTTTTAGCTGTAAGCTCACTCGGCAACTCAATCGATGACGCTCTTCTAAAAAGTTACCATTCACTCGAAAAAATCAAATTTGAAGGTATCAATTTCAGACGTGATATCGGTCGTGACCTCGAAAAACTTGAGAAATAAACTTGTAGCCAATGGCTAAAATTTCAATAACCCGCATTATTCACTCTCGCACAGCCGTGTTTGTCATGTATATCGTGGCAGCTATGGCTACGTGGGGTGCAATCGAGCAAAACCAGGCGCCGGCAATTACGGGCGACACGGCAATCGCTACCGCCTCGCCTGAACTATGGATTTCAAACGACATAATATCGTTTGGAGTCAATATGTTGCTTGTCGGGCTCATTGCAATAATGTCGGTGATTCTCAGCAAAGAGTATAACCCGATGAAGTCGCTTTCATCGTTGTTTGCCTCATTCTTTCTGCTATTTCAGGCTGCCACCCCGAGTGTCCTCGCCCACTTCTACGGCGGAACGCTTACAGCCGTCGTGATGATTGCAATCACGATTTTGTTGCTGTCTAATTATAAGTGTCCGTGGAATACACCACGAGTATTTCTCGCATTTTTCCTACTGACACTCGGCAGTTTAGCTCAATATTCGCTTTTGCTATATCTTCCGGTATTATTGCTTGGAATGTGGCAGATGAAGATTTTTGACCTGAGAAATATTTTAGCCGGAATTCTCGGACTAATCACCCCGATATGGATTTTAGTCGGCTTTAACCTCATATCCTTCACCGACTTTGAGCTACCCGAATTTACGAGTATGTTCACACTCTACGAAGGGGGCGACGTTGTCAGTCTGCTTTTCACAGCCGGATTGACCATAATCGGCGGTATATTATTTCTATGTCTTAACTTTATCAGGGTATTGTCATACAACTCCCGAATTAAAGCGGCAAATGCCATTTTGACATTGGAGATGATCTACACAATGGTTCTGACGTGTGCCGACTACAATAATATATATAATTACCTCCCGTTTCTGAACTGGCTCGTAGCCTATCAGGCAGGTCACTTTTATGCCACACAGTCAGTCAGACATTCATTCCGTTCGTTTATCGGAGTGTTGATTGTTATACTCGTTTATCTGATAATTTACGCATGGAATCTGGGATATTAAAAAAGATAGTCATAGAAAACCATGTACCTTATATTAATGGTGTGTTTGAACCGTTCTGTGAGGTACAATATCTTCCTGCCGACAAAATTACGGCAAAAACGGTTGCCGATGCAGATGCCTTGATTGTAAGAACCCGTAACAAATGTAACAGCGCACTTCTCGACGGGACAAATGTCAAATTGGTAGCCACCGCCACAATCGGAACTGACCACATCGACCTCGACTATTGCGCTGAAAAAGATATTGAAGTAGCCAACGTGGCAGGATGTAATGCTCCGGCTGTCGCTCAATATGTTTTAAGCTCAATTTTATCTCTTAAAAACGGAAATGTTGCCGATTTGACTCTCGGAATCGTCGGGGTCGGGCACGTCGGTCAAATATTAGCACGATGGGCAAAAGATTTGGGTATGAATGTTTTGCTAAATGACCCGCCACGTGCTAAAGCTGAAGGCGATTCCGGTTTTGTTGACCTTGACACTATCGCCCGTGAAGCAGAGATCATTTCATTTCACACTCCGATGAGCCGCACAGGCGACTATCCTACATATCATTTAGGCGACCACAACTTTTTTGAGTCATTGAAAAAGTGTCCTATAATAATCAACTCGGCTCGCGGTCCGATAACCGATACAGATGCGATAATCGAGGCTCTCGACAATCATAAAATTTCGGCTGCGGTTATTGACTGTTGGGAAAACGAACCTGCAATTGATCGCCGGTTGCTTGAACGTGCCGTTATCGCAACTCCTCATATCGCAGGATATTCAGATGCAGGTAAACGACGTGCAACACTCGGTGTGATCAACGCTGTCGCCAAACATTTTGAGATTACTCCCCGACTGCCCGAATCACTCAGGACAATTCCGGCTGTTCCCGATATAATTACTGCTAAAATGATTACCGAAAGCTACAATCCGGCACACGATACTGCCACGCTCAAAGCCGAACCTGAAAAATTTGAGCAGCTGCGTGACAATTATAACTTGCGACCCGAACCTGTAGCATCTCAACCCTCTGAAATGAAAAAATTTGACAGGATTACTATATTTGATTTCGACAATTATATCGGTAATTTTGTTGTTCATCATCTTAAAGGTTGCGTTAACGACCCTGAAAATTTTGTTGAGATTGTTGACATCGAGAACCAACCGGTTAAACAGGGCGGACTTTTAGTGTGGTGCAGCGATTTGCCTACAGCCAAAAATGCCGAAGACTTCCTGAAAGTTATAGAGCGTGTCAAGCCAACCTCAATCGTGATGTTGTCCAATGCAACAATCTATGACATCGAAACAGGCGAAAATATTAACGAACTTGCGCCAATCAATCCTGATAGTCAAGTCGCATTGGCTGAACAGATTGTCACCAATAGTGTTTCACAAATTCCTTTGACAGTCTTGCGACTGCCCCGACTGACTGTCGGGACCGGTATGACAGGAATTTTGCGCGACATGGCTAATGCAATCAGCCGTGGAACATATTCCACAATTAAAGACATAAATACTCATGTATCGGTAATTCACGCTTCTGATGTCGGACGAGCTGTCGCTGCTTCTGCCGGATCGCAAGGAATATATAACATTAATGATCGAATCAACCCGACTGTGGCTCAACTTGCCGACGGCATAAGCTATCGAATTGGCAAACGAGTGATGACAACCACTAACAAAAATGCTCGTCGATTGGCTCGTCTGCTCTCATTCTTAGGCTTTAAATATGCCGATGAAATGTATCGTTTCAAAACATCAACTCTGACCTATTCAGCCGAACAGTTCTGTTCAAAATTTGACTTCCAGCCGGTCGATACTGTCAATTATCTGAAAACCCACGTCTATGATGAAACGTCGCTCTGATTCAACCGTCACACCGCTCCAAAATGTAGCGGACACGTTAACCGCCCTGATTAAAGTGGTGCTTTTGTCACACCCTGCCGGGAGAATTAAAGCTCAAAAACAGGAGAAACCCTTAATCATCATGGGTAATGGTCCGTCGTTAAGAGAAACAATCGACAAGCATCTTGATATACTTTGCCAAAACGACACTTTGGCTGTCAATTTCGCTGCCAATTCGCCTGAATTTTTCAAAATCAAACCACGGTACTATACCCTTGCCGACCCTTTGTTTTTTGAAAATTCAGATGCCGAAAACATGATTTCACTCTATGAGAATCTTAATAACGTTGATTGGCAAATGACACTCCTTGTACCGGTTAAAGCTCCGGTCAAGATTTCAAATCCAAACATCAATATCAAACGATTCAATATGGTTGGTGTTGACGGCGCACGATGGCTCAAACACCTTCTGTTTAGCAGCCGGATGGCGATGCCACGCCCGCGTAACGTTCTCATTCCCTCTATCATGGCAGCAATATGGCTCGGCTACAAAAATATATACCTTGTCGGAGCCGATCACTCGTGGATGAAATCGATCAGCGTTGATGAAGAAAACCACGTCGTATCAATACAAACCCATTTCTACAAAGACTCAAACAAAGAATTGGGACGCAAACGTGACCTGTTTGCAAATGTCAGACTCCATGAGGTCGCCCATAGCTATTATACAGCCTTCAAGGCTTATCATACAATTCTCGACTATATCACACCAAAAGGTATCAAAATATACAACTCTACACCCGAGAGCTTTATTGATGCCTTTGAACGTCGCAACCTCAGCACGCTAAGAACCAATAATAACGACTGACTATGGCAGATGTAATAACATTCAGTTCGCTTACAAAACAGCTTAGGGAGAAACGAGACCTTGCCGATGTATATTTGCTTCACGGTGAGGAAGGTTATTATATCGACCGCCTTGTCGAGATGTTTGAAAATCTACTGCCTGAAGAGGATAGGGATTTCAATCTGACGGTGCTTTATGGTCCTGAGACCGACCCCGATACGGTAATGGATGCGTGTCGTCGTTACCCGATGATGGCTGACCGCCAGATTGTAATACTTAAAGAAGCCCAATCGGGAGGTGCTACATTTTTAAATGCACTTTCAAAATATATTGCCGAACCGAGCGATTCCACTATTTTTGTAATAGCCTGTCGAGGTGCCGAAGCCAAGGGTAAAGACCTGACAGCTGCCCTCAAAAAAAGCAAATCGGTAGTTTTCGAGTCGAAACGTCTTACCGACAAAACTGTCGGTCCGGTGATTTTGGAGATGCTCAAAGAAAATAATCTGTCTATTGAGCCCAAGGCACTGGAAATGCTGCGTGACTACGTCGGCACCGACCTGTCGCGGCTCTATAATGAGATTGGGAAACTGACAATTGCACTCCCTGCCGGTGCGGTTATTACACCTGAAGCGATTGAGCAAAATATCGGCATCAGCAAAGACTATAATAACTTTGAGTTGATAAATGCAATCGCCAACCGCAACTATGCAAAGGCGATGACAATCTCAAAATATTTCAGGAGTAATCCTAAAAATGCATCACCGTTTCAGGCGGTTCCATTGATATTCAATCTGTTTTCAAACCTGCTTGCAGCCTTTTATGCTAAAGATAAATCTGACCGTTCGCTAATGGCAATGTTTGGATTCAGAAGTCCCTATCAACTGATTGATATTAAAAACGCTATGCGTTACTACTCGGCTTGGCAAACCATCGAAATCATATCAGAGCTGAGACGATTCGATACTAATTCCAAGGGTATAGGGAGCCGTATGGATACATACGACTTGTTTGACAATCTCATTTTTAAAATAATGACAGCTCCGGGTAAAATTGAATTGAAAGCATGAGCAATAAAGAGATAAACGAATCTTCATCAAACAAGGTTATGCAGATTGACCTTGATAAAGTTCTGGAATCAAAGGCGGGTAAAGCTAACCGCTACATTCCTCGCTTCTTTGTGTCATGGCTCAAACGCGTTATTTGTCAAGACGAACTCAACAAGCTTTTGATTGAAAACGGCGATAAAACGGGGGGAGATTTTTGCCGTGGAGTGATAGAGTCGCTCGATGTCAACCCGGTTTTTCACAACGAAGAAAACATACCGGCAACCCCACGTGTAACATTTGTATCGAACCACCCGCTCGGCGGACTTGACGGAATGATATTGATTGATTTTGCCTGCCGTCGATATCCCGGCTACCAACCTCAATTTGTTGTCAATGACCTGCTGACAGCAATCGAACCGCTCAACAACGTATTTTTACCTGTAAACAAACTTGGTGCTCAATCACGAAAGAGCAGTCGTGTGATTGACGAAGCGTTTGCCGGAGACTCGCCAATGCTCGTATTCCCTGCCGGACTTTGCTCCCGGCGAGGTAAAAACGGGTTAATTGCCGATTTAAAATGGCACAAAATGTTTGTAAAAAAATCGATCGAACATGATCGAATTGTCATTCCTGTCTATTTTAAGGGTGAAAATTCATCTTTTTTTTATAACTTTGCACGTCTGCGTGCTCTTTCGGGTTTGAAGTTTAACGCCGAGATGGTATTACTACCGTCAGAAGTCTTCAAAAGTCGAGGCAAGACATTTGACATTTATTTTGGTCAGCCACTGTCAATTGAGGTGCTAAAAAAAGGAAGTGCCGAAGAAGTCGCGACCGAAATACGCAAACTTGTCTATGGCTTGAGTCCTGACAAACGCCCCGATACAATTCGTTGACATTCGATTTATTAACCGAATTATTCAGACCGCAAATGAATCAGCCTATAATATCCCCGATAAATACCGACTTGATAAAGGCGGAATTAACCGCTGACAAATTTTTGAGGAAGACAAACCGAGGACGTAATGAAATTTACATTGTCGATGCGTTTTCGGCTCCAAACACGATGCGCGAGATCGGACGTCTTCGCGAAGAAGCATTCCGTTCAAGTGGCGGTGGTACAGGTAAAGATTGTGACATCGATGAGTTTGACACGATGACTCCCCCATGTCGTCAGCTGATTGTCTGGGATCCGGAAAACGAAATGATACTCGGAGGCTACCGATTTATTCTCGGAAAAGATATCAAAATTGAGGATGGAATACCTCGTATTGCCACATCTCACATGTTCCACTTCTCCGATAAATTCATCAAAGACTATCTTCCCTATACAATAGAGCTTGGCAGGTCATTTGTCAGAGTCGGATTCCAGTCTTCACGCCAAGGCGCAAAAGCAATTTTTGCGCTTGACAACCTTTGGGACGGACTCGGAGCACTGACAGTTGACAATCCCGAGATAAAATATCTGTTTGGAAAGGTTACGATGTATCCCGAATATGACACTGAATGTCGCGACATGATTCTTTATTTCATCTCAAAACATTTCCCCGACAACGAGAAGCTTGTCACGCCGATTAATCCACTCCAAACTCAAACCGATTTCAAAAAAATGGAAGAGGTTTTCAATGGGAAAACCTATGCCGAAGACTTTAAAGTCTTGAATTCCAGAATACGCGAACACGGCATCACAATTCCGCCATTGGTTAACGCCTACATGAGTTTGTCACCGACAATGAAAACGTTTGGAACAGCCATCAATGACTTGTTTGGAAACGTTGAAGAGAGTGGAATCCTCATCAAAATATCTGACATTTTTGAGGAGAAAAAACAGCGTCATATCGGTTCATACCGTCCAGGCGATGAACTTCAAACAAGTGCTCAATGAAAATAAACAGTTTTATTAAAATAGCATTGGCGGTAATCGTATCGATGACCGCCGGCAATAGCTTTGCCCAATATAAACTTACCGGAGAAGCCGAACTGATTTTTAATGCCGGTAGCCACAGCCTTGCGCCCTACTATATGTCGGCTCTCAATCACGGTATTCTTTCTCAGAGTAAAGGTACCTTATTAAAAGCCGGCTTATTCAGACCGATGGAAATCGACCGCCGATTTTCATATAGCTTTGGCGCTCAATTCATTACCGGCATCACCTCTAAGGCTGATTATGACCGCTACCTCATCGATGAAGGCTGGGTTAAGAATCCCCAGCGTCCGGCTCCAATCTGGTTGCAACAGCTCTACGGCGAGATTAAATATCGCTGTCTGTTCCTCTCGATAGGAATGAAGGAACGTGGTTCTGTTTTCGTTAACAACTCCCTGTCAAGCGGTGATGTTATGCATAGTGGGAACGCCCGCCCCATACCCCAAGTCCGTGCCGGATTCCTTGACTTTCAAAACATCCCGTTTACCAATGGTTGGCTACAGATAGCCGGAGAAATGACATACGGAAAGTTTGTCCAGAATAACTTTCTGAAAGATCATTCCACCTACTATAGTGGCAGCTTCAATCTCGGAACAATCTACCATTATAAATATGGATACCTGCGTACAAAACCTACCAAACCGTTTTGGGCTGTAGTTGGCGTACAGGTCGCATGCTTGTTTGGTGGCGAGACCTACTATTATTATCATGGCAAACAATCAG
>CAMWIM010000071.1 GCA_947174335.1 uncultured Porphyromonadaceae bacterium | reverse complement strand
CTGCTTCTTTGTCTTTAATAACAATATCGTTTACTCGATATTTGCCACCTTTACGAGAAGTTACGCCACGTCCGATATGGAATATTTTCTTACGGTCAGAATCGAGTATATAAGACGGTTTCACCATTGACCCGGTGCCTTCTATAATAGAAACAGACGCAACAACTCGCTCATAGGGGATTTCTTTTGGCTTATCGTCCACAGATGTATCAACTTTGCCCCACTTGTAATAGACTTGGTTGTCAATAAGACTGATACAATCTTCCGTTTCTGATTTTGGTTTAAGAATAATCTGCAATGATTTACTTCCAATCTTTTCGAGGAAAGCATTTGTAAGTTCACGTTTCAGATCATCTTCGAAACGCTTGCCAATCCAATCATATTTAGCCATGTCATCATCTTCTTCATTACGAATGATAATAATGACAAGATTCTCCATTAGTTTGGCATCGGTTCCGGTAGAATTGCGGAACTTCTTCAGCAGTTCGTTAATTACGAAAGCTCGCTTATCAATAGCTGTTGCATACTTTTGTTCCGCAGTTTCTTTTTTGCTTCCAAAAAGGATAAGATTATCAATCTGCCGCCTATACTGAGTGTCTGTAACTGTTTTTTCGGTAAGTTGTTTAAACGTTTTTTCTGAAACTGCCTCTATAACGATTGACGAGGAACCAATGTGAGCAAGATTTTTTTTATCAAGGGCTTGACGAAGTTCAACCTTGAAAGCAGCATCATTCCATTTATAGTCCCGGTTGCCTTTCAGGATATAGATAGAAAGATACTTGAGATTTTCAGGTTTACTCTCCGATAGAGATGAAAGAATCTCTAATAAGTATAGATGCCACCCGTAACGTTGCTCAGAAAGCGACTCAGAATTTAATATACGTTTATCAAATGAAGTCCCTAAATCCTTTTGTACCTCGATTGATTTAGACTTTCGAGACGCGTCATCATTTTCAGAAATGGACGCTTCTTCTTTATGTGTAGTTGGAGTAACCTTTCCACTATTCGCGTCTCCACCAATATGTGTGTTATTAGATGGGGTTCCGTTTATTAATTCCCTTATTTTACTGAAGAAGCTCATCTACCTATATGTTATTAATACCAATAATTAAAAATTTTCCAGTTATCTTTATTATCTTTAATCAGTTGTACTGTAAATATTTTTTTTGTGACTTTATTTGTCAGAGTTACGGTAATAACATCTCCTGTGCGATTCGTACGGGTTGTAGCCGTACACTGATTTTGTATTTGGTTGATCATCCTTTTGCGTTTTTCAGCAGGGACACTAAGCAGAATCTCGCGTACCCGGGAATCACTATATGGATAATTTTCCTTGTAAAAATCCTGAGTCGTCAGCTGTTTCAGCTTAGCCACATCACCGTTAGCAGTCGCTACAAACACCTCTTTAGCACGCGAGACAGCGATATCGCGAGACGAAATTTGCGCACTCAAATTAAAGAATGAAATAAACAGTGTAATAATAAAAAATATATATCTCATTTTGAGGACATCATCTTGTTGGCCGTTATTAAAGAACCGCTTTGACTATAAGCAGTATATATAATCCAATTTATACTATCTCTTGATCGTTCTTACAAGGCGAACATTTGCATTTATTGAGAATTTACCTCCATCTAAGGCACTTGATTGATGTCCCGAAGTATTATTGCTAAAATCCCAAAAATAATAATACGGAGACTCTCCATACACTGTGCTACTCCAGTATTTTTCCCCCTTAAATCCACCAATCTGATCTCTTAATTTATAAATATCTTCAAGTTCAGATAATGTGGGAATTCTCCAGTCATGGTATCCTCCGATGCCATCGTAGAAATTAATGTGAGAGCATAATCTTTCTGCTTCTAATCCACCACCTGTTGTACCAATGTCTGACTTCATTATTCCCAGACCTAATGCCGATACTTCAATAAAGGTTGTTGGATCCAAAGTTATTCCCAATGTATTAAATTCAATTATATCTCCATACAAAAAATTATAAGTCCTACCTTGAGTATTCTCTATGCAGGCAAAGGATCTTGCATAGTATGTAGTACCTGAGTCTAATCCTTGAATGAGACAGTCATACGTTCCTATACCACCTCCCTGACGAAACTCATAACTGTCAACACTTCCATCATCCTTTTCTAACACCGAGGATATCTCATAACTTTGAACATACACATTTACTCCCACAGTGCTGTATGCGTAATATTGAAAACATCCATAATATTCATTATATTTACTCCATCCATCATCACCAACAACTTGATTGCAGGATTTTAGTTCTAAACCAGCGTTATTTTTACCGTATATTATGCCTCGGCCAACAATGTTATATCCATCGGGTAAATCTCCTTCCACGGAGATTTTGCCCGATATAATGGCTGAAGTATTTTTGATCTCAGAGATTCCTACCGTTATTGACTCGACACGTGAATTGTCGTCTTCAAAAATTTTTTCACAGGAAATAAAGAGTAAAAATAGAAATATCGATATAACTTGTTTCATAGCTCTAATTATTTTATTAATTTAAGAAAATCAATACCTACACCTATAGTCCAAGCAGGCAATAGTTTAGTTTCCTTTACTGGTATTATGACACCAGCCCCAACCTCAAAATGAAACCAATTAAATGATTTGTCAAAACCAAGAAGTAAGTCAAACCCATATCTTCCATAATCACGGGTCCCATCTTTTATTATAGTTCCATCCGAGCTAATTGAGCCAGTTAATGCTTTACCATATATAGGTAAAGTAGTTCCATAATGTCCTGATACGAACCAACCTTTCGTATATCCCTTTACGCCAAAGGTCCAGTTTAAACTATAATTATTTCTACCTGGGCTACACCCAAATTCGAGGCCAAATCCATGTGGATTACCAAATTTCAATTCAGTGTATACGCCAATATAGTCTCCACAAATTGTTCCGCTATTTAAGCCAGCAATCCAACTTATATCGCGTACATCTTTTAGCAGTCGTTTTCTTATCTTTTTTATAATAATTAAGTATGTTTGATTACCCTTAAGTGCTGATATCCCGTAGTCAGGGAAATATATTTCGAGTGGTTCAAAACCAGCTGATTTTATTTTCAGGTGTTTTGAGCCTTGTGTAAGATAAACATATACTTCAACTCCATCATTTTGTATATCTATGGTAGATCCTTCGAAGATTACGTTGGACACATCCTTTGGAAGTACAATTTTCAGGAGCGCACATGGGTTGCCATTTAAATCCTTTCTGGAATAAAAAGCACCGTCAATATCATAGGGATCGGACGTGATAGATTTTACTTTCAACTCATCCGCACTTGCGATTGATGAACAGAGTAACATTGCGAAGAAAAAGAGGAGAGGTCTGAAGATTGGCAGAACTCTTTTTAGATGGTAATTTACTTTCATGTTAGCTGGTTTATCTTATGTTGATATTTTTATTAATGTATTTTGAAGTCATCAAGGGTAAATACCCCGTCTTTGGCAACAACTTGATCTGGTTGCCAAGTTCTGATGTGAATTTGAGGCCTTTCCGGGTCGTTAAAATCCCATAAGAGAAATAACCATCCCTCGTCACTGTATGAACTTGTTTGCCATTTTTGATGGAGAGTTACGCCATAAATATTCGGTTTAGCCGGATGCATTACAACTGATATGTGGTCAAACTCCACATTAATCCGACTATTGTTTTTGAAGATTCTTGTAAGTTTAGTGATATATTGTTCCTTTGATTGAACGGTGTAATTAACATTCTGGTCATAGCGTAGCCCAATGTCTCCATGCATTTTTCGCTGCGTCACAACACTTCCTGTAATAATAAGAGCATCATCACTATAGATTTGATTCAAGGCTTTAATATTCCTTTCATTATAATAACATCTAAAATCCTCAACCCATTTAAGTATTTCCCTCCGTTTGCGAGTATCCGCCACTCCGTTTGCATCTTGCATTATTTTGGATACATCTTCTTGAAGCTCCCAAGCAGGACGAACGCCTGTAATAACACCATTTTTGTTGAGAGATATTGTTAACTCACGATTGATAGATTGGTTATATGACAAATCTATAGGCTTCATTGTAATTGGGATTGCACGTACTTGATAACCTTGATAATCATTCAGGCACCTTGATATGTTTGTTTCTCGATCACATACGAAATGAGAGGCTTCGTTCCATAACGCATTAAGCCTTATTTTTGCCTCTTGTTCCATACTGATAGAAGATAAGTTCAACGTTGTTTCTTGAGAACCGGCACGATTGATTTCAGTTAATAATTCTGAGATATTATATTCCATTTGAGACTTAAGTCCACCGGAATCTATACTTCCCGCTGAGAACCGGAATGTAACACTTGCTGCACAATAGAAAGTACATGTAAAGGCGAGCAAGATTGTAATTAATTTATGGAATTTCATTTGAACCATACGATTACTTTGCAATTTGGATAGTTGGATTCTTTGTCTGTTTGATTTGTTTTTAGGTTTATTCCGTTGTCGGAGCCTTTTGGGGCTAAAATTGATAAAATTCCGTATTTATCATCTATCAAAATGCGATACGCATCCACTGGAATTTCTGATATATTTGTACAGAATCCAGTTTCCCGGATTCTTCCTTGATTTTTATATGTAGATAGGAATCCTTTGATTTCCGCCCAATTATCTTGGTTACACAGTGAATTTAGAACATCATTTGGTAGTGGTGTGAACCTTTCCTCTAAAGAAGTACCTTTGGACATTTGTGAATTTTGAGCTTTGTCTTGTACAACAAGCTCGTTAGGTTCTGATATAGACTCTGCATTTGACAATATTTGGGGGCTCTCTATATGACCTGACATTGACATAATTAGCTCTCTGTCAACATAAAGAAATACATTGTATTGGTTCCCATCAAAATGAATTAACTGCTTAACAATAGGTTGTATATCAGAAGGTAGTAACCTCTCATCGTTGCCATTTTCAAATCGTAGTTCGATTGCGTATGACAAGATTTCGGATATAGCACATTCATGCGCTACATCTTTCTTTAAATGGAATCCTTCTCCAAAAATGAATGATTCATTAAGTTTTACATTATTCATTTTGTCAATAACATCGCTATTAGTCTGACCATTCAAGGAAAATGGCACTGTAATGATGCAAATGAACAGTATATAAATCTTATTTATCATATTTAATCTTTTCGTTATCATCTTTCTTAATATAGGGTGAATAGAGATTCTGGATGTTATTTGTCGGAATAAATAAGCTTGCATGAGCTTTAATATGACCTTGTTTATTCAAAACGACCTTAGGATTACATTCGATTTTTATTACATGATCGTACCCTCTATATTGGTTATAGAGAAATAAGGACCCTTCTAAAAAGCCTTCTTCATATTTTTCCATACCCCAAAATACAATACACCCATTATCCTCACAAGCTGCTAAAAGTTGACTAAGAGGTATGACAAAGTTTTCTTTTTCGCCATATTCATGTTTTAAAATGGTTAGATTAACTTTTATTGAGTCTGAGATTTCTGAAGGAAAAATGAAGAGATTTGCAATAGATTCAACCGGAGACTGTACATCAAATACAGGACTAATATTATCACTATTTAGATAAATATTTCTTGTAATATACTTATTGTTGCAACACGGGCCTGCATATATATATTTATTCTCTCCGTAAGGTTCAAGTTTAGTTGTGTCTAAGGGCTCAAAAGAGATCCTACTACCTTTGAAATTTTTTATTTTTGTGATGAAGTCATTTTCTATCTCCTCACGCGAACCAGTTGACAGTACATCATAATTGAGAGGCATGGTTATAGATACGCATCTATCGCTTAACGGCCATTCGATTGTCATAGACTTTGAGTTGCTATTGTTCAAAGAATAATCCGATTGTGGCGACAACGAACTGAAATCAGCCAACACTCCTTTGTTGATAACTAATCTATCATATACGTTACTTTTTACGTTCAAAACCTTAGCTAACAAAGCCTTTTCCACAAAATCAAGGAGTAACTTATCTGTTGACCGCTTCATTTCATCTGTAAAGAGATTGAGGCCGATGTGACTTATTTCCTCACCGTGCATTATGAGGTGCACCTTATATCCCTTGATGTCGCAAATTGTATCGCAGTTCTCCGTTTCTGGAAGTTGAATCAGTTTTTCCTTATTTATTAGCAGTTCTATCGAATCGTAACTGCTCCCTTTTACAAAAGGAGCGCAACAAAAGGCCAATATAAACAATAACCTAATTTTCATGGCACAATCGTATTTTTCTTATTACCTATGCTGTCGAATAATGAACCAGAAACCAATTGACCATTTTCATAAACAGCCTCAAAATAATCACCGGGATTAGCTATTACATCTGAATATCGGTCTACCTTATAAGCTGATGAAAAGACTAATTTCCCTTTACCATCTGGCTTACCGTTTTTAACAGCACCAAACCATGTCCCATATCCTAAATCAATAGATGACCGGTTATTATCTTTGGGCACATCCGTTGGTTTAATTTTACCATTACCTGGTTCAATTTCACCACTACCACCTTTATCAGGGTTAGGCTCATCATTAGGAACCTTAGCTGCGGTCAAGCAAGAGTATATTCCTCGCACGCCTCCGACAATACCATCATTGAATTCACCCACTTTCATATAAGGAATTATATCAGTTTGGATGATTCTATTACAATCATCATTTGTGAGTGTTTTTTCAATTCCGGAGCCGGTCCTAATAACACATTGCCTGTCTCTCAATGCGACTAAAAAGAGGATTCCGTCATTTCTATTCGAACTTCCCAATCCCATCTGATTAAATAAATCAGAAGCGTATGTATTAATATCAGCATGGTCAATGGTATCAACTACCTTTGTATATAATTCAACTCCCGTTTCAGTTTTTAATGCTTGCGATAGTGAATCGATGGTATTAATCGAATTTTGAGTCAGTATTCCATCCGGATTTGAAACCGCCAAATTAACAATATTGTCAGATTGATCATTTTCAGTCTGAGCTGTGTAATATTTATATCTCCAGACAAAAATTCCTAATATTAAAATTATTGAAAATATAGAAAGCAACCTCAACGTTTTGCGCTTCTTTTGATGCTTAATGGTTTCTTTCCCAAAGTTGACGTTTGATGATTCGTATTCTGTTTCTATATTATTATCGGGAGTTCCTATCTTATCTGGTTTATTGTTCTGAGTATTTTTCTTCTCTGTGTTTTTTGAAGCATCTTCCTTGATATGTCTGTTAATTGTATCTTGTAATTCCTTCGCATCAGAATATCGGTCTTCCGGATTTTTTGCAAGACACTTCATCACGACATTATCCAGCCATTCCGGGTAATCACGCTCATAGACTGCACCGGGGATTTGGGCCTCGAAAGCTTCCTTCCTTAGTGTGAAGATTGAAGGAGGCGTCTGACTCAAATGTTCGTTGCGAATTTTTGCGTTAGCTCTCTGGGAAGCAATCCCGTTTTTATCCACCTCCAGAATGAAAGGTGGACGCCCAGTCAACACCTCAAACATCAGCACACCGAGCGAGTACACATCGCTTCGCGGAGTAATATCCCCGGAGTCAAACTTTTCCGGAGCCATGTATTCCGGATGCCCGTCGGCTTTACCACTGCTCTTTATGCATTTGCCGTCCTGAACTGCCAAACCGAAGTCCAACAGGATAAAACGTCCGTCGTAATCGCGGCGCATCACATTGTTGGAATGTAGGTCGTTATGCGCAATACCGTATTTCTTGACGAGTTCAGCTTCTTTTTCACTTGAAATGATATACTTTTTCCCATCATTTGGATCCAGCTGTAGGTTATCTTCTTCCGGATCCTTCAGGACTTTATAGATATCATGGTGTGTATAAGCTAACGCCCCGACAATATCATGGATAAAGGATTTGACTTCTTCATAATCAAAAAATCCATTCTCTTTAACGTATGAATATAACGATCTGCCATGCACATAGTCCATTTCCACGATTGCATGATTATCGATAAGATCAGCACCATATATTCTCAGGATATTCGGATTCTGCCCGCTGCCGATAGCAAGCAGTGTCTTGCATTCCTTCAAGAATGACTGGTATGCATGGTCGCTCTTGCTCTCAATATAATTATTAAGAACCTTTATTGCACGGACATCACCCCATTCCGCATGCTTAACCTTAAAGACATCCGCATTGGCACCTCTACCTATATGCTCAATCTTTATATATTTCTCGTAGAACAGCTTCATATCACTTATTTTACTTTATATCCAGCTTCATTTAAAATAGGTATTATGACATCTCCAACAAACTGAACAGCCTTTCCAGATCCATTTCCGCTACCCAATCCTAATCGTTCAAGGCGTACTGCTACAGCGAGAGGTGCCTGTTGGGTCTCTGATTGGATAAAGAAGATATACCAGGCATCATTGGATTTTTCCGGAACCCTCTTGTTCCGCCACATTCTCTGAGGTAAAACGCGTTCAGGAGTTCCTGTCTTACCCCCCATTCTAATATTATCATTTGAAAGTGGTAGTTTTTTCCCTGCTCTACGATGCTTGTCAGACTCTTTTTGCATATAAGATTTCAATAGTTTGGCAGAAGAATTGGATAATATTTCCTTAGATTGCATTGGCTGGAGAGTTATATCGCCTTCTTTCAAGACATACCTGGTCGATACGAATTTTCCGTCATTGGCAACAATAGATGCTATTCTGGCCATATTCAATGGTGAGGCAAGAATTGGTCCTTGTCCCCACGCTGCCTGAGTCTCTCCAAAATTCATCTTGTGGTATTTGCCTTGGGCACGAGCCTGACGGTAACTTTCATATTTGGCGGTAGCTTTATTACTTAAAGAAGTCAGGAGATTATCAAATTCATTTTTCTTATTAAATTCGTCAAGAGTAAAGTAATAGGGGACAATATTGCCTTTTGCGTATATGCTATCCGGATTTACTCGGATACCGACGCTGTAGTATATACTATCCAATTCACCATATAGGTTTTTATCGTGTATTAAGTTTATAAAATAGCAGTTCGAAGATTTCACTATGGATGTCTCCATTGACAATCTTGGGCCCCAAGGTTCTATAGTCGATGGTTCTATAGTTTCATCAGCCTTTACATCGTATGTCACATCAGCAGCAGAAGCTCCCATATTCATAAACCCGGCCATTGCAGACATAACCTTGGCGGTAGAGCCGGGCTGCGTTTGGAAAGTCATTCCTAAATCACGCTCTGTTATGGGGACATGACCTGGAATTTTCTCGAAAGGGACAGCTCCATATATTTTTCTATCGTTCAACATGAAAATCGAATCCTGATTAGGCAGCGGATAATTTGCAGAGCAAAGCAAATCTCCATTTTTTGCATCTAAAACGACAACAGATGCTCTAAGCAATCTTTTATTTTTCAGTGAAGGATCATTATAAATAGCCTTAGCCATTTCGTTCTGAAGTTTCATCTGCAACTGAGCATCTATGGATAATACCATATCCCTCTTAGCTCTACGGGAATTATGCTTTTCGATAATGGGATTACGTTCAATTCCATAATCAAGAAATCCGGCTTTAAGAAGATTGCTATAGTCATACTCCCTTGAAGTAAAATCACGTTCAACTGCATCAACAAAGCGATTCTCTTTATAATTATGGGCTTTTAAATCAACTTTATGAGACGGAATATCAATACCTCGGAGTTCATTTTGATGCCTTGCTTCGGCCAAGTATCCTGTAGGATTACCGTCGTAGTATCCAAAAACTTTAAGAGTATTGTAGTCACCCAACATAAACAACATATGATCGCCGAAAGGATAATATCTCCGTTTGCGTTTATTCTCTTCGCTATTATACATTGCCGTAGATACTCCTGCCTTTATCAAGTTATCTTTTGCATTAGAGAGTTCATCACGCGAAGACGTTGCTAACAATAATCCATTTCTGTCATAAATATTACCAGCTTCAAGTTTGCGTAGCACAAGTCCGATTCGCGGGTTATATTCGATAATTCGTGCGCCTTCCATATTCGTAACATAGGCCGGTCTTATCAACGTCTCTCCACGCGACAATATCTGATATTTTGCTGATGCCCCTAATAATATGACAGCAATGAGTAAAAAAAGTCCGGAACAAGCAACTATAGAGCCATTAAATGAGTTGGTATATTCTCGTTGAATTGCATTTGCCCTTAACCTTGATATTGACAAAACCAATCCGAATGATGCCAACGATATAATAAAACTAACACGTCCATAACTGAGAAATGGCAATGTTACACCTGTAAGAGGGAGCAATCCTAGAGAACCGGCAACAATAACTAAGAATTGAACCCCCGTAACAATGCCTAAACCGGTTGCCAGATAAAATGGGAACGCATACCCGGCTCTGCGACCGATTAAGAGGGTGCGATGAATAATTACGAAGAAACAGAGTACAACCAGTACCAGCCCGACAAGTCCAAGCATTTCGCCAATAGTATTAAAAATCATGTCGGTATGACCTGCAGGGACTATTGCCGGACTACCATTCCCGAGTCCTAAGCCCGTAAGGCCACCTGTAGCCAGACTCCATATACCTTGTACGACTTGATCTCCTCCTAATACCTCATTATTCCAAACGCCTTCCCATGACATATCGGTTCTATTTGTCAACCGGGCAGCTAACCCATGTTGTCCAATTGACTCCAAAATTGGACCAGCGAGAGAAAATACTACTATAACAAGGTTGAGAAAGATTGCACTCTCATATATCTGTTTATTCTTCCAATACCAATAACCTATCCATACTATAAACCATACAGCGGCTGCTAATAATAGGGACGGCAAAGAATTATTGAGCCACCGCGTTCCGAGCATCAATGCAATGAATGTAACTAATCCTATTAGTAACTGTGCGAAATCTCGACGAGCCATTGAATAGATTAGGATGAATGATACAAGTACAACTAACGCCGGCCCCATATCACTTAAAATAAGATAGACAACCATCAGCACCATCATACCGAAAATTATCCAAGAGATGGTTGAAAGCTGCCGTTTGATTGTAAGTCTTGTAAGTCGTTGGCTGAAATCCTGAATTAGAATGGCTTTACGTGCAAAAAACCATGCAATGAAAATCACAATCAAAACACGTGAAATTTCACTGGGTTGAAATCCGAAAAGATTAACCTTTGCATCACTTCCTTCCGGCCCGGTACCGAAAAGATATAACATACAGAGCAATCCGAATGCTCCTGCCAATACTGTCCACCCGTAATTTCTAAGAATCCACCATTTACTTGATGAAAGACGCGCATCAAGTTTTGCATAGTTGACCAATGTAATTGCACCCATTGAGACTAACCCTATAAGAAGACCACTGGTCATGACAGAACCATATAAGGTATCAGTAAGTGGATTCCATATACCGTAACTAGCCAATAATCCGATACCGGAGATTATCATGAGTGCGATAATTAAAAAATAATCACTACGTGTTCCTAATTTCTTATCAAGCTGAAAAATGAAAAGTAGGAAAACACCCCAGCCCAATATAAATACTGCTACCATACTGATGAGAGAGTCTTTAAACTCAGCCGGGGTACGAACAACTAAAGTCCTATCGTATTTAAGATTAGAGAAAACCTGAGGTGATAACAGAGTCAAGACATGGGGTTTCTGAATGAACGTAATCTGAAGTTCGCCTGATAGCGCACCTTTAGTTGTTCCCTTTTCTCTTCCATATTGAAACCCCTTTTGTATAGGGAGAACACCGTAATGTTCACCCTTTTTTACTTTGAAAGTTGCAATTCCATTTTCATCAGTCATCGCAACACCAATTATGCTATCGACTAATACTTCATCAACTAATGTGCTATCTTTTTTCTCTATCTTCCCCTCCTTATTTTTCTGTTCACTATATCGGTATGTTTTCTTATAATCATAACGCTTAAGCCTAATGGGAATATTAGAAACAGACTGACTAACGCCCTTTCCATTATTGATTTTAACGCTTATTATGCCGGTAGCTCCGGGTTCTTCAAATACAGTGGAACTATTACTCTTAGCAACAACATCATCAAATTCTTTAGTTTTTCCAAGTTTATACAGGTCTGTTTCTATACGGGTCTTGAAGCCCTCTCCACAAACCAACGACACAGAATCAGCGAGTACCTTTAATTCGGGTTTGAGTAAGGATCCTAAATTAGAAAGAGAACCATTGGCATCCAAATTATTTTTTAGCATAGAAGCAACAAAGTCTGCATCCTGACGATAATCAAGATAACCACCGTTATATAATCTATCGGACAATTTCTTTTGGTCTATACCTTTCTCTAATACTAATGTTGAACCCTCTTCAATTGCTTGAGTCGCCTCATCTAACTGAGGTTTAAGATTATTATATAGGGAAAAAGTACCCAACAAGAATACTAAGACCGTCAGTATATATGCTGCTAATGCTTTCTTCGGTGTCATGGTAAATTATATTG
>CAMWIM010000070.1 GCA_947174335.1 uncultured Porphyromonadaceae bacterium | reverse complement strand
GAAAGTAATTTTGCACCAGGAAATCAACTATATATCTCTCTCTTATTAAGAGATACACATTATTTATAATAATCTTATAAATTGTTAACTTAAGCACAGAAAAATTTTAAAAAAGCACTAATAAATGACACTTTTCATTCTTTTTATAATTTTTTCTAATGCATTAGTATCTAATTTGCAGATTTTTGAGTACTTTTGTACACAAATCAATATCTCTTAATAAGAGAGTGAGATAATTATGGTAATAAAAATACGCATAAACCATAATATTGTAACATTTCTAAATTCCTATTTGACATCATTAATATTGTTCCTAATTAATAAATGAATTTACTTCGCCAAATTTTATGCCTGTTTATAGCCTTGATGGCAACTATTCAGGCAAATGCAGCCACAAAATCTATTTCGGGTGTGGTAGTTGATGCCAATGACGGTGCGCCAATCGAACAAGCACTTGTCCGACTAAACACGCTCGACTGGGCAATTACCGATGACAACGGCGAGTTCACGTTTCCTAAACTTGAACCCGGTAAATATCAGTATGAAATCTCATACCTTGGCTATGAAACAGCCAAAGGCGAATTTGTCGTGAAATCAAAAGGCGAAAACCCAAAACTAAAACTTGCACTGAGGCCTTCAAGCCTTGCCCTCAACGAGGTTGTCGTAACAGCTCAGGAAAGTAAGATGGGAGCCACCTCAAACATAGGTCAGCAAGCGATTCAACACCTTCAGGCAAAGAGCGTCGAAGATATGCTTCAACTTTTACCCGGTGCTCTCACCAAAAATCCCGACCTGTCAAACGCCGGTCAGGCAACAATCCGAGAAATTGATGCCGGTAAAAATGCAAATAACGCACTCGGAACAGCTGTTGTTCTTGATGGTGCCCCGATGTCAAACGACGCCAACCTGCAAGTATTTTCAACCGCTCGCGCTGGAAACAACTCGTCGGTGCTTCAAAACACGATGAACAACCAGTCAACCTCAGGAAGAGGAGTTGACCTGCGTCAGGTTTCTCCCGACAATATCGAGTCAATTGAAGTTATCCGCGGTATCCCGTCGGTTGAATATGGCAACCTGACTTCGGGAGCTGTAATCATCAACACCAAGGCAGGTGCGACCCCATGGTCACTCACAGCCAAAGTTGATCCCAATTCACGACTGTTCTCAGCAGGTAAAGGTTTGAGATTGCGTAACAACGGAGGTTCTCTCAACTTCAATGTAGATTATACAAGCTCAAATGCCGACCGTCGCAAAACATATCTCGGTTATGACCGCATATCGGCAAACGTTGGATATTCCAAAACATTCATGCAGTCAACCACACCGTTGACATTCAACGTCAAAGCCGCTTATTCGAGCAACATCAGCGACACCAAAAGCGATGAAGCCATGCTGAACGGCGAATATTTCAAGAATACTGAAGATGCCTTCCGACTTGCCATCAACGGTGCATGGCGACTCAACCGAGGTGCGATTTCGAGTCTTAACTACTCGGCTTCGCTTCAATACACCCATCAGCAAGATATTTTCAACGCGAATGTCGGTACCGGACCTGTTCCCTATTCCCACTCCTACACTCCCGGTGAGATGCAGGTTGAATTCCTCCCCTCAAACTATATGTGTCACTATCTGATTGACGGCAAACCTTTGAACGTGTTTGCCCAATTAAAAGCCAACCGGATGTTCACATATACCGGCGGAATGTCAAACATAAAGCTTGGTGTAGAATTTAACTACAACGTCAACCACGGAGGGGGTATGATTTATGACGCATCACTACCGCCTATTCAAGGTTCAGGACAAAGCGTACGTCCCCGCTCATATAAAGATGTTCCGGGAATGCCTTCGCTATCGGCGTTTCTTGAAGACAAAACCGAATTCAATCTCGGTAGCACATTGCTTGCCATTCAACCCGGTGTCAGATTTAACTATCTCTTTGTTAATGAAAAAGAGGCTAACCGTGGTAACATTTCAGTGATTGACCCTCGTATCAACGCCTACTACCAGATTTTATCATCTCACAACAACTCGGTGTTTGAAATGCTGACTGTCAACGGCGGTTACGGTATAGCTTCAAAGATGCCGACGATGGCGAGCCTCTATCCAACACCGGCATATTTTGACTATGTAAACTACAACAGTTTCCAAGGAATCAACAACCCTAAAAACATTGCCGTGATGACAACCGTTGTTGTTCCCGGCACTACAAACCCCGATCTCAAACCTGCCCGTGCAAATAAATTTGAAATCGGACTTCAGGCGCGCGTTCACGGCATCAGCGGTTCAGTGACTTTCTTCAAAGAAAAAGTCAACAATGAATTTGGCTTTGTAAGCCAGATATTTAACATCAACTACAACCGCTATGTGATTCCGCAAGTCGACCTCAATTCAAACACTACGGTGGTCTATAAAGAAGGAGCCCTGTATTATTCACAGCCCGACGGCAGTGAAAAGAAAGCCTTGACAAGCAAGATTACCGAAATGGCATCATACTACACTCCGTCAAACGACATACGCACAAACAAACACGGTATCGAATACTCAATCAATTTCGGACGAATCAGACCGATTGCAACCGAACTGATTATTGACGGCGCATGGTTCTGGATCAAACGTCAGAATATGGGTAAATCATACAACTCTGACCGTATCGCTATCGGCACCGATGCAAACGGCGTACAGATGTTCAATCAATATTTTGCAGTGCTACCAACCGGGAGCGGAAGCATTCAGTCGAGGTTCAATACAAACTTTAGATTTGTCACACATATTCCGGTCATCAAGCTTCTTTTCTCAACCACCGTACAGGTAGTTTGGCAAGAAAGCTACAAGAATATTTATGAAAATTCAAAGGGCGAACCTCTCTACAAAAAAGTTGTGTCATCAAACGGTGTCGAAACCTTGCAGGTGGAGCCAATCGGATTTTATGATTTGAACATGAACTATCACGACTGGGATCCCTCACTGGTTGAACGCCCCGACAAATTGTGCCAAAACTATACAGACACATATTTTAATAAACAGAATTATCCGATTACATGCTCGCTCAATTTCAAACTCACCAAAGAGATCAAACAATTTCTTGAGCTGTCATGTATCGCCAACAACTTTCTCAACTTCAGCAGAAGCTATCGCCAGAATATGATCGGAGGGTATAAGGAACTTTACAGCCCGATGTACTTTGGCGCAGAAATAAAAGTGAAATTTTAAAAACAAAAACCAATAACAAACATTATGAAAAAGTTTATTTATGCTCTTGTAGCAGTCGTAATGGTTTGCGTAACATCATGCTCGAAAGATGATGACGTGACCAAAAACTACAATCTCAATGTAACATTGAATCTTCCCGAAGGTACTTCTATTGATGACATAACCGAAGGTACAGTGACCGCAACCAATACCCAAACCGGTCGCGAATTCAAACAAAACGACATTAAATTAAGTTATGAATTTACTGTTCCCGGCGGAATCTATGACATCAGTGTGGCATTACGCTCAAATAAAGGTACTGAAGTTCTCGCTTATAACGGAGCCAAACTCGGAGCTGATGTTTATGAAGATACAAGCGTCAGTGTTGACTTGAAGGAAAGCGCAGCCGGCGGACTTGTCTTCAGCGAAGTTTACTACAATATGGTAAAGCCCAACGGCAAGTCACCCTACATGGCTGACCAGTTTATGGAAATCTACAACAACTCTGACGAGGTTCTTTATCTTGACAACTGTATTATCGGTATTCTTGAGGGAAGCCAAGGTACAGTTCCCTCGGTATGGGTTGACGAAAATGGAGAGTTGATGAATAAATATCCTCTCACTTACTATACAATCGCATTTGTCGGAGACGGTAAAAAATACCCCATCAATCCCGGTCAGGCAATTGTAATAGCAGGTCAAGCTCAGAATCATACCGCAATCACAACCGAGATGTATGATCCGACTAACGAAGCTGCAAAAATTTCGCCCGTCAACCTTGAAAATGCAAATTATGAAGTTTGCTTGACCGACTATAAACCCGACAAAGCTATTGATAACCCCAATGTACCCAACATGGATATCATATTCCATTTCGGTTCTCAAAACTACTTTACACTTCCTTATACCGGTAATGCAATTATCCTCGCCAAACTTCCCGAAGATCCCTACAAATATGCCGAAAACGAGGATAACTACATGTATAATCCAAAATATACAACAACCGGTCCATACCTGATGATTCCTCAGGAATATGTGCTTGACGGTATCAATATCGTAAACAATGCCGACAAACTCAATCAACAGGTTATTCGTCTCCGCCCTGAAGTAGATGCCGGTAAAATCTTCAATGAAGCGGCATATTGCGGTCTTGCAATTCGTCGTAAAGTGGCTGAAGTAACTGAAGAAGGTCGTGCTATCCTCAGCGATACAAACAACTCAACCGAAGACTTCATCCCCAACGTAGTTCCGACCCCCGGAATTATCCCATCAGTTGTTGACTAATTAAAACTTTATGCGCAAGTTAATAGCAACTCTGCTGTGCAACAGTATTTTATTCCCTTTCCTCGCCTTTGCCGACGGGGAAGGGAATAACTCTATTGTTGACCAACAGATTCAATATGCCGATTATAACTATATCCACAATATTGAATACAGAGCGTTAAATCCGGTATCAATCAGTGATATACCACTTGGCGATATAACCGTCATAAGCGCAGGATATTATTGGAACAACGGTAAATATCATAATGTCGACAAATCGGGTCATGTTAACGGATTTGATGTTGACGTCTATGGCATTGCGCGTCTTAATAAAATCAGCTTTGAGGGAGAAGTTGGCTATTTCAGCTATAAAGAACGTGATCGCGTTTGGAATTCAACTCTCTTTCAA
This sequence comes from uncultured Porphyromonadaceae bacterium, assembly GCA_947174335.1. Taxonomy (GTDB): domain Bacteria; phylum Bacteroidota; class Bacteroidia; order Bacteroidales; family Muribaculaceae; genus CAJUPY01. The sequence goes on along the minus strand of CAMWIM010000070.1, from coordinate 8,418 downwards.
AACAAATTAAATCCGTTCATACTTGCCGACGACAAACCGAGCGACTATAAAACCGACCGCTTTGTTATCAACGGACGTTTTGCATATAAAATTTCGTCACGTTTACGTTTCGGATTAAACGCCGACTATAACGTAGGAGTGATGTCTGATGAATCGGACCCGCGTGTCGAGACCAAAGGAATGCGCTTTATACTCAATCCCGGTATTGACTTTGATGTCACTGATAAATTCACGCTTGGAGCCACCGGCGGAATCAACCTTTTCAGCGAATCGCAGCGTTACACCTGCCTCCAAACCGCTGTCAACTACAAATTCTACCTGATGAGCGGATTAGGCACCAACTATCCGTATAGCAACAACGCATATTCACGCGACAGCAAAGGAACATCATGGTTTGTATCAATTGACGGTAAATATAAAATCTCTGACAACCTGTCAAACTACATAACCGTAAACTATGGCAATGAGTCGGAGAACGCGATTGACGGCGGAAGTTCCTATCGTTTCTTGGGTGGGGATTTCAGTAACGCCGTCATCGGCATAACCGACCGCTTTTCAATAACCGGAACACGCTTAGCCCACAACATCGAAATTGGATTTGAGATAAACGATGTTAAAGGAAAATGGTATGACCAAAAGCATACGACTCAAAACGGCACGACTGTCTGGGAAGTAATGAACTCGTCAATCAAACATAAGGAGAGTCTTACCACCGCCCACGGAGCCTATCGTTTTGACATTCTTGACAACAACGGCGTTTCGTCACTGACTGCCGGTATCGGGGTCGGCTATATAACCTCCGACACCAAGAACTATCCCGAGGTTTATTTCAGGAAATATTCAAACCTCGGCATCAAAGCTAATGTAACGAAATATTTCAATATCAAGAAAGTGCGTTTGGGTGTCGGTGTTGATGGCGGTTATGATATGAACCTCTCATCAAGCTGCGACTTCAACGGCATTGACATTGAAAATGAATATTCTTTACCAATGTATTATTTCCTGACCTCAAGCGCCTACAACGTAAATGGCAAGATAGAGGGTAAACTACCTGTCGGCAAAGTTATTCTCGGGGCATTTGTATCGGGCGGAACAATGCGTTGTGCCGATGCCAAAGAGATGTTTAAAAACACGTCGCTGAATAATTTCAAATGTGGTTTGAACCTCTCCTTCTAAATTAACATTACACATTATTATATAATTATATAAAGTGAATAAAAAAATCTTTAAATATCTGATTGCGATTATTGCAATTACAATATCGCTTCAGGCAAACGCAGCAACCCGCAGTTTTGCAATATTTGTTGACAGCGTCAGCCAATCAAAAGTATCTCCCGAGTTGATTCAGTATGCTCAGGCTGTAAGCCGTCAAGGGCTAAACACCGAAATTGTAGTTATCAATTCTGATGTTACACCCGATTCAATCCGTTCAATCATCCGTTCGATGGCAACCCGTAAAAAATCACCGATCGAAGGTATGGTTTTCGTAGGAGATATTCCCATTCCGATGCTTCTCGATGCACAGCATTTTGCATCGGCTTTCAAGGCGGTACAAAATATGAAACGTCCTGAACGCTCGTCAGTACCCTCCGACCGTTTCTATGATGATCTTGACCTGAAATTTGACTTCATAACTCAAGACCCCAAGAAACCGCTCCTATATTATTACAGTCTCCGTTCCGACTCACCCGCCGAGGTCGTTCCTGAACTTTATTCGGGACGTATAAAAAGCATGGCATTTAACGGCAAAGACAAATATGAGAACCTTCGCGACTATCTCAAAAAGGTTGTCAATGTCAAGAACCGTAATGAGCAGATGCAACAGATGTTCCTTTTCTCGGGTCAGGGATATAATTCTGAATCAATGACCGCACGAATCGATGAGGTTGCAAACGCCTACCAGCAATTCCCATGGATGAGCCAACAACAAAACTCATTCAACTTTCTTGATCATCGTCAGGCTAATCCGGGAAAATATGTGATTATGTCAACACTTCAACGTCCCGAAATGTCATTGGCGTTACTTCATCACCACGGTTCTACTGAAAAAGAATATATCAACCGTTATGTTGACCCGCGCAACGTGACCAGTCAGCTCGACGAGGCAAAACGATTTTTCCGTTCAAAAATCCGCAGCTCAGTCTCGTCGGGAACTCCTCTTGACTCAGCGATCAATCGCTATGCCAAGATGTATGACGTTCCGGCTCATTGGTTTAAGACAGTTCTCGACAAAGAGTCGGTCGATGCCGATTCAATCTATGACTCGACACTCGACCTCTATATACATGATTTTGCCAACTATAATCCCAATGCACGGATAGTAATGCTCGACGCTTGTTTCAACGGAGCCTTCAACAATGATGAATATATTGCCGGTGCATACATCTTCAGTAAAGGTGACTGCGTGGTTGCTATTGCTAACTCGGTCAACTCTATTCAAGATAAATGGTCAGACAAAAACATCGGACTCCTTGGCGAAGGAATGCGCGTCGGTAATATCACAAAATATAATCCTATTCTTGAGATGCACATAATCGGGGATCCGACATTTGCATTTGCACCGAAAACAGATCTCGGTTTTGACCTCAATGCCGCACTTGCCGAGGCACCTGCCTCTTTCTGGAAAAAACAGATTACAACCTCATCGATTCCGTCTGTAAAAGTGATGGCTCTTGAGAAGCTTATCGAAGCAGGAGCATATACTCCCGCTCAGACTCTTGAGTTTTTCAAAAAATCGACCAGCGCAATCGAGCGATATGCAGCTCTGATGTTGCTTTCCAAAACGCCGGGAAAAGAGTTTATAAAAGCAATAGAGCTCGGGCTAAACGACAACAACGAGATTGTACGTCGCTTTGCTACAATCTTTGCCGGCAAGAACGGTAGCCCAGAACTGATTCCGGCAATCATCACAGCATACGCAAATCCTCTCAAGGGAGAACGTGTAAACTTCCAGTTGCAGATGGCTATGCCGCTTTATGACTATGACGCCCTCATCGCCGAGCTTGAAAAACAGCGTCCCTACCGCAACGCCTACAACGAGCAGGAGATGATGTCAAATGCCAAGAAAGATATCGAGTCACGCTGCTCAAACAAGAAGTATGCCGACGATATCGCCAACATCTCATCAGAAACACCCAACGTGAGAGAAGCACGCTTATTCATTCGCCAGCTTCGCAACAATCCATTGCACCCGTCGGTCGAGACACTTCTCACATATATTAATAAATGTGACAACGAAGAGCTGCTTGTGACACTTGTTGAAGCACTCGGTTGGTTCAACTACTCTTATCGCTCACAAGAAATCGCTGACCGCATGGTAGAAATTGCAGGCGATTCAAACTTCAGCGAAAAAGTACGAAACGAAGCAGCCAAAACTGCCGTTCGACTTGGAAAAGGAGCTTAACCAATACTCATAACACAATTTTTCATACCGTCCCGTAGACCGTCAACCCGGTTTACGGGATTTTTTTGTCTTATTCCTGTTACAAAACAGGATGAATTTTACACCATTGACACATGATTTACAACATAATATTCATTTTGTAACATCTGACACAAAAAATATCAATTTTTTATGAAAATTTTTCTCACTGATTTTCAGTGCTTTAAGAAATTTTTTGAAAAAAAGTGCATTTTTTTTGAAAAAAAGTTGTGAAATAATTTTGTAACACAAATTTAATTTGTAACTTTGCAGTGTAATCAAAACGTAACACAAACGTTACTAAAATTTCAACTATAAAATTTCAAACATTTAAAATTTACAATTATGAGTTCATCAAACATCCAAACCAAGCTCCTCGACATCCAAAGCAACCTTCTTAACTTTGCTTATATGTTAACTTCTAATCGTGACGACGCTTACGATTTACTCCAAGACACAACTTTGAAAGTTCTCGACAACGAAGAGAAATATGTCGAAAACACAAACTTCAAGGGATGGGTGTTTACAATCATGCGCAACATCTTTATCAACAACTACCGTAAAGTTGTTCGCTCAGCAACAATCATCGACCAGACCGAAGATCTCTATCACCTCAACCTTCCCCAGGAATCAGGTTTTGAAACTCCCGAAGGTTCATACGCGGCAAAAGAGATCAACGAAGCTATCAACTCATTCTCTGACGAATATCGTGTGCCCTTCACAATGCACGTACAGGGTTACAAATACAACGAAATTGCAGAAAAGATGGATCTTCCCCTCGGCACAGTAAAAAGCCGCATCTTCTTTGCACGTCAGCGCCTCCAGGAAATGCTTAAAGATTACGATATCCGATAAGCCACCTCACCCCATAACCATATAAAATTCATAACCAAACTAAAATTCAAGCATCTTCCTTATTCTCATACCAAAATTCATCTGAACTCAAAATTGGAAGATTACAACGCGCGTCCCCCGCAAAGGAGACGCGCGTTGTGGTTGAATTGACATTAATCTGGAGTATTACAAGTTTAGGCTATCTTGATTAAGTAAGAAATCAAACAGACCAAGAATGAGGATGCCCGATTCATTTCGATAAGGCTTTATTACATCTTTAACTATGATAATTTTTTTGAAAGAATCGTCGATATTCAGAAGAAAGGCTGATTCTTGTTTCATCTTTTCTTCAGAAGGGATTTTGAATACCGATTGAATATAGAAACGTTCACTGCCGAGGTTAGCTACAAAATCGATCTCAAAATTTTGGCGGGTACGTTTGCCATCATTTGAAATTTCTCGTTTTTCTACTGATCCGACATCAACCGAATATCCTCTAATTTTTAACTCATTAAAGATGATATTCTCCATGATGTGAGTTTCTTCCAACTGTCTAAAATCGAGTAAGGCATTTCTGATGCCCATGTCAGTAAAATAATATTTACTCAAGCTGTTAATGTATTTCTTACCTTTTACGTCATATCGTAAAGCTTTTTCAATAATAAAAGAATCCTGTAAATAAGTAAGATATCGAGCTATCGTTTTATCGCCCAACACAGTTTTCTTAACCGACTTAAAAGTATTTGACAATTTCAGAGGATTACATGGAGACCCTATAGACGATGCCATTATTTGAACAAGCTCATTGAATTCATCTTTGTTTTTAATTTTATGGCGGTCAAGGATATCGACTGAATATACACTTGCATATAAATTATGTAAATAGTCGATCTTCTTATGGTCATCTTCAAGCAAGCGTACTTGTGGTAATCCTCCATAGGTATAATAGTCGGGCCATGCATCTATCGGATGACGAGTATCAACTGACATGTATTCAGAAAAAGATAGAGGATAAACATGAATTTGATCTCCTCTACCGCGAAACTCAGTAACAATATCAGTTGATAAAAATCTTGAATTGCTACCGGTCACATATATATCAAGGTTATCTTTACGTAAAAGCCCATTTAGGACACTTTCGAAGTTATGGAGTAATTGAACCTCATCAAATAACAGATAATATTTTTCATTATTCTTTACACGACTCTTAAGATATTCCATAAGATTTTCAGGATTACAATAGTCTTTATAATCCCAATCATCAAAAGGAATTCTTATAATATTATCATCATTGACTCCTTCTGAAATCAAATACTGATAAAATATTTTAAACAGTAGATATGATTTACCACATCTACGAATACCTGTGATAATTTTAATCAGTCCGTTATCACAAGCAGCTATAAGCTGATTAAGATATTTTTCTCTTTTTATAACCATAATTGTAGGGCTTATGACGAAAAAGTGGGCAAATACCCACTTTTTCGTCATAGTATGTTTAAATTTGTATTATTCAACAGGAACAAATATGATAATGGATTACACTAATATTGTGATTAATTTTGCTTAATTGGCAAAAAGGGTGTAACTTTGGAGAAAATATCAACTTAAACCCTATAAATCATTATCCACACAATGAGAAAATTATTTTCTATCCTTCTTGTCACTGTTATAACATTGGCAGCATGCAGGCCGGCTCAGGCAGCTGACAACTCGGAAGTTATCGTTGGTGCAGCCCGTACTGCCGATTACTTTCCTCGTCTTAAAGGTAAACGCATTGCCCTTCTCTCAAACCATACCGGAATGGTTGGCGACAAACACGTGCTTGACCTGATGCTTGAAGAGGGTTTGAATGTTACAACAATTTTCTCGCCCGAACATGGATTCCGCGGTAAAGCCGATGCCGGCGAACACGTCAGCAGTTCGGTTGACCCGGTTACCGGAATCAAAATCGCTTCGCTTTATGACGGCAAGTCTCGCTACCCGTCAAAAGAGGTTATGGATCAGTTTGACATTATCGTGACTGATATTCAGGATGTTGGCCTTCGATTCTATACCTATTACTGCACCATGATTGACCTCATGAATGCAGCTGCTCGTGACAACAAAGAGTTTATGGTTCTTGACCGCCCTAACCCCAACGGGATGTATGTTGACGGTCCGATTCTCGACATGAAATATCAGTCGGGAGTAGGTCGATTGCCTATCACAACCGTTCACGGAATGACTCTCGGCGAAATCGCCCGCATGGCTAACGGCGAGGGATGGCTCAAGGATGGTGCAAAAATTCCTTTGACAGTTATCCCCTGTAAAAACTACACTCACCAGACCCGATATGAGCTTCCGATCGCTCCGTCGCCCAACCTCAAAAACAATCACGCAATTTATCTCTACCCCTCAACCTGCTATTTTGAGGGTACACCCGTGAGCCTTGGCCGTGGGACTGATGCGCCTTTTGAAATGTACGGTCACCCCGACTTCAAGAACGGAACATTTGACTTTACTCCCCGCAGTGTTGACGGTGCGAAAAATCCTCCGTTGCTCGACAAACTTTGCCACGGTCGCGACCTGCGCAACCTCAGCAATGAAGAAATCATTGCCAAAGGGGTTGACTTCTCATACGTTATCGATGCCTACAACAATACCAACCTCGGTGACGAATTTTTCACCCGATTCTTTGAACTGCTTGCCGGAAACGGTGACATACGTCAAATGATCAAAGACGGAAAATCGGCTGAAGAAATTAAAGCAACATGGGCTGATGATGTTGAAAAATTCAAGAATCAGCGTCGCCCCTATCTTCTTTATGCAGAATAAGATAAATATCATTGTGTCGGTTGACCGCAACAATGCGATTGGTCGCCAAGGCGATATGCCCTACCATATTTCACACGACCTCAAACGCTTCAAGGCGTTGACAATGGGGTGTCCGGTGGTAATGGGACGAAAGACGTTTGAATCGCTCCCCAAAGGTGCTTTGCCCGGTCGTCGGAATATTGTGATTACGCGCGATTCCTCTTATACCGCACCAAATATCGAAACAGTCAGCTCGCTCGACAAGGCAATCGAACTTGCACAGCAATCTGACAGCGACATATTTATAATAGGAGGCGGCGAAATCTATCGCCAGACAATGGCACTTGCCGACAATCTTTTCATCACCCTTGTTGATGATGAAGCTGAAAATCCCGACACATTTTTCCCCGAAATCGACAGTAACGTTTGGGTCGTGACCGAGTCAACTCCATTTGAAGTTGACGAGCGTTCGGGTCTCAAATATAAATTTATAAACTACTCCCGAAAACTCGGCTAAAATGTTAGGTTTCAGAGGCTTGATTTTGATGGCAGCCACGACAGTCGTCCCGATGATTGCGATGGCTGATGACAATATCAAAGACTCACAGTTTAACCCCGTCAATACCGGGGTTAACTCGCTTCTGATAGCAACTGACGCACGCGGTGCGGCTATGGGAGACATCGGTGCGGCAACCGAACCCGATGCAAACGCCCAATTCTGGAATCCGGCAAAATATGCCTTTGCGTTTAACCGTGGCGAAGTATCGCTCAGCTATACACCCTGGATGCGGAGCCTTGTAAATGATATTTTTCTGACCAACCTTACAGGCTATTATAAGCCGGGGCAATATGACAATCAGTCGGTTTCACTCTCGTTGCGCTACTTCTCGCTGGGCAATCTGACACTGAACAGTTTCAGCGGTGCGCCCGACATGACGATTCATCCTTACGAGATGTCGGTTGACGGGGGATATTCACTCAAACTGTCACAAAAATATTCGATGGCAATTGTGTTGAGGTATATCTACAGCGACCTTGGGTTTGCCGATACATACGCCGGAGATATGTTAACCGGAGCATCGGCATTTTCGGGTGATATAGCAGGATATTTCACCACATATCCGATAATAGGGCGGAGTGAATGTCAATGGTCTTGGGGATGGAACATATCAAATATCGGCACAAAGGTGAACTATAATCACGGAGCCGATGTGGCTTTTCTTCCGACAAACCTGCGACTCGGCACCACTTTCAAATATCCCGTTGCCGACCGTCACAATCTTGCACTCTCGGTCGATTTCAACAAGTTGCTTGTACCGATTAAACCGCGCGAGTCAGACTATGACACGTCAACTATTGAAGGCGAA
>CAMWIM010000069.1 GCA_947174335.1 uncultured Porphyromonadaceae bacterium | reverse complement strand
GTTGAAAAAGGTGACAAATGTGGGTGGTTGGAGGATGGTTTTACTATTTAATTTTAAGGTATAAAAAAAGAGATGTATCGGGGAGATACATCTCTTTGGGGAGTTGGTATGTTTTTGTTTAGCAGTAGCGTGAGAAGTCGGCGTTACGCATATCGCCTGATTCTGAGAATGCGACGTGCATTGCGAATGCTGCGGCGAGTGAGTGGGGTGTTTGTCCGCCTTTACCGAGCTTGAGGTAATCCCAGAGGAGTTCTTTGTAGTAGGGATGTGCACAGTTTTCGATAATGGCTTTGGCACGCTGTACGGGGTCTTTGCCACGAAGGTCGGCAACACCTTGGTCGGTAACGAGAATGTCAACCGAGTGTTCTGAGTGGTCGGGGTGTGCAACCATAGGAACGATGTTACTGATCATGCCCTCTTTGGTGATTGAAGGACATGAGAAGATTGAGATGTAGGCGTTGCGGGTGAAGTCGCCTGATCCTCCGATACCGTTCATCATGCGTGTTCCGAGAACGTGGGTTGAGTTTACGCAACCGAAGATGTCGGCTTCGAGTGCTGTATTCATTGCGATCACACCTAATCGACGGATAACCTCGGGGTTGTTTGAGATTTCGGCAGGACGCATCAAAATTTTGTCGTGGAAGAAATCAAGGTTGCTGAAGAGTTCTTCTTCGGTCTTGTCGCTGAATGTCATTGAACAGGTGCTGGCAAATGTACATTTCCCTTTTTTGAGAAGTTCAAGAACTGCATCTTGAATAACTTCGGTGTACATCATGAATGTGGGAAGCTCGGTGCTTTCGCCAAGGTCATAGAGAACGGCGTTTGCAACGTTACCCACGCCTGACTGCAGGGGAAGGAATTCTTTGGGAAGGTTGCCTTTGCGGTATTCCGAGAGAAGGAATCCAACAACGTTTGAACCGATTTGTTTTGAGACAGCATCGGGTTCGGTGAACGGTTTTACGCCGTCGTATGAGTTTGTCTTGATGACACCGATAACTTTCTTGGGGTCGATTTTGAGAACCGGGCTACCGATGCGGTCATTAGCATGGAAGATAGGAATTTCGCGACGATAAGGTGGATCTTGGGGAAGATAGATATCGTGCATACCGAGAATTGATTTGGGGAGTTTCTCGTTGAGCTCGATAAAGATCTTATCAGCCATCATTGCGTAGGTGGGAACGTTGCCGACACCTGTACCAAGAATGATTTCGCCATCAGGAGTGATATCAGCCGCTTCGATTACAGCATAGTCGATTTTGCCATAATAGCCGTAACGGGTTTCCTGAGCCATTTCAGAAAGGTGACGGTCAAAGTAGTGAGCATCGTGACAGTTGATGCGTTTACGTAAATCAGGAGTGTTCTGATAAGGTGCGCGACGTCCCATTGTGTTTGTACGGGCAAGAATACCGTCAACGTGGTCGTTTGTTGACGCACCGGTAAATACGTTTACTTTGAATTCTTCACCATTTTCATGAGCTTTTTCAGCTTTTTTTGCGACAGCTTCGAGGACTGCTTTGGGTGTACCGGGAGCGGTGAAACCTGACAATCCGAATGTGTCGTCATGCTTAATCATTTCAGCAGCTTCTTCTGCTGTGATAAAATTAAATGCCATTTCTTTATCGGTCTATTTATTAAGGTATATTTTTTATTCTACAGAAATGTTGTGATAAACTTATAGTTTTCGTAATTTTGCACAAAATTACATAAATAAATGCGATTCTCAAAATATTATTAAAATTTATATTTGTCTATTGCATAAATTCGACTCTATTGATATGAATGACAATAACATACAACATAACGGTTCAAAAAACCTTTTTATTGAAACGTATGGTTGCCAGATGAACGTTGCCGACAGCGAAGTCGTTGCTTCGGTGATGGGTATGGCGGGATATGACATCTGTGAATCGATTGACGATGCCGATGCTATTTTGCTGAACACCTGTTCAATACGTGACAATGCCGAGCAAAAGATATTCAGCCGTCTTAACACGCTCAACGCCATGCGTCGTAAACGTGGCAAAAATCAATCGAAAATAATTATCGGTGTAATCGGATGTATGGCTGAACGTGTCAGACAAGACCTCATCGACAATTATGACGTTGATATCGTTGCCGGGCCGGACAACTATCTCGAACTCCCCGAACTTTTCGCAGCCGCCGAATCGGGCGAAAAGGCTATCAACACCGAGCTTTCGACAACGCAAACCTACCGCGACATTATTCCCCGACGAATCGGTGCCAACGGCGTGAGCGGTTTTATCAGCATCATGCGCGGTTGCAATAATTTCTGTTCATACTGTATTGTTCCATATACCCGCGGTCGCGAGAGAAGCCGAGAGCCAAAGAGCATACTGAATGAACTTGCCGACCTTCAAAAGCGTGGATTTAGAGAAGTTACATTGCTCGGTCAGAATGTCAACAGTTACAATTTTGTTGACCCTGAGACCGGTAAGACAACCGGATTTGCCGAACTTCTCGAAATGGTTGCCGACGCCGCTCCGGAAATGAGAGTACGCTTCACGACCTCTCATCCCAAAGACATGAGCGATGAAATTATCTCGGCAATCGCCCGTCACGACAATATCTGCAACCATATCCACCTGCCGGTTCAGTCTGGCTCTAACTCTGTTTTGAGCGATATGAACCGCAAGTACACCCGCGAACATTATCTTGAACGAATCGCAGCCATACGCCGTCAAATTCCCGATTGTGTCATCACCTCTGACCTTTTCACCGGATTTTACAATGAGTCGGAAGATGATTTCCAACAGACTCTTGACCTGATGAGAGAGGCTGCATTTGACGCATCGTTTATGTTCAAATATTCTGAACGACCCGGAACTCTCGCTTCACGAACAATGAAAGATAACGTGCCTGAAGATGTCAAGATTGACCGCCTAAACCGTATGATCGCGCTTCAAAATGCGCTTTCGCTCGAATCAAACCGCAAAGATATCGGTCGCGAGTTTAAAGTGCTGGTCGAAGGGCGTGCAAAACGCAGTGCCGACCAGATGGTCGGTCGCACCGAAGGTAACAAAGCCGTCGTTTTCACTCGTGACAAGCTGGTAAAATCGGGCGACACGGTTACGGTAAAAATCACCGATGCTTCATCGGCAACTCTTATTGGCGAACTCGTTTAATTATATAAATGATGAGTAGTTTGAACCTATCAGACAAACCGGGTCCAATCGGCATATTTGACTCAGGATATGGCGGACTGACAATTCTTCGCGAAATTCGTCAGCGATTACCTCAGTTTGATTATCTGTATCTGGGCGATAACGCCCGGGCACCATACGGCAACCGTTCATTTGAGATTGTCTATGAGTTTACACTTCAAGCGGTCAAGTATCTTTTTGAACAGGGTTGTCACCTTGTCATACTGGCTTGTAATACGGCTTCGGCAAAAGCTTTGCGTACAATTCAGCAACACGACCTGCCGGCTATTGCACCCGACCGGCGTGTTCTCGGCGTTATCAGACCGACAGTCGAGCAACTCGGAAGTCTCTCCCCGAAAGGTAACATCGGACTTTTTGCAACTCAAGGCACTATCACCTCTCAAAGCTATGATATGGAGATAGCCAAGCTGTTCCCCGATTTCAAAACGACCGGTGTGGCGTGCCCGATGTGGGTTCCGTTAATCGAAAATAACGAAGCCGACCGACCGGGTGCCGATTATTTTGTCAAACAAGAGATTGACCGGTTGCTCGAAAAATCGCCCGAAGTTGACACAGTCATTCTCGGCTGTACCCACTACCCTATCCTATACAAAAAAATACGTCACTATCTGCCTGATAACATTAAGATTATCAGTCAGGGACAGATTGTGGCAGAAAGTCTCGCCGACTATCTCAAACGTCATCCCGAAATTGAATCAAAGTGCTCTAAAAACGGCACCTCAACTTTTTTAACAACCGAACAACCTGATAAATTTGCCGAAATGGCTACGCTGTTTCTCGGCAACGAAATCAAGGCTCACAAAATTACTTTTGACTGATGATTGAATACATTAAAGGACCAATCGCCAACCTGACTCCAACCGACGTTGTCATCGAAACCACCTCGGGAGTGGCATACATAATGAGCATTAGCCTCTCGACTTTTACCCCGCTTCAAGGTCAAACCGAAGCAAAAATTTATGTCCACGAGGTTATTCGTGAGGATGCTCATCAATTGTTTGGATTCATTGATACTCGCGAGCGTGACCTGTTCAGACTTCTTATAGGTGTCTCGGGGGTCGGAGCCAACACCGCACGAATGATTTTGTCATCTATTGCGCCAGCCGAACTCGAAGTTGTCATCACTTCGGGCGATAGCAAACGTCTTAAAGCTGTCAAAGGCATCGGAGCCAAAACTGCCGAACGTGTCATCATCGACCTCAAGGATAAAGTTAAACCAGCCGGCGATGGTGTTGCCCCAACCTTAATGCCATCAGTAGCCGACAACGATGTTTTAGACCAAGCAGTCGCCGCTCTCGTCATGCTCGGTTTCCCCAAACCGGCAAGCCAAAAGGCGGTCACAAAAATTCTGCAAAGTACGCCCGACGTCAAGGTTGAACAAGCCATCAAGCTTGCGCTGTCAATGCTATAAACTGTATATTCCAAAATGGAATAAACTGAATTTAATCAACAGTGCTATCGGCATTTGTTAAATACATTATTCAAAGGCTCAACATTTATGAGCCTTTTTTTGTAATAAATATAGAGTTCCTTTGCATTGAAAATAAATTTTTAATTAACCGACATAACAAATGGACATCCTTTTTTTGTGCGTTATCATCTTCCTTTTTATATTGGCAGTTTTTGACTTATCAGTGGGGGTGAGCAACGATGCCGTAAACTTTTTGAACTCGGCTTTAGGTTCTAAAGCAGCTTCTTTTAAGCGAATCATTATCGTAGCATCAATCGGCGTATTTTTAGGTGCGGCAATGAGTAACGGAATGATGGATATTGCCCGACACGGCATCTTCCGACCCGAAAACTTCTCGTTCTACGACCTCATCTGCATATTTATGGCGGTAATGGTTACCGACATCATACTTCTTGACATCTTTAACTCGCTCGGAATGCCGACCTCTACAACCGTTTCGCTGGTTTTTGAATTGCTCGGAGCTACCTTTGTGGTTACCCTCATCAAAATGGCAGGCGGAGTTGACCTGGGCTTGAATGACTTGCTGAACACCGAAAAAGCGTTGTCGGTTATCTTGGGTATATTCTTATCGGTTGCCATAGCCTTTGTATTCGGTATGATCGTGCAGTTTTTGTCACGAACAATATTCACATTTGAATATAAAAGCCGTTTAAAATGGAAAATCGGAATTTTTGGTGGTATCTGCGCAACAGCGATTGTCTATTTTATCATTATAAAGGGGGCTAAAGACTTGTCTTTTATGACTCCTGAAGTCAAGACGTGGATTAATGATCATACGCTGAGCATCATTCTATACTGCTTCGGCGGATTCACCGTGCTGATGCAACTGCTCCACGCATTGAAAGTCAATGTGTTGAAAGTGGTTGTGCTTATGGGAACATTTGCACTCGCAATGGCTTTCGCCGGCAACGACCTTGTAAACTTTATCGGCGTGCCGTTAACCGGACTTGCCTCATATCAAGACTATATCGCCAATGGTGGCGGTGGCGGTGACGCTCACGGCTTCTTGATGAGTTCGCTCAACGGACCATCGAATACTCCAATATATTTCCTCATCGGTGCAGGTGTAATTATGGTAGTGGTACTCGCAACATCAAAGAAAGCACAGAATGTTTCAAAAACTGAAATCGGACTTGGCTCTCAAGGCGATGGCGACGAAATGTTCGGTTCTTCAAAAATCGCTCGCCGTTTGGTGCGTTGGACTCTCTCAGTTTTGGGTTGGATAAAACGAATCACACCACTACGCGTTCGTCAATGGTTTGACCGCCGATTTAATGTCGATGAAACGATAATGGAACAAGGCGCCGCCTTTGATTTGATCCGTGGGTCAATCAACCTTGTTCTTGCCGGCACGCTGATTGCCTTGGGAACATCATTGAAACTGCCGCTTTCAACCACATTTGTCACCTTTATGGTTGCGATGGGCACATCTCTCGCCGACCGTGCCTGGGGACGTGAAAGTGCCGTGTTTCGCATCACCGGTGTAATCTCGGTTATCGGTGGCTGGTTTATAACTGCCGGAGCTGCATTTATCGGTGCCGGAGTAATTGTACTTGCCATGCACTTTGGCGGTCATTGGGTAATGTTTGCCTTAGCAATAATCACCCTCTGGCTCATCTATCGAAGCAATAAACGCTTCAAAGAAAAACAAGCCGAAGAAGATGGCGATACCCTTTTCCAGACTATTATCACTAATGATGACAAGCAAAAGACCTGGGATCTGACTCTAACATACATCGGAGAACAGCAAAAAGCATTTATCGAATACACCCGCGAACTATATAACGGAGTTGTCGAAGCCTTCATCAAAGAAAATGCCCGTGAATTAACAAAAGCTGAAAAGAGCCTTATCATGGAGAAGCGAATTCTCAAGAATGCACGTCGTAGGGAAACACTTTGTATGCGACTTGTAACTCACGAAACAGCCCTTGAAAAGAGTGCCTGGTTCCACCTGAGCAACAACTGCTGTATGAGTCTGCTCTACAACCTACGACGTATCAATGAAATGTGTAAAGAACACGTTGAAAACAACTTCTTGCCACTCCCCTCTCAATATGTCGAAGAACTTGAAATGATTCGCTCCCAAGTTAATATACTTCTCAACGACACTATCGACCTGATGAATACCGGTGCGATAGACGCTATCCCAACACTCCGACACAAAGGCGACGAAATCAAAGATATGGTTTCTGACACCTACCACCGCCTGTTTGAGCAACTTCACGAGGGAGACCCGTCAACAATGACCGTTCTTTATGTCTATATAAATGTCCTCCAGGAAACACGCGAAATGGCATCATCGCTCCGCAAATATCTCCGCGCATTTGCCAAACTCCACGACTCAGAATTCAGCTCTCGCACTAAAATACTTGAAGCCTAAAAAATGAATATTTGTCCTTACTTATTAAATAATAGTAGACTTATTATAATAATATAAAGAAAATTATTAACTTTTTAGTGTAATGTAATTTATCTGAAAAATGGACAAATAATACGAAGCTATGCAGGAAAACTATTCGATCCACTCTTGCGAAGAAACCGCACTTCCATTCATTGTGGTCATCGGAAACTACTAATCAATCTTTAATTCTTTTAGTCTCGTTCTCGATTTTTTTATTATCTTTGCAGTCAATTATACATTTACGCAGACAAAAGACCAATCTATATTATTAGCAACAACTTCTAAAAAATATATAAGTGGACTTTCAAGTAGTCTCAAAAGGGTTAGATGCGGACCTGCATACTTGAATGTCCTTTGTTCAAACGGAATGAATAAACCATATCCTATACTAACTGAAACAATGCAGGCTTTGTGCGAGCCATTATTGGGTTACAAGTACACTCCATCGTTATTTGATAATGATGAGATAGGTGGTATTATTCAAACCACTAAAAATTCTATTAAATCTAAGCAAATTGACAAAATCCTTACTGAGAATGCTCCATTCATAGCTCTTAATCCATTGACATTTATTGCAAACGGCGACTGTTTAGTTAAAATGTCTTCAATTCCTGATAACAGTGTGGATCTCATTCTTACAGACCCTCCATATAATTTAGGTTTGTTCATGAAAAAGAGAGGAACCAATCTGAGAAATTTGCGTTCTAATCATTTTTCCGGCAAAGGATGGGATGATTTAGAATTTGATGAATGGACTAAGCAAATGGATATTTTTCTTAGAGAGTGTCATAGAGTATTGAAAAAAAGAGGGAACCTTATTATTTTTATGTCAATAATCAAGGCTGAGACATTAATTGATCTTGCTGAAAAAAATAAGTTCTATTATAAAACAGTTGGTATATGGCATAAAACGAATCCAATGCCTCGTAATATGAATCTCCATTTTATAAATTCGACTGAAAGTTGGATCTACTTTGTTAACGATGCTACTACCGGTGTTTTTAACAATGGAGGTAATCCAATCCACGATTTTATTGAAACTTCTACAATTTCTTCTAAAGAGCATAGGAATGGGAATCATCCAACTCAAAAGCCTATTGCCCTAATGAAACACTTTGTTGACATTTTATCAAATCCAGATGGGGTTGTATTAGATCCTTTTATGGGAAGCGGTAGTACTGGCGTTGCATGCGCCGGTTCTAATCGCATGTTTCTCGGGATAGAATTGTCCGAAGAATATTTTAATAATGCCTCAATTCGCCTAAAATGAATGTTGCTGACTTATTTGCAGGTGTAGGTGGATTGTCTCAAGGATTTATAAAAGCTGGATTCACTATATCATTAGCTGTTGAATATGATACTTCAATAGCTAAGGCTTATAAACTTAACCACCAATTCACCGATGTTTACAACGAAGATATTTGCAAACTCGACTTCACTGAAATACATAAGAGACATCCTAATATAGATGTTGTAATTGGCGGACCTCCATGTCAAGGATTCTCACAAAAAGGCAAACGACTAAAACTTGATG
This sequence comes from uncultured Porphyromonadaceae bacterium, assembly GCA_947174335.1. GTDB lineage: Bacteria > Bacteroidota > Bacteroidia > Bacteroidales > Muribaculaceae > CAJUPY01. Next base: position 5,193 of record CAMWIM010000069.1, on the reverse strand, counting down.
ATCCTCGAAATTTTCTTTTTCAAAGATTTGTAGATTTTGTAAGAGAGTTTAAGCCCCAATATTTTGTCTTGGAAAATGTGCCAAATATAATTACTACAGCAGAGGGATATTTTAGAAAACAAATCATATTAGCATTTAGCGACCTTGGTTATACTGTCTCTTGTGGAGTACTTTGTGCATTAGATTTTGGTATTCCACAAGACAGACGAAGAGCGGTTTTTATCGGGACACTTGGCGACAAAACGATTGAGTTACCTAAACCTAATGGGAAAAAGTGTACTATTGCTGATGCGATTTATGATTTACCATTTATAAAATCTGGAGAAGGCGTAGAAGAAACTACCTATGATAAAGTTCCAAACTCGGAGTATCAACGATTGCTTAGAGGTTCTGAAACTATCTTACACAATCATGTAGCTACTAACCATTCTAAAGCAGCCTTAGCTAAATTAGCACTTATTCCAAAAGGTAAAGGAAAAGAAGTCCTTCCTAAAGAACTTTTAACAAAATCTATATATAGTGGAACTTGGTGTAGGCTCTTAGAAGATGGCTATGCTCCCACTATAACCACTCGCTTTGATACTCCTTCTTCAGGACGCTTTACTCACCCTATTCTTGATAGGTGTCTTACAATTAGAGAGGCCGCGAGAATACAATCTTTCCCGGATTCATATGTATTCTGTGGGAATAGAACGTCTCAAATGAAGCAGGTCGGGAATGCAGTACCCCCATTACTCGCATATGAAATAGCAAAAGTAATAGCAAAACATAACTCTACAATATGAATTATCCTCAGCCTTTAAAAAATCGAGAACTAAATAATCCTAGACTTGGGATTAAATCGTCTTTACCTAGTCCAAGGAAACTTATCGCGTTACTGTACCTCATTTACATTAATAACGATAGGAAAGCTTCGGTTAATTATCTTATTGATAGTTCTTCATTCTTATCGAATGCAACCATAGAAGAAAATTTAGCTTCCAATATAATTAACTCTATTGGTGAGACAAATGACTTTATTAATATAATTTTGAACAATCCTCTTGTTTCTTCTCAGATTGAAGCATTACAGGTTGCTATTCAATTGTTTTTTAGACTTGGTCGAATTAACTTCACCACACCTGGACAGTCTGAAAGTATTGAAAGAACTGGTGGGAAAAGATATCCTAAAAAAATTGATTTTTCAACAAATATTGACATAATTGACTTGTTCCTAAATCGTTTTGCCGATTCTGAAAGGAATAATTTTCTAAAATGTTGGCTAAAAGATGAAGACGATGACCTTATCTCTCCATTAATGAAGAGACTTCTAGTTACATTTGTTGAACCTACTATTTTTAGAATTACAGAGACCGATGAAAAGATTCTTGATTTTGACCTATTGGGAATATATGATTCGTTCTTAAATAAGGGTATGAATGATGTTGACTATAAAGGCATAGTTGAACTTAAAGGTACTACGAGGGTTTTAGACTCTTTCCTAAGAAATGGTCTTCATCCATATATTTTACACGATAAAGGTTTAGCTGATGTAAATCCCGATACACGAGGGGAATTAAGAGAATACGCAAAACGTGTTGATACATCTTTGTCAATTGCTCCCAAATTAGACGATTATCCATTTGACTTAGAAATGGCTGAATCAAAGGATATACTAGATACTTTTAATGCAGAGCCTCGTCAAGTTATCTATTTTGGAGCACCTGGAACGGGTAAGTCTCATGAGGTTAATAAAATCGTAAAAGACAAACGGCATATCCGCACAACATTCCATCCTGATACTGACTATTCATCATTTGTAGGTTGCTATAAGCCGACTATGAATGATGGCAAAATAGAATATGCGTTTAGAGGTCAAGCCTTTGTTAATGCTTACATCTCGGCATGGAAGAATACTACTTTACCATTCTATCTTGTGATTGAGGAAATTAACCGAGGCAATTGTGCACAAATTTTCGGTGACATTTTCCAACTCCTCGACCGCGACTTATCAGGAGCATCTACATACGGAATAGTGCCTGATACTGATTTGAAGGCATATATCGCAGAAAACTTAGCTGACATTGAGGGAATTCCCGATGACATCAAGAATGGAGACGAGATGTGCTTACCCAGCAATTTATTCATCTATGCAACGATGAATACCTCAGACCAATCTCTTTTCCCGATTGATTCTGCGTTTAAGCGTCGTTGGGATATGAGGTACACAGCAATAAAGCCAGGCGAGAAAGAGCACATTTTAGCTGTCGGAGGTTTCTACTATAAATGGTCGTCCTTTATTTCAAAAGTCAATGATAAGATTTGGGATCTCACGAAGTCTGAAGATAAACAACTCGGCTATTGGTTTATCAAGCCAAATGAGAAGAGGATCCTTGATTGGAAGCTCTTTGTAAGCAAAGTTATTTTCTATATCTGGAATGATGTAGTGAAGGACTATGCAACAGCAGAGAAAGAAGAGTCTCCTTTTGGCAAGAAATATGCGTTCTCCACTTTCTTTGATGCAAATGGTAACGCTATTAAGGAACATGTAGTGGAATACCTCGACGCACTTGAAGTTGAGAAAATTTATATAAAGGATGAACCCGATCCTGATGAGCTATCAAAATATCTTGATGAGAGTGGTAGCGATGACGGAGATGACTCCAAAGATGGGAAAGATTTTACAAAATATCAGATAAATGGTTCGGGAAAATATGATAAAAAGCATTTAGCCACAGAGTTAGTTCGTCGATATATTGACAGTAATCCAGATATGTCTGCGTCTCAGGTTATCGAGGAGTGGAAACAGTTAGGTAACATTGTTTCTCACTTTATAGAAAGTCAAGAGGAATTTGAACGTAGAACAGATGATAACCCTCGTGTTAACACAATTGAGTGCAATGGAGAACCAATTTATATATCAACTAATGGTTGGGGTGGCACAAACAAGATGAAAGAACTCAAGGATGCAGTTGAAAGTAAGGATTGGAATCTAAAAATTACTGAATATCGTAGATGAAACTACTGATTGAAGAATTTCCATATCCTGCAGACAAAGTCCGTGGTTTACTTGGTGGAGAATCACCCTACGAAAACGATGGGACATGTCGTATCAAGAATGTTGGATATTTTTATAATCCATCAATCAACGATTGTGTATTTATTCTTCCCAAAGTTATTCTTGATTATAACGATGAAGATGAAAAATGCACTGTGTTTAACAAGTTTAAACCAGAAAATATTATAGATGTTGACCAAGCTTTTAGAAATGAGCAGTTAAGCACGGAACAGAAAGACTTCATTTATAATCTTTCTACGTGGATCTATCGTGCTATAGCGGAATTTGTTCGTATCAATGAAGCTCTACCAGAGAAACAAAGAAGTAAAATCGTTTATAAAAAATACTTCTCAAATATTAGTCTCAATGGTCAAAACACTGATGGCACGTTAATAGACATTATCCTATCTCTAATTAAGTTTGCCAATGAGAACCGCGACTTCTTCATGTTCATTATCAAGAATATTCATCGCGGATATAACAAAATTAATTGGAATAAGACTATTGCGACCAAAACTGCGTTTGTGCATAATGGGCTACCTCACTATTTAGAATTAGTAAATAGGAAGAAGCATGTAAACTTTGATGAAGAGCTACTTATAATCTTTTACTCAATTCTAAACTATATAAGAGAAAAGTTCGGTTTTCCTATAAATCTACAATTTAACTACGAGCTTATTTCAGGCGTAAAGTTTGAAAGTTATTTAGCCGGGGTTGGTAAAGCACGCTTGTTGCAAATAAAATATAAGTATTTTTCCGATAAGGCTCTGCAACTATGGAATCTGTGCTATTGCTTCTTTGCAATGGTTGAACAAATGGCAGCAAAGAGTGGCGAAGCGGAATATCTGTTTGTTTCTGATTTTGATCGTGTATTTGAGACAATGATTGACTCTCTCATTTCTGATAACAATATTCCTAATGCTTTGAAAAATCAGAAGGACGGTAAGATTGTAGACCATATTTATCCTTATGAATCACTTATATCTCCAACGGATATATATCATCTCGGAGATAGTAAATATTATAAAATTGGGGCTTCCGTTCATGGGACAGCGTTTTACAAACAATACACATACGCAAGAAATGTAATTCATTACAACTTGGATTTATTTCGCCGTCTTGGGAAAGAAGCTTTCTATAAGGGAGCTTTACCATACCTTGACACTCTTACTGATGGCTATAATGTAACTCCAAACTTCTTCCTTTCTGCAGAGATAGACCCCGAATATAAGTATGAAGAACCTGGTATCCATGTTCACAAGGCTTTTAATGGTAAAAATTATGCTGTCAGCAAGCATTTTGACAATCGTCTCTTTGACCGTGACACGCTGTGGTTAACTCACTATGACATAAACTTTCTATATGTTCTTGCCCTCTTTGTATCTCCATACCAATCTGTGCGAGATGAGTTCAAAGAGGATATCCGCTTACGTTTTAGAGAGCACTTCATCGGACTTCTCAATGGTATGTATGAATTTTATAAATTCAACATTTCAACGGATGAAATGGATGATTTTGTTACTAATAATTTTAGAGAATTAATCGGTAAGATATTCCATTTCAAGGATTACGATGATAATGAAATATTAATCATGGCTCTTGGAAAAGAGGATGACGAGAAAGAAGAATCCAAGTGCATCTACGAAAAATACCGAGATAAATTGGAAAAATTTACGCTCTCATAATATTATATCTTACTACTCCGATTTCAAGGGCAATCGCAGTATATGTTTTCGTCCAACACTCGCTGTCTCCTCAGTCCGACAAAATCACACTTAACACATCAGATAATCAACGTTATATGGACTTTCTTTTTGAAAGGTCTTAAATATAATTCATAAATTTAGCTGTTTAAGTCACCTCATTAGCGACAAATTAACGGTTAAGCCGTAGGAGGTTGTGGTGGTGGGGAATGAGTACATTGCGACGATTGGGGTATTGATTTGGTGATCGACAAAGAGACCGATAGTAGCTAAGCGACTGAGGGCGTAATTGGCTGCGAGATTCATGGTTAAATTCCGTGCACCGGATGTTGCCTGTGTATAAACCGTTTCGATTCGGCGAACGAGTGCCTGACTGTTCTGGAACGAGAAATCACCGCTGACGGTCAGGTCATTTGAGAATGAAGATTGGCGTTTTCTGTGACGATAAAACAA
>CAMWIM010000068.1 GCA_947174335.1 uncultured Porphyromonadaceae bacterium | reverse complement strand
TCATCTTCGACGATGAATAAGACATTGTTATCAATCACCCCACCAACGAGCCTTCAGGCTCGATGATGGGGTTAAACAGGGTTGTTGGTCTTCGACCAACCGGGTTCCTCGAAGAGGATAAATTTAAGTAGCTCAGTCATGGCTCGTTAGAGCCTTGGCTGAGAAACAAAAATGAGCTATGCCTAACGTGGCATAGCTCATTTATATTATATTGGTTAAAAATGTCGGTTATTCTTGAGCGTTTTTGATTACGGCGTCAAGTTCGTCTGATGTCATCGATCCTATGTGCCAATCCCGTTGTCCGTTTTTGCGGATGACGAGAATAGCCGGAACTGCCTCAACTTTCAGATTGTCAAGCAAATCTTTATGGAGATTTACGTTGACCGAGATGAATTTGACATCAGAAAAACGCGTCGAAGCAACGCAGAATATCGAGTCAGCCACTCCACAAACTTCGCTGTCGGGGAGCGTAAAACTGACCACTGACATTTTTTTATCTGAAACGGCTTTATCCAAACTTTTATCGGCAGGCAAGTCATAGACATCGGGCTTGCGAGATGAACCGGCGTTAGACCCTCCATTACAACTTGCAAGGACAATTGTCAATGCAACAAAGACTGTCGTTAAAAGTCTCATTGAATACCGTTTGCGATTATCAATTAAAGAGCGGTTGCGAGAGCTGCGTTTGTATTGTGAACAGCTTCTGCACTCTTGTGGAAGAGTGCTTTTTCTTCGTCGTTGAGGTCAAATTCAACGATTTTTTCGATACCGTTTTTGCCGAGGATACAGGGAACACCGATGCAAAGATCGCTTTCGCCATATTCGCCGTCAAGAAGAGCTGAGCAAGAGATGAGTTTTTTCTCATCGTGGAGAACTGCACCAACAACCTGAGCTGCAGCCGCACCGGGAGCATACCATGCTGAAGTACCGAGAAGTTTGGTAAGAGTAGCACCACCAACCATAGTGTCGGCAGCTACAGTTGCGAGCTGTTCAGCTGAAACGAACTGAGAAGCGGGAACACCACGATAAGCAGCGTAACGAGTAAGAGGAATCATGGTAGTATCACCGTGACCACCGATTACGATACCTTCAACTTCTTTGGGATTAGCACCGAGAGCGATTGAAAGGAAATATTTGAAACGTGCGCTGTCAAGGGCACCACCCATACCGATGATACGGTTTTTGGGGAGACCTGAAGTTTTGTGGATAAGGTATGTCATTGTATCCATAGGGTTAGATACACATACGATTACAGCGTTGGGGGAATGTTTGAGAACGTTTTCACATACAGATTTAACGATGCCTGCGTTTACGCCGATAAGTTCCTCACGAGTCATACCGGGTTTACGGGGAATACCTGAAGTGATTACAACAACATCGCTGTTGTTGGTTTTTTCATAATCGTTGGTAACACCGGTAAGACGAGTTTCAAGACCAAGGATATTTGCTGTTTGCATGATATCCATTGCTTTACCTTCTGATACGCCTTCTTTGATATCGAGAAGTACTACTTCGTCGGCGATCTGAGAGGTCACCAGCACATTTGCACATGTTGCGCCTACGTTACCGGCGCCTACTACTGTAACTTTTGACATAATCTGTTATATTTTTAAATTGTTAAATAATATGTTTTCTCATGATAGCCGGTATTGACCAACTATGTTTTGCAAAATTAACGAAAGTTTTTTAATGTTGCTCATTTTATTAAGGATTTTTTTCAGCAATCTATATTTTAATTGTTTTTAAGTTATATTTATTTATTTTTAGCATCATTTTGCCCTCTACTTTTTGCCGACACCAAAAAAATTGTCTAACTTCGCACATTACTTAACAGACCGATCATTACCAATGAATATTATCGTCAAATCTTTACTCACGATACTTTTGCCGGTTGCACTTTTCACACCCGCAAAAGCCGACAAGCTTGTCATTCTCCACACCAACGACACTCACTCTCAAATCGACCCCAACGACAAAAATCTCGGTGGAGTTCTTCGTCGTAAAGTGGTGATTGACTCGGTAAAAGCAAACAATCGAAACACACTTGTTGTAGATGCCGGCGATGCTGTTCAGGGAACTATGTTTTTCAACCTGTATGGCGGCGAAGTCGAATACAAAATGCTTGACCTGCTCGGTTACGACATGGCGATTGTAGGCAATCACGATTTTGACAACGGTTCGGAAGCTCTCGCAAAACTGCTTGCCAAAAGCAACACACGCTGGCTATCGACCAACTACGACCTGAAAGGCGGACCCCTTGAAAATATCTTCGAGCCGTACGCCATCTATGAATTTGACGGCAAAAAAATCGGATTTATCGGTCTCAACCTGCGCCCCCACGGAATGATTGCCGACGGCAACTATAACGGTGTCGAATATCTCGACGGTATCAAGGCTGCCAACTCAACCGCATGGCACCTTCGCCACAACGAGAAAGCCGACATGGTTATCGCAATATCCCACCTCGGCTATTCAGGCAAACCTGCGCCCAAAGACATTGACATTGCCTCGCAAAGCGAAGACATCGACATCATCATCGGCGGACATTCCCATTCATATATCAACCCCGCCGATTCGGCAAAAGCCTACGTCAAAAATGCAGTCGGCAAGCCGGTACTCATTGCTCAAGTCGGCAAACAGGGCATGAACGTCGGTCAAATCACGATTGACCTCGACGACCTTTCTCATAATTATTCTACAATCACTGTTGACAGCCGTCTTGACGATCGAACAAGTCCCGATCTTGCCGCAATTCTCGTGCCTTATCGCGCCGGAGTTGACTCTCTGATGCAAATCAAGGTAGCCGAGTCAGCCGGCAATTTTGAAAATTCAGAGCCCGCACTCATAAACTTTGTCAGCGATTTCGCTTTTGAAATGGGACGTAAACTCAACAACGGCAAGCCGGTCGATCTTGCATTCATGAACAAAGGCAGTCTCAGACGCTCGCTTCCAAAAGGTGACGTTACGCTCGGAATGATAATGATGATGCAGCCGTTCAACAACTACCTCGAAGTCATCGATGTCAAAGGTAAAGACCTGCTTGACGCCTTTGACGTGATGGCGATGCGTGGCGGTGACGGTGTCAGCGCAAATGTTGAAGCAGTCATGAAAGACCGGAAATGCACATCGGTAAAAATCGACGGAAAGAAAATCGACCCCAACAAAACTTATCGGTTAATCACAATCGACTATCTTGCAAACGGCGGCGACTATATGGAGCCCCTCATTTCGGCGCCCAAAATCGCCCGCAGCAAACAGGTCGTTTACAAAGACCTGCTCGAATATCTCAAGACCGATATGAAGGGACAAAAAATCAATCCGTCAAACGTTCGACGTATGCACCAATAAACCAATCTCTTGAAATTAAATAAATACAATATATCTAAAATGAGACGAATTTTTCTAACGCTGACAGCCACACTGTGCCTGTTCACATCGGTTTCAGCAAAATCGCCTATCATGACTGCCACCGAAACTCCCGAGTGTCAGCAGTGGGTTGACTCTGTTTTTAACACACTTACCCAGAAAGAGCGCATCGCCCAGCTTTTCATGCCAATTGTCAATCCCAAAGCCGGACAAGCGACCGTTGCCCTCATCAATACCGTGATGGGCAAATATAAAATGGGAGGTATCCTGCTCAGCGAAGGTTCGGTTGAACAATATGCCGCCGCCATCAACGCCGCACGCAAAGCCTCAGATGTCGCCCCGATGATTGCTATTGACGGCGAGTGGGGTCTCTCGATGAGAGTGTCGAATACCCCGCGTTTTCCGCGCAACATGGGTCTTGGAGCCATATCTAACACTTACCTCCTTTATGAATACGGACAAGAAGTCGGCAGAGAAATGAAACTGCTCGGCATCGATGTCAATTTCGCGCCATGTATCGACGTCAACGTCAATCCGGCAAACCCCGTTATCGGACAACGTTCGTTTGGCGAAGATCCCCAACGAGTTGCCGAAGCCGGTGCAGCCTACGCCGCCGGACTTGAATCAGCCGGCGTAATGTCATGCGGAAAACACTTCCCCGGACACGGAGACACCAACATTGACTCTCACAAGGCTCTCCCGACAATCAACCACTCTAAAGAAATGATCGAGCAAGTCGATCTCGCTCCTTTTAAACGTTATATGGAAGAGGGTTCGGCAATCATGACCGCCCACCTCAACGTGCCGGCTCTTGACCCGTCGGGTACCCCTTCTTCACTTTCTAAAATTATCTCGACCGACCTTCTGCGCAACGAACTCGGTTTCAAAGGTTTGATCTTTACCGATGCGCTCGGCATGAAAGGAGCAGTAACACCCGGAAACGTTTCTGTTGAAGCAATCTTAGCCGGTGCCGATGTTCTCGAAGGCATGCGTCAGCCCGGTGGCGACCTCAACGCTGTTGACGCTGCCGTTAAAGCCGGCAAAATTCCTGTTGAAATTATCAACGAACGTTGCCGCAAAGTACTCGCCTACAAATATGCGATGGGACTTGCCAATCCTGCTCCGATAAATCCTGCCGGACTTTCTGAAATGATTAATTCGCCTAAAGCCGAAGCTGTCAATCAGGCACTTGCCAACGCTTCAATCACACTTTTACGCGACAAGAACAACCTAATTCCGGTCGGCAACCTCGACAAGAATAGTATCGCCGTTGTAAACATCGGCGGTCAGGGCGCAGAATTCAGCCGCATCTGTCGTAAATATGCTTCAGATATCTCATTTTTCCAGACAAACTCAAACGTTGCTAAAATCAAGAACCACGATATTGTCATTGCGGCTATCTATTCTGATTCTCAAGCATCTCGCGACTATCTAACGCAACTCCGCAACATCCCCGGTCTCATCGAAGTGTTCTTCGTGAACCCCTACAAAATGGCTAAATTCAAGGACTCGCTGACCGACCGCGGAGCCCTCGTCATTGCATACGATGAGACACCCCAAGTCCAATCAGCTGCCGCTCAAGCCATTTTCGGCGGTATCACTATCGACGGACATCTACCTGTCACCCTCGAAGGCATTGCTAAAATCGGCGATGGCATCACATGCGAAAAATCGCGTCTCGGCTACTCGTCGCCCCTTGCCGAAGGCATGAACCCCGGTTTAACCGTCAAGATTGACTCGATGCTCAACGATGCAGTCTCTCGCAAAGCTATACCCGGGTGCCAGATTTTGGTTGCACGCAACGGCAATGTCGTAATTGACAAATCATACGGAACTACCTCTATGAACGGTACAATTCCCGTAACCGATGAAACCATCTATGACCTCGCTTCGGTTTCTAAAGCGTCAGGTACACTTCCCGGTGTTATGAAAGCATACGACCTTGGTTTGTTCAACCTCGACGAGCGTGCTTCAAAATACATTCCCGGACTTGTCGGAAGTAACAAGGAAGACGTCACAGTCCGCGAGCTTCTCTACCATGAGACAGGTATTCAGCCTTCGCTCAATCTCTTCTACATAATGATGGACTCGACTACCTATTCCGAGCCCCTCATCACCAACAAACCGACCGCCGTAAACTCTATCAAGATTCAGCGTGGAGCCTATGGTAACAAAAACGCAAAAATTCGTCGTGATATCACTTCAGCCGTTCAAAGCGACAGCTTCCCGATCCATGCCGGCGTTGATGTCTTTGTTGGCAAAGAGGCGTTTGACACTGTCATGTCACGCATCTACAACTCTCCCCTCCGCAAAGATAAAAGCTACGCTTACAGCTGTCTGAACTTCTGTCTTTTGATGGATATGGAACAGCACGTTACCAATCAAAACCATGACAAGTGGCTGCACGACAGCATCTATGCTCCGATGGGAGCCAAACTCGTCGGCTACCGTCCGCTCGGTCGCATCGACTTGGAGAAAATTGCTCCGACCGAAGAAGACACCTACCTCCGTCGCGAAACCGTTCACGGATATGTTCATGACGAACTCGCTTGCTTTGCAGGTGGAGTGTCGGGTAATGCCGGTCTTTTCTCTAACGCCGGCGACATCGCCAAGCTTTGCCAGATGTGGCTTAACGGTGGTAAATATGGCGACAAACAAATTCTGTCAGAAGAAACCGTCAAGCTTTTCACCACCGACAAGAGCCCGACTTGCCGTCGAGGTCTCGGCTTCGATAAACCCGACAAAGAGAATGACGACAATTCTCCGACATGTCCCGAAGCTACCGCCGCAACATACGGACACCTCGGCTTCACCGGCACTGTTTTCTGGGTTGACCCCGAAAACGAATTGATTTTCATCTTCCTCAACAACCGCGTTAACCCCACCCGCGACAACGCCGAGTTCAGCAGTCTCAACCTGCGCCCCGACCTCTTCAGCGAAGTTTACAAATCTATCTCAAACAACTAACTCTTGATGAGAAAACTCTTTATATCGGCTGCGGCTGCAATCATTTCATCGATTGCAGCCGTTGCTCAACATAGTGAAATCCACGCTACGCTTGACAACTCTAAAATATACCCCTCAACCGTTCACTCATACATTATAACGGTTCCAGACAGCTATACCCCCGACAAGCCCGCCTCCCTTTATCTCGGACTTGACGGAATACTTTGCTATGCACCTGAAGTGATTGATTCACTGATGGCTAAGCAAATAATCCCGACCACCATCGGCGTATTTCTTCAGCCCGGAGTCGTAAAAGACAGCGACGGCTCGGTTCTACGTTATAACCGGAGCAACGAATTTGACGCTACCGACGACCGTTTTGCGACATTCATCGAAACCGAACTTCTCCCGGCTGTCGAAAAAGCAGTTACAGCCGATGGTCGCCCCGTCAAACTGACTCGCGACCCAGAGAACCGAATGATTTTCGGACTTAGCAGCGGAGGTATCGCCGCCTTCACCGCCGCATGGCACCGTCCCGATCTGTTTGGCAAAATATTCAGCGGATGTGGCACATTCGTTCCAATGCGTGGCGGTCAAAACATCCAGGCAATCGTGCGTAAACACGAGCCCAAACCGCTCCGCATCTGCCTGCAAGACGGATACAGCGACACTTGGAATCCGATTTTCGGCAGTTGGTTTGAAGCCAATGCGATGCTCGGCACAGCCCTACAATTTGCCGGATATGCCCCGATGCTCGATTGGGCTGAGGGTGGACACAGCGTGCGTCGTGCCACTGAAATTTTTCCCGACGTGATGACATGGATGTGGCAACCCGATACTGCCGCTCACGAAACATCAAACAACTTCCTTGCGCCACGACTCATCCCCGGCAATGACTGGCAAAAGATAACCACTCCCGTGGCGGTCAATCCCCAAAGTCCACTTACTCTCCCCGACGGCTCGGCTGCCGACACCTATGCCTTTTATCCCGACAAACGTCACGTTGCCGTAACCGTTCCCGGCTCAAACTTCCTTGACCAATATCTCGCTGACACTGACGGCAAACTCCACAGCGGTCAACGCTTCTACTGGCTCCATGACTACGACAACTCACAACTGACCATCGGTTCAATGACCTTTGACGGCGACGGCTACCTCTGGGTCGTAACCTCTGCCGGCATCCAAGCCTGCGACCAAAACGGACGCGTCCGCGGAATCCTCACACTTCCCCGCGACCTCAATATCGCCACCACCTCAATCGTAATCCCCATCGACAACATTGTCATCATTACCGACGGCACTCACTCATATCAGCGCACATTCAAAAATCTCCCTCGCCCTATCGACGGTCAACGCCCAAAATCACAAGGTCCCGCCTGAATTATAGTCCGATAATATGACCCAAGATTGTTTCTCCGTACCCGTATGGGTAAGGAATCAGGCAGATTGACAAGGCAAGGGCTATAAAAATAACTATTATCAATATAGTTCCCCAACGGACCAATGCCGGCGGGATTTCACCGATCAAACGGCGCACTTTGGGCGACCGTAACTCTATTTGGTCGTGTTTCGTTTCGTCTTTCTGTTCCATAGTGTCAGTTCCCAAGTTCAAGCTGATTTTTTACAAGATTATAATATGCGCCACGAGCTGCGGTTAGCGATTCATGAGTGCCTGTCTCAACGACCCGACCCTTATCAAGCACAACAATTCGGTCGGCATTGCGGACTGTCGATAAACGATGAGCGACAATAACAACCGTGCGACCTCGGTAAAATTGTGAGAGATTATCAACAATCTCCCGCTCATTTGTGGCATCAAGCGAGTTTGTCGCCTCGTCCAAAAAGATAAAATCAGGATTTTTATACACTGCGCGTGCTATCAAGATGCGTTGCTTCTGACCTTGGCTCAGCCCGACTCCGTCACGCCCGATCAATGTATTATATTTCAGCGGAAGGCTCATGACATATTCATGGATATTGGCTATTCGAGCTGCCTGTTCCAGACGATCGACATCTATCCCGTTGTCATCGACTGCAATATTTCGTGCAATCGACTCTGAAAAGATTACACCATCCTGCATCACGACGCCACAATGTCGGCGCCACCATTTCATATTGTAATCTTCTATCGGACGGTCGCCAATCTTGATTTGACCCGACTCAACGGGATAGTAGCCTAACATAAGCTTTATCAGCGTTGTCTTTCCGCTTCCCGAAGCTCCGACAATAGCTGTAACTTTACCCTCTTCAATGTTAAACGAAACATTGTCAAGAGTCTTTTTCAGGGCATGAGGGTCATAGCGGAACGAAACATCATCAATCATTATCGACTTCCAATCGTCAAAATCTTTAGCCCGTTCGGCACTCTCCTCCTCGTTACGGCTTCGGTGAATCTCATTGATTCGTTCAAGCGAAATCTTGACATCTTGAATTGAATAAACAAACGACATTATCTGAGACACCGGCGAGTTAAGCTGACCGATTATATATTGAACAGCCAGCATCTCGCCAAGCGACATTTGACCATTGATAACTGCCGTTGCTGCCACAACGGTTATGACTATATTTTTTACTTCATTTATAAAAATTGAGCCAGCCTCACGGCTCTGTTGCAACCTCAACGATTTCATCTGCACCTCAAACAGATCTGCCTGAACATCTTCCCACTCATGACGACGTCGTCGTTCACAGTCCTGCAACTTTATTTCCTGCATCGACGTTATGAACTGAAACGTCTTGTTTTGATTCTGAGCCTGACACTCAAACAACTCATAGTCGAGCATCTTGCGCCGGTGCAAAAACGCCCCTATCCATAACCCATAGACCAAAGTTCCGGCTAAGAATACAAGGAAAATCACCCAATTGTAGATCAACAGCACAATCCCGAAAGTCAAGAAACTCAAGCAGGTAAAAACAACATTTAAAAGTTCGCCTGTAAGAAACGACTGCACTCGTCCGTGGTCACTCATTCGTTGCATAAGGTCGCCGGTCAGCTTGGTATCGAAAAACGACATCGGCAGTTTGAGCAACTTGATAAAAAAATCACTCAACAGCGATATGTTTATGCGCATCGAGATATGGAGCAACAGCCAACGTCTTATAAAATCAGTCGCAGTTCTTCCTGCCACAATCATCAGTTCGCCGAGCAATATCAACCAAATCAACCCAATATCGCCATGTTTGATACCGATATCGACAGTCGCCTGAGTCAGAAACGGCATTATCAACTGAAGAATACACCCCAAAAACAAGCCCGCGATTATCTGTGCAAAATATCGGCGGTATTGCTTAACGTAACCAAGTAGAAATCGGAATGAGCGTGGCTCTGTATCCTTATCTTCCTTTATATTGCCAAAACTTTCGGTCCGCTCAAAAATCATTGCAATACCTTTTTCGGCATCGTTTGACTGAGTGGTAGCCCAATGCGATTCGAGGGTCTCCCGATTTATCGTTCTCAGTCCCTTAGCAGGGTCGGCAATATAGAATTTGCGGGCATCTTTTGATACTTTATACAAAACCACAAAATGATTCTGATTCCAGTGCAATATGCACGGTAACGGAATATTGGCAAGTTCATCAACAGTTAATTTTCCGCCCTCAGCATCCAATCCAAGCCTTTCGGCAGCATCTTTTATTCCTTTCATCGACACGCCCTCGGTAGTAGCATGGCAATATCGGTCGAGGAAATCGAGGGAATAGTCGGCTCCAAAGTGACGACAAATCATTGCGAGGCACGCTACTCCACATTGCATCGCATCTTTTTGTCGTATCACCTTGAAACTCATCTGGCTTCGTTTTTCAGAATACCGGATGCTGTACCCGACTGCTCGCTTACCTGATTGTTACTCCTTATCTTTTTACCGTAACTAAAGGTATATGTAGCTCGCAACTGAACCATAAAGTGACGGTCGGTTCCATAATTTATTTTTATACGGTCGTAATATTGGCTGTTCATCTCCATCTCATAGTTTTTCCAACTATATCTAAAGAAATTAGAGGTAAACAATCTGACATTCCAATGAGAATTAGACCAACCGATCTGTAATGAATAGTCGCTGGGGCGTTTCATCCAATCCCCAACCACAATTCCGTCAGAAAACTCTGCTTTTGATTCATAAAATGCGCCCAAATAAAAATCTCCAAAATAGTAGAATGCCTGTAGCCCCCAATTGAACCATGACCTTGACCAATTATAAGGAGCACCATTATGGGCAAAAACATGTTTTATATTTCCGCCGATTGAAAGATTACCGTCAAGTAAGTCTGCATTTGCCGATAAAGTGTAATTACCCAATGAATAACTTCCCATTGGTTGTTTTATAGTACGAATGACTCCTGTTGGTGTTCCGATATAATCATAAACATATCTGTCACCAAAGAAGCTCCAGCCGGTTCCTGCTGATAATGATACTATTTTATTGGGAATAAATGTATAACTTGCTGTAACTCTGTTTTGATTCATCGGAATCAAATCAGGGTTACCTGTATATGTCATCAGTGGGTTAACCTTTATCATATTTGCGCTCTTATAGTTTGAACTCGGAGCCCAACGTGATAAATTATAAGATGCTGACACCTTATTTTTAGTATTGAACGCATATTGGAGCGATGTTGAAACTGCGGGAGAATTTACAACCTCTACAACATCGTTAAAATTAGATTTATCCCAATTATAGCCTAATGTCAAACGTCCATAAAAACCTTTATACCTGCCACTATAGCTAATTTCAGGTCCGAAGCGATAAACCCTGTTCACGTCAAAGCCTGTCGATGTACCGCTATACCACGTACGGTTTGTACTGTACGAGCCATAAATTGAAGCCGACAATTGTCCCGGTTTACCAAAATTATGAGTGAACGAAGCTGTTGCCGACGCCTGATGACTATTATCAGCAGCTCCATTAATATAAGACAGATAATCTTCTGTATATAATGAGTTCTGACGGGTATGACTGTATTTATATATCGGAGTTATGACAATCGTATTTTTCTTGGGTAGATAAATATTAAAATCACCACGATAACTAAATGAATTGTTATGACTGTCATTGTCTTTTGTATAACTTGACGGACTAAAGACCTCAGGGAAATAAGAGACATTACCATTTGAATTGTTTGCCGGGGTACTTTTGAAGTTACCGCCAATCGTATTACGAATATCAACCTTTTTTGATGAATAGGTTGCTCTGAAGGTTACCCAGCTGTTGTGGCTACGATATTTTGAAGAGTTTATATCAGTTACACGTTCAATCGTCTCAATGGTATTATCAAGTTGTGGTAGGCGAAAGAGTTCAGTTTCACTACTACCATTGTGGCTATTTGCCGAGTAGCTACCGCCCCCGGTCAAATCGTATGTCATTTTTCCATACTGAAAACGATTGTAAATGCTACCATTGCCACTATTTTCAATAAATTGTTCAACGCCCGTAAATTTGGTATAACCGCCGTATTCGTATTTTACCATTATGAAATTAATGACGTATTCTTTTCCCATAAAACGCGGATCATCGGGAAAAGCAAAATATTCAACACGCTTTACATCGTTCATATTCATACCATTAAGTTCGCTTGAACTTGCCTCGTGATAATCAATAAAAAATGAGACCGGTGTAAGAGATGTTGACATCAGTTGTCCTTGATAATTGACTATCTCAGGAATACGCATTCTTTTAATCAAGTCGTCACCCGACATTGCCGACCGTTTTTGTTTTGCAGAAGGAACATATATCGATTTTGACGGAGTGACAAGAGTCTGTTGAGTTTCAACAACAACTTCTTTTAGCTGCTGCGTTTTTATGGTATCAGATTTTTCAGTTTGAGCATTTAAAATCATTATATTAAACATCATAATGACCAAGGCTATATAAGTTTTCATGTTCATAATGTGATTATTTGGATTATCTAATAAATAGCCACTAAGATTAATAAAAAGTTTATTTATACTCATAAAATTACATCAAAATTCTTTGACATTGGGCACCGAGGATCGGGACTCCCTTTTGTCAAGCCAAGTTTTGAAATATCAGAATAACAGACCCGTTTACCATAATCGCCTTTACATTTATCAAAGACCTTACATTCACGACAAGCCGGCTCTGCTTCATTTTGTTTTGGGAAATATAAATCTATTGCCTGTTCTGAGTTCCAAATCTCTTTCAAAGTGGATAGGTTTATATCTCCCAAAAGATAATCAGGGTTGTCATATAACATTTCGCACACACTACATTTCCCATTTGCTAAAATCGAAATACTTGTGACATTACCAAGACATATCTGATTCTTGCAGACAAACTCTCCAACGTCACCATATTTCTTTAAGCGGTAGCCTGACTTACCAATTTTATTCAATCTAATAGGGAATTTTAGATTTTCTTGTTTAGTAAATTCATATACAGCCTTTAGATTTTCATTATCAACCTCAAGTTCTTTGTACTCCTCTTTTTTATATCCTGAGAAAAAGGCAGGGGTCATATCCCATTCTTTTATACACTCAAATCTACATAAAAAGTTATACAGTGATTTTACTTGGTCGATAGAAGAATTTTTACTTGTCAAGACTGTCCTTATTTGTACTTTTACGCCTAATTGACTACATGCATTCAACATATCCTCAACCTTTTTTAAATATTCAGGCTGAACGGCTACCATATAAGACAATATCTTATCATCGTTTGAATCCAGTGAAAATTGAAACGTATCATAGTTCAAGCTCTTGAATACTTTAATATCATCAGCTGATAACGGTGTCTTTGTAGATAAGAACGGAGCAAATCCACAATCTACAGACTCTTTTATAATCACAGGCCAGTCATGTCTTGCAAAAATATCACCTCCAGTCAAAGCAATATTCACAACACCGCCATCTCTTAATTCCCTTATCAATTTGACCATCTTATCCGTAGTCAGCTCAACGCCGAGATTTCTATTTGCATAGCAGTATATACAGTTTGTTGTACATGCCGTTGTCACCATTATATTTGCCGAAAACGGCATAGAAGGGCGTTTTATCTCAAATTCTCCTTTCTTATCAAAATCCTCAGAATCAAAACTGATAGTTTTTACGGGATAATCGGTCTCTATAAGGAAATATGGGGGGAAAACAATTGATCGGTTCTCACTCAGCTTAAATTCTTTACTTTCTTTATTATTAATCAATTGCGAAACGAAATTTTCAACTACCGACGAATCAATACCCAATTCATTAGAAATATTATTTATATCCTGCTCTACTGGGGACTGCCCTAATTGAGAAAGAATATATCCCATAAATGGAGGAACCTCTAAAGAATCATATTTATTTCTATTTTTTATCAAATATTTTGGTATTAGAAATGAGCATCCCTTTTCATTTCTGATAATGAATGATGGATTGATTGAAATAAAACTTTTTTTCATAAAGAAATAGTTAAATAAAGATTGTGACTACTTAATAGCAGTCACAATCTGCGTAAAGGTTATGATTGCTGTGCTCCACCTTGACATGAACATTCACCTTGTTCGCCCTCTTCTTTGTCTTGTGCTTGTTTTGCACCTCCTTTACAAGAGCATGTATGGTCATCACCATTACCTTGAAATGCACCGGTATCACACGTACATGCGGTTTTCAAACCGCCTTTCACTTCGTTCAGTTCCTGACTAAGCAAGAACTCCATTTGATTTTTGTTCATAGAAATTGTTTTAATGGTTAATGAATTTATTTTATTATTCGAGCCAAATATAGCCCTTATATTTTTTATTGATTGCGGTAAACACAACGATATATTCTCCTTTATTAGCAAATAAAGCATCGAGGAATTGTCGCT
>CAMWIM010000067.1 GCA_947174335.1 uncultured Porphyromonadaceae bacterium | reverse complement strand
AATCAATGGAAAAGATATTAAATCATTGTTTCGTCACAGGTCAGCGATACAACAGCATCAGCCACTTCGCCTCAGCCGTCAAATCGCGATTGCGACATGCAATACGAGAGATAGCATAGTTACACCAACTCTATGATTGCTCTTGTTCCATTACCCGATTTACCGTAAAGATGCAGGTCACCGCCGTGACGACGCACAATTTGACGGCTGACATAAAGTCCTACGCCTGTTCCGTCAGGTTTTGTCGTGAAAAACGGCTGAAACAGATTGTTGCGTATCTCGCTGTCGATGCCGTGTCCGTTATCCTCGACGATAATGTAGGGGTGACCGTCTGACATCGAGACTGCTATGCCAACCGACGGGCTTTCGACATCAGAAACCGCATCAAGCGCATTACGAATCAGGTTGATAATCACCTGACTCATAAGCTCTATATCTATATTGAGTTTAACCGAAGCTGAAACCGAAAAACGGCAGATGTCTCTGTCAATTCCGCGACTTTGCAGCTCTGCCTCGGCAAGCATCTTTATTCGATAGATGAAGTCGCGTGAATCGACTGCCGCAATCTGTGGCTCGGGCAAATGGGTCAGATTATAATAGGCTTTGAGAAAGCGGTCTATTCCCTGGCTGCGGCTGTCAATCAACTCTATTGCCTCCTGAAGTTTAGCCCCTTGATAACGTTCGGGATGTTTTTTGATGGCTGAACAGAGAGCGATAATCGGTGTGATTGAATTTCCCATTTCATGGGTCATGATCTTTAGAATACGGTCATAATATTGTTTGCCGGTCTCCAGCTCGATTGATGTTTTGTGAAATTCGGCGACAAGACGGTTGAAAGTCTCAAGCACATCAGCCAACATCGGGTCGTCGCTCTTGCTGTTGAAGGCTATCATCGTGTCTCTCGCTTCAAGAGATCGGGCAAATGTCCAGACAACCATTTTCAGCTTTGAAACCTGATGCCACAATATCAGGCATAAAATCAAGAGTCCCGATACTGCAAAAACCGACTGGGGATAGAGTTGCCGGTCAAACAGTGTAATGGCAAAAACCGACATACCGATTATTGCCGATAACAATAATATGAAGTTAAGGCGAAAATGTCTCATGATTTTTTCAGTAGATTGTAAAGCGTCTGACGATTGATGTTGAGCCGCTCGGCTGCCGCGCTCAGATTACCGTCACATTGAGTTATGACCTCCTTTATATGTTGCATCTTGACCTCATCGAGTGTCATTTTTTGCCGGTCGTGTTCGCGCTGTTCGAGAGCCACCGCCTTGTTGATCGCTTTATTCTCGATACGGGTTTTCTTGTTTCGGTCTATGGCTTTATGCAGCTTCTCGATCAATTCATCGTTATTCCACGGCTTGGTCACAAAATCTTCGGCACCGAGTTTCATTGCCTCGACAGCTAAACCGATTTCGCCAAACGCAGTGATGACAACCACAGCCGGAGCGTTTGGCGACTCCTTGATACGTTCGAGCCAGAACAATCCATCGCTGCCGTCAAGCTTGTTGGAATTGAAATTCATGTCAAGAATCACGCAGTCGATATCTCCGTTGCGCAACAATGCCGGGATAATGCGCGGGTCGCCCGACGCCGTGATGTCGTCAAACTCATCGGCAAGAATAAGGTTCAGTGTAGATCTTACAGCCGGATTGTCATCAATAATCAGAATTTTCATAGGGCAAAGATACAATTTAACCGACAAAGTAACAGCCTGTAAACCAATAAATCGTCTAAATTTTTGACAGTGTGTCTAAATTTTAGACAAAATTCAGGTCGATTTTGCTGTTTTCAAATTTTTTTGAAAGACTTCAGGAAGTCGAACGCTAACTTTGCCACCATGAAACGTATCATTATCATATTGACCACATTTCTCGCCTGCATGACGACGACAGCTCAGATGACATTGAACGATTGTCTGCGTTATGCTGTGGAGCATGCCCACGATAATATTATTAATCGGCTCGAAGTTTCTAAAGCTTCGGCTGATAAACGTATTGCCGCTTCTGATCTGATGCCGTCGCTCAGTTTATCATCGAGCGGTAACCTCAGTTTCGGTCGTAATATCGACCCCGAAACCAATACATACGATAACAAACAGACTCTCTCGACCGGTTTTGGTCTTTCAATGTCAATTCCAGTATTTGACGGACTCGTCAGAATAAACAATCTCAAGATTGCCGACATCGCACGTCAACGCCGGATGTCACAACTCGACATTGACCGCGACCGCATCACCTTTGAAGTTATAAAGGCTTTTTACAATGTAGATTATTGCACTGTAATGGTTGACCAGATGAGAACACAGTTACAGCGTGACAGTCTCGACCTTGTAGCCACACGCCGTGCCGAGCAGCTCGGGGTCAAGAGCGGTGCCGATGTTGCCCGACTTGTCGCATTGGTATCTTCTGACGAATATGAACTGACCAATCAGCAGGGACTGCTTGCCAAAGCAATGTCATCGCTTAAATCGGCTATGGGAATGCCACTCGACGGTGAAGATCTCGTTCTTGATTTTGACACTCCGCTCGTAGAATCAGACCAAACCGGCATTAATCCAAGCATAACCGAAGCTCAACTTGCTTTACGTCAGAGCGAATATGAGCTAAGGGTGGCTCGCGGTGCTTTTTCTCCACGCATCTCGCTCAGCGGTGGCATCTCAACATCATATTACCGAATGTTTGGTGACAATGCTCCGACTCCGACAAGATTTAACACTCAATGGAACAACAATATGGGTGAGTATATCGGATTCTCGGTCTCGATACCGCTGTTCACCGGACTCTCCAACACCAACAAGCTGAAGCGAGCCAAAATCAACCTCAATGAAAGTCGGGTCAAACTTGAAAAAACAAAATATGAAGTTGCTTGTCAACTGTCTGATGCCGAGCTTGATGTAAAAACCGCAGGTGTCGAGCTCGAAGCAGCCGCCAAACGTCTTGATGCCGAGCAAATTGCCTATAACGCCGTTCATCGCCGCTTTGAACTCGGGAGCGCATCAGTCATAGACCTCTACACAGCCGGCGCTCAGCTTGCTGCTGCCCGATCGGCTCTCGAAGGCAAACGTATTCAACAGATTATAAGTAAAATAACACTCAGCTACTACATGGGTGCAAAACTCATTAAAGAATAATTGACTATGGATATCGAAATAAAACCAAAATATCAGTTCGCTAAAAAATATGGCGTGATGATTGTGGTAGGCATACTGCTTATCTCTGCAATAATCTACGCCGTCATATCAGCCGGTACGACATCTCGCGAAACTGACATTAACGCAATCACAATCGGAGATGTCTCGCATGGACTTTTCAACGACAACATTCGTCTGACAGGCAAAGTCGAGACCGGAACATCGGTCAAGATTTCGGCTCTTGAAACCGGAATCGTCGAGTCGCGTCTGATTGACGAAGGCTCGTTTGTCAATGCCGG
Source organism: uncultured Porphyromonadaceae bacterium (assembly GCA_947174335.1). Classification (GTDB taxonomy): domain Bacteria; phylum Bacteroidota; class Bacteroidia; order Bacteroidales; family Muribaculaceae; genus CAJUPY01. The sequence continues at coordinate 10,966 of CAMWIM010000067.1, read as the reverse complement.
TGACGTCATCCTGACACTTCGCAACCCCAATCTTCGACAGCAGATTCTTGACTCCGAGGCACAGCTTGCCGAGAAACAAAACATGTTGCGCGACACCGAGATAGCTATGGAGAAAGACCGTCTCCAAATCAAGCAGGATCTTCTCGTGGCGCGCACTGACCTCAACCGCAAACGTCGCGTGGCTCAACAACAGGACGAACTCTATAAAGAAAAACTGACCTCACGCGAAGAATATCTCATAGCCCAGGAAGACTATAAACTCGCTGAAGAAAACTATCAGCTTTTGCTCAACCGGCAGCGTCAGGATTCCCTCTATCGAGGTGTTCAGCTTGATATGATGAGAGAAAGCCTTCGCAATATGCAAGAAAACTTTATGCTTGTTCGTCAGCGTGCCGACAACCTTAACATCCGGGCTTCTCACTCGGGACAACTCGGTAGTCTGACCGCCGAACTCGGTCAAAACATTCCATCGGGCACACAGTTAGGACAAATCAACATTCTCGATAACTATAAAATGACCGTCAGCATTGACGAGCATTATATCGACCGTGTTTCTACCGGGCTAAAAGCTATCGCCCATCGCCAAAACCACGACCTTGACCTTACTCTTGCCAAAGTCTATCCCGAAGTCACTGACGGAACTTTCCGTGCCGACTTCACGATTGACGACAATGCGACCGCAAATCTTCGTGTCGGTCAAACCTACTCAATCGATCTCATTCTCGGTGAGCCAAGCGAGGCTGTAATGATTCCTCGTGGCACGTTTTTCCAGTCAACCGGAGGTCGATATATCTATGTTCTGTCACCCGACGGTAAAACAGCGATACGCCGCGATATTCGTCTCGGCCGCCAGAATCCTCAGTTCTATGAGGTTGTCGAAGGCCTTGAACCGGGCGAACGAGTCATCACCAGTTCGTATCAGAACTTTGGTGACGCTCAAAAGATTATAATAAAAAATTAAATATATAAAGCAATGGAACTTCAAATCAAAAACCTAAAGAAAGTTTTCAGCACCGACAGCGTCAAGACTGTCGCTCTCAACGACGTATCGTTTAACATTGTCGACGGCTCGTTTGTTGCCATTATGGGTCCGTCGGGATGTGGTAAATCAACACTTCTCAATATTATCGGACTTCTCGACAATCCGACCGAAGGCAAATATTTGCTTGATGGTGTCGAGGTCGGTAACCTAAAGGAATCGAAACGAACCGACTATCGCCGCGGTCGCATCGGCTTCATTTTCCAATCGTTCAATCTGATTGAAGAAATGAATATCCGCGACAATATTATGTTGCCCCTCAACAATCTGCCATTGTCAAAAGCCGAGAAAAAACAACGAGTTGACGAGGCTATGAACCGGATGGGCATCTCTCACCGCGCCAACCACTATCCCTCGCAACTTTCAGGTGGTCAGCAACAGCGTGCGGCAATCGCCCGGGCTATCGTATCACGTCCCGGTTTGATTCTTGCCGACGAACCGACCGGTAACCTTGACTCAAAGAACGGTAGTGAAGTGATGCAACTTCTCTCAGAACTTCACCGCGAGGGAGCCACAATTATTATGGTGACCCACTCTCAGCGCGACGCCGCTTGTGCCGACTATGTCATCAATCTCTTTGACGGCAGTATTGTTGAAAACATTAACGACAAAATGTGAGTATGTTCAAGTTCTTTACCTCTGATATGCGGCGCAACATCATCAAGATTTTGTGTCTGTCAATCGGACTCTCAATCGGGCTCCTGCTCGTAGCCCGTGTCTATTTCGACAAGTCATACGACACTTTTTTCAAAGATGCCGACCGAATTTATAGAATTCACGAGACAGCAGAACGGGATGGCGAATTTGAAAAATTTCCAAGTGCTCCTGGTGGCTATGCTCCTTTATTTCAGAGGGAATTTCCTCAAGTTGAGTTATCTACACGTTTTCTTAGATATACCGATGAAACCGCATTGTGTTTTGAAGATGGACGTAAACTAACTGTTGATGATCTCTGCTGGGCTGATGAAAATATATTTGATCTGTTCAATATTTCGGTGACAGCCGGAGACCCCAAAGATGTTCTTTTAACCGAGGGACAATGTTTTATTCCACGTTCATTAGCTACAAAAATCGGGGGTGATGTTATTGGAACGACATTTACAATGCCGGCTCGTTACCCAGATAAGAAATTCACTATCGGAGGAATTTATGACGACATTCCTCTTAATTCGTCAATCCCTAATGCTGTATATTTCAGTATGTCAAGCGATCCTAAATTGACTTCGTATAAAGATGGTTATATTGGGAACGATATTTACGATGGTTTTATCAAGTTAATTCCCGGTGCAACACCACAAGATATTAATCCAGGAATTGAGAAAGTTGTAGAAGAAAATATCCCAAAAGAATTCAGGGAATCCATGAATCTTAATGTTGTCATTGATAAAATGACAAATTTTTATAACACTAAAAAGGATATCACAATAATGGATTGGATGCTTACGCTTCTTGCCATTATTCTATTGTTTGGGTCAGGTCTAAACTTTCTTCTTATTGTAATTGGGCAGGTTGCTAAACGTGCTAAGGATATGGCAATACGTAAGTGCTATGGTACTTCCAATATCAAACTCTTCGGTATTATTATGGGTGAGAGCCTTTTCTATTTAATCGTTTCAATTGCAATAGGCGTTTTGACAGTATTCTGTTTCCCTGAACTATGTAACCGATTACTCGGCTATACTCCCGAACAACTTTTTACAACCGGGAATGTCTGGACTGTGATATTGGGAGCTTGTATAATTCTGTTTATTCTGACAGGTGTTATACCGGCGTGGATTTATTGTCGCACTCCCGTTGCAAGTGCGTTCCGAGGATCCACGCATGGTCGTCGAGGATGGAAAATGGGACTCCTGGCTATTCAATTTTTCTCATCCGGAGTACTGATGTGTTTGCTCGTTTTAGTCGGTCGTCAATATAAAATGGCAGTTTCTCTTGAAACAGGCTTCGATGTTGACAATGTAGCCTGTATCTTTTTATCGCCAGAAAAAACATCACAACGAAGCATGTTTGTGTCAGAACTCAAAAATCTCAGCTTTGTTACTGACGTTACAACATCTTCCACGTTATTGGGAGGCTTTGGCTCAGGCAACAATGTTTGGATGAATGGCGATGTTAACAATATGGTAAATATCAGCGATAATTATTTTGTGAATTCTAACTTCTTTGAAATAATGGGTATTGATTTCATTCAAGGCGAAACATTCAACGCCCAAGCTGACTCTACAATCAATCAAGTTATTGTTGATAAACGTTTTATTGAAGTCGTAAAAAAACTGACCGGCGAAGATTCAGACGATATTATCGGGAAATCGTTTCAGATTACAGAACATGGATCGTCATATTACACCATTTGCGGTGTAGTAAACAATGTAAGGCGAGGCAACTTGATTAATGTAGATAATCGAGCCGGTGTATGGTTCCCTTCTTCAAGAGCTCTCAGATGTGTTTCTGTAAAACTTGATGATATGACTCCTGAGAAGATGAAAAATCTACAGGAGGTTGTAGAAAGATGTTTCCCCGACAAAGACTATTATTTCATGTCTCTAAAAGAAACTCAAGACTCAAAATTTAAACCGATACGCAACTTTGCAACCTCGGTTATGATTGCCGGCATTGCGATTTTGTTTATCACTCTTATCGGACTAATAGGCTACACCGGCGATGAAGTTCAGCGTCGTTCAAAAGAAATTGCCATCCGTAAAGTCACCGGAACTCCCGCCCGACAAATCGTGTCTCTCTTTATCCGCAACACTCTTGCAGTTGCCGTTCCGTCAATGATTGCAGGCGGGGCTATTGCAATGATTGCCGGTCGCGAATGGCTCTCACAATTTTCAGAACAGGTATCGTTATCGCCTCTCTCAATGATCCTTTGCCTGATCATCCTGCTCCTGATAATATCAGCAGTCATCATCTACAACTCAATCGGTGTCGCCACCTCAAACCCCGTCAACCATCTCCGCAACGAATAGTAAATCAAGAGCAATAATCAAGTTGGCGAACAATCCGGAGAAAACTCAGGTATTTTGAAATAATCACTAATCACAAGTTTTAAGATGTTTAAGTTCTTTACTTCAGACCTGCGACGCAACATAATCAAGATTTTGTGTCTGTCAATCGGACTCTCAATCGGACTCCTGCTCGTTGCGCGCGTCTATTTTGACAAGTCATACGACACCTTCTCAAAGGATGCCGATCGAACCTATGTGCTTAATGAGATATTTGATAAAGAGGGTAAATATTCAGCCCATCCCACACTCTCGGGTGGATATATACCGGCATTTGCCAAGGATATTCCCCAGATTGAAGTAGCGACCCGTTTCTTTTCAGCGTCTAATAATGATTTAATATTGTTGCCAGACGGTCAAAAATTGAGAACTGAAAGTACCAACTTGACCGATGAGAATATTTTTGACTTGTTTAATGTCCCGGTAACAGGTGGTAATCCCAAAGAGATATTGACAACTGAAAATCAATGTATTATTCCCCGCTCACTGGCTGAAAAAATAGGTTGCGAGGTTATCGGTTCGACATTCATATTGCCGGGTTGGGACGAAAAAAAGAAAATAACAATCGGAGGTATATATGAAGATTTTCCTTTGAATTCAACAATACCCAAGGGTATCTATTACAGTATGTCGACATTCCCCGGTACAACTCAGGGGAAAGATGGTTTTGAAGGCAATGATGTATATAGGAGCTATATACGACTGATTCCGGGGGTGACATTCCAAGATATTAAACCCGCAATCAGAGAAATTATAAATCGAAATGCATCAGAAATAATGTTGACAACATTTCATTATGATATTGATGGTCAAAAAATTTCAGGGGTTTATGCGGCACAAGACTCAATCAAGACAATGGACCTGATGCTAACGTTGTTGGCAATTATTCTTTTACTTGGCTCAAGCCTTAACTTCCTTTTGATTGTCATCGGTCAGGTTGACAAACGTGGTAAGGAAATGTCGGTGAGAAAATGTTATGGTACGTCAAATCTCAAAATATTCGGGCGAGTGATGAGAGAGAGTCTCTTTTATCTCGTTGTATCAGCTTTTATCGGTATTTTGACCGTTTTTTGTTTCCCTTCGCTATGTAACAGACTTCTCGGCTATACTCCCGACCAACTGTTTACAACCGGGAATGTTTGGATTGTAGTTTTGGAGGTTTGTCTTGTGTTGCTTATTCTCACAGGCGTTATACCGGCATGGATCTATTGCCGTACTCCCGTGGCAAGTGCTTTTAGAGGTAATGTTAAGGGTCGTCGTGGCTGGAAAATGGCATTATTGTCAATTCAATTCTTCTCAGCGGGAGTACTGTTGTGCCTGCTCGTTTTGGTTGGTCGCCAATATCATATGTTGATGACTGTTGACAACGGTTATGATTCAAAAAATATCGCCTATGCCTACATGAGGGGAACAAAATATTCGGGTCGTTCAGAGTTTGTTTCAGAACTTAAAAATCTAAGTTTTGTCGAAAATGTTTCAACCGCCCGGAGCTCACTCGGCGATGGACTGTCAGGCAACCTTGTGTGGATTAACGGAGATGCCGAAAATGTTATCAATGTAGGCGACAACTATGATGTTAACGCTAATTTCTTTGAAATGATGGGTATCGAATTTATTCAGGGAGAAACTTTCAATGCTAACGCTGATTCGACTATCAATCAAGTTGTTGTTGAAAAATCGTTTGTCGATGTACTCAAAAAATTATCGGGGAAAGATGAAGAGTTTATCGTTGGTAAAACATTCAGAATGAGTGAGCATGGTTTGAATGAGTACACTATTTGTGGCGTTATCAATGATATTCGCCGCGGAGGGTTGACCTCGCTTGACGATCGTGCCGGTGTTTGGTTCCCGTCATCACGAAGCCATCATAATATCTACATCAAGTTGACCGAAATTACTCCCGAAAATATACGCGCTCTTCAAGACGTTGTCGACCGAATGTTCCCTTCAAGCGAAATTGAGGTCACAACCCTGCAAAGTGAGCTTGATGCCAAGATAATTCCAATTAAGAATTTTGCGACCTCGGTCATGATTGCCGGTGTGGCGATATTGTTTATCGCTCTAATCGGACTGATTGGTTATACCGGCGATGAGGTTCAACGTCGTTCAAAAGAGATTGCTATACGCAAAGTGTCGGGAACATCGGCTCGACAAATCATCTCGCTGTTCCTGCGAAATACGCTTGTGATTGCAATTCCGTCGATGATTGTCGGAGGAGCCGTTGCAATGATAGCCGGTCGAAAATGGCTGTCTCAATTTGCCGAGCAGGTGCCGATATCGCCTCTGTCAATGATTTTATGTCTGGTTGTGTTGCTGTTGATTATTTCGGCAGTCACTGTCTATAACACCCTCGGCGTCGCATCGTCCAATCCCGTCAACCACTTGCGAAACGAATAATCACCGGCGTTTTTTCACAATTATAATTCAACTCAAGGAGTGCAGGTTTTGCCGCACTCCTTTTTTATGTAGTATAAAGTGATTATCAGTTGATGAGTCAGGCTTAAAAATTATATTTTAATGTTATAAATGCTTCTAATGGTCTGAGGTCAAATGAAAAAGAATAGCGGTCAGAGTCGGTTATGTAGCCGTAGCTGTAAGTTTTTTCATTTGTGAGATTTCGGGCAGTCAGTTCTAATTCAAAGCGTTTGAAATGGAAGTTGACGTTACAGTCCATGAAAAAGCTATTTTTTACAATATCTGTTGTCAACGAAGAACGACTGAAATAACCGTGTATTCCTATTTCAGCTATCTTTATTGGCTGACTTGACAAAGAAAGCGAGCCGGTGATGTCACGCATACTTTGGGCAGGCGATATTCGTCCTATTGATGAACGTGTATCGGAGTATTTTCCTGACAGTTTTATTATCAAATAGTTGCCGATTGGATTGCTGTTGATTGTAGCTTGTGCAACATAGGTCTTGACATTAAGGCTAAGAACATTATTCTGCCTTAATATGTCTTTACCCATAATTTCAAATGCTCCGTCAACCGCAAATGATGTATGCCATTTATAAATCTTTTTTGAAAGAGACAGGTTGGTATTAAAGTTGTTCATCCGGTTGTCGATATTGCTGTAAGCCGTCGAAATTTGATTATCTTGGCTTATTGACAATTCTCCCATTCGATTGGATTTAGACGAACGATACATCATTATAATCGATCCGAACAAACCTTCAATGGTGTTTCGATAAGAGAAATTTGCCGACGCATAGTAGGAGTTGCGCATATTGGTTTTCCCACTTCCCAATGTTGTCTTTTTCATGAAAGTAGTATAGATAGGATTCTCTATAAAATCAGACATCCCTCCAATGCGGTTTTGCCTACCGACTGTCAGTCCGCTCTTTAGTTTGAATGGGAATGTATAGTTTAACTGAGCCTTGATGTCGGCATCGAAACGGTTCAAAGGATATTTACGATTAATTATCAGGTTTTTAAACTCCATATTTTTTAAGCGTAACGGTGCTGAGAATGTTAGTCTCGGCCCCCCGGGAATATTGATCTTATATTCAGGAGTAATGATGGTCTCGATGTCATAACCTCTAATGTCGTTACCTCCAAAATCAACAGGTAGTTCGGTTAATGATTCCAACTTATTGTAATTTGCTTCAAAGCTTGCATTAAGACCTAATGAAGATAATCTTGAAAACATCCAGGAATAACCCATCGTCTCTTTTGTCATAAAATTAAATCCTTTGACATTTTGATTGAGAAATATGAGCCCATCGTTAAACGCTTCAAGTCGATTAAACGGGGTTAACGAAGCGCCGACTATTGAGGTAAAACTTACCAAATGTTTTGCGATACGTATAGTCCCGTCAAATTTGTTATTGAAGTTGTAGTCATTTGTCGAAACTGTTTGTTTGACCGCATTACCATTGTTGATATTATATCGGTTTGAATCAAAATGACCGACAAATGACAATTGATCTGAAAAATAATGGGATGTAGCATTGTTTTCAAACCTCATTTTCACTTTGGCTTCGCGACTGTGTGGGCGATTTATTACCTTTTCGCTCACAAGACGACCATCAACATCGTTTATCGAGTAAACAACGTCACGCGAGTTTTGATAACTGTTAATTTCATCAGCATAATCAGCCGAGACCGTTAGATTTGTGTTTTCGGTCATCTTTGAAATCGAATTGATAGATGCCGAAATTGACCTGTTGTCGTAGTAACGTTCTGACGGAATCTTCACGGTTCCAAATGGAGTTGTCGGATAAACCCCGTATGCTTTGGTTGTGGATCCGTCATTATCTCCGGTCAACGATCTTGTCTCATTTATGTAGGATATGCCGGCAGCGTTACCTTTTGCGGTAATCAGCATCTGATTTTTAGGAGATATAAACATACCAAAAGCTTCTCCAAGCCACAAACCGTCTCCGTCGTTATCAATACCACCACCGCCTTTGATAAATCCGATCGGTTTCAACATTCGTTTCTTCTTCAATTTTAGATTCAGGGCAGCCTTTTCGCTAAATTCCACATCTTTCAACACTTTTTTAGGCTGATGATTTTCATAGACATTTATTGAGGCTACATCATCAGGCGAGATGTTTTTGGTCGCTAAGGCATAACGTCCTGTCAACATATCCAATCCCTCTATATAAAATTTGTTTATAGCCTCGCCATTATAATAAATTATACCCTGTTCATTGACATTTATACCCGGAAGTTTTTTTATAATATCTTCAATCGTGCGGTCTGTCGCGCTTTTGAAAGATGCAACATTATAAGTGATGGTATCACCGCTCGACCTGATTTCGGGCAACTTAACAGTCACCTCTTTGAGCTGATATGACTGTTCGGCCATAATAACAGCACTCCCCGATTTAAACTTCTCGACAGGTAATGACAATGACTTAAATCCGATATATGAAAAATTAATTGTGCCGTTTTTTGAATTTTTGGGGCAAGAAAGTGAAAAATGTCCGTCGTTGTTGGTCGTAGTATATGACAACGGAGCATTCTCGTTGTTTTTTATAACAACCATCACGCCTGGCAATACGTCACCATTCTTATCTTTGACCGTCCCGGTAAGCGTCAGTTGATTCTGCGCTGTCACGGTGTTAATCGTTGAGAAGAATACGAAAAAAAATAAAAATATAATTTTGCTTGGTTTCATACTGTTATATCTGTAATGAGTTATTCTAACTCTAATGGATTATAAAACATTTTTTGACCTTTCATTTCATTTCCCTCTTTATCTTTTGGTGCTAACACTGTTCCTGTCAAAAATAAATTAGGATTATTCCTAAATTCGGCATTAGTTTCATTAAATTTTTCGCGTTCAGTTCTTATAAATCTATACTTTGCAGGTCCAAATGGTTTGTTTGACTTTCTTACGGCTAAAGCTTCAAAAATATGATCGTTAGTGATATCCTGAGCTTTTAAAATAAGTCCCGGTAGATTCCCTAATTTCCAAGGACCGTAGTTTAGAGGAATTTCATCAGTGTACCATGCCTCCCATTGTCTGCCACGGAAATTTGTAATTGCCTTGTAGCATTTGTAACCACAAATTTCTTCAGAATCAGGAAGAAGTGTCCACTTCATTTGGGGTATAGTTTCCTCATAAATATAATGGTCCATCAAAATAAACCCAAATCCTGTTAATTTTCCTTCATTTTTATTCTTTAAAATAGAGAGATCTGTTCGTGGATGAGTCTTTTGTCTCAGACTTCTATAATCAATTCTTTTGATTCCATTGGGATAATCAACATTCATTAGTGAGTCAAGTCGATAATAACCATAATTTGAATAATAACTGCAATTATTGCCAATTTCAAGAATTTCATAAAAGTCTTGTTGCAGCTTATAATAGTCATCATAAACTTTATATGAATAAATAACCTCCATATAACTGGTGTCAGCAATCATAATTTTCCTTGGCTTGATAAGTTTTTGGTCAGGATCGGATTGTGCAAAAACCGTAATGCTGACAAATATTGATAATATAAAAGAAGATAACCTCATAGGAAATATGGTATTATAGAATGGAGATGACTTTATCTGCAAAAATGGAATTTGTAGTAAGAACATCTCCACTCATATTGTTAGACTAAATGATTTCTACGATCCATTTTGATGATCTTAATTTCTTCGGATTGTATATCCGTCGTTATGACCTGAACCACACATCAGTTCAACAAGATACTCATAGTATTCCTCAGCACTATTGAATTCCGGATCAATACAATCTTCCTCTTCAAAGTATGTTTCATCAACCGTGATCATTGTTTTTCCACACCAGCTGATTATTTCAACTGAAGCAGAAGCTGTGAGTGATGCGAGTACTAACGCTGCAAGGAGAAAAAATTTCTTTTTCATGTTGAATATGTTTTAGTTGATTTAAAAATAGAGTTATTTTAACTCTAACGGATTATAAAACATTTTATTTGCTTTCATTTCATTCCCAGCCTTATCTTTAGGAGCTAACTCTGTACCACCCAAAAATAAATTAGGATTATTCTTAAATTCAGCCTTCGTTTCATTAAATTTCACACGTTCGGTATTAATAAATCTATGTTTTTTGGGACCAAAAGGTTTGTTTGATTTTCTTACAGCTAAAGCTTCAAAAATATGATCGTTAGTGATATCCTGAGCTTTTAAAATCAATCCGGGTAGATTGCCTAATTTCCATGGACCGTTGTTTAGCGGAATATCATCAGTGTACCATGCCTCCCATTGTCTGCCACGGAAATTTGTAATTGCTTTGTAGCATTTGTAACCACAAATATCTTCAGATTCGGGAAGAAATGTCCACTTCATTTGCGGTATATCTTCATCATAAGTATAATAATCCATTAAGATAAGATCAAACCCGGTTAACTTATTCTCATTTTTATTTTTTAAGATAGAAAGATCATATCTGGGATGGACCTTTTTTCGTAAATCATAATACTCAATTCTTTTGATTCCATTT
>CAMWIM010000066.1 GCA_947174335.1 uncultured Porphyromonadaceae bacterium | reverse complement strand
GGTAAGAACCCTAAATTAATATCACTGTTGACAAATGATTTTGATATGCCTTTGGGAACAATCGTGGCGATATACCGACGCCGATGGCAGATTGAGTCGCTTTTCAAGCAGATAAAGCAGAACTTCCCCCTGAGATACTTCTACGGAGAAAGCGCAAATGCCATTAAAATCCAGATATGGGTCACGCTAATTGCAAATCTGCTGCTATCGGTACTCCAGGCATCCTTAAAAAGACGTTGGAGCTTCTCGGGACTGGCTACTATAGTACGAATCGTACTGATGTACTACCTGAATCTTAAAAACTTCCTCAATAAACCTGATGCTGACCTGAAAATCATGCTCGCCGAGGCTTCGGAATCGCCTCCACAATACTCTGAAAACTGATCAGGGGGGCTTGTCATATACAAAAAGTAAGTCAAATTTCTGCCTTTTAAGAAGTTGGACTCGCCATTTTATGGTTTAGCGGACAGTAATAAAAAACTAATCATTTAAATTTCATTATTATGATACTTTGTCCTAAACCAGGAGACCCAGATCCAAATGATTTGTTAACTCCTGTAACAAAACTTATTATACGTACTTTAAAGAAAAAACTGAAAGGAAAAAAATAAGGCCAACAGCCATAAAATCAAGGCGGAGAGTCGGAAAAGTCAACGATGTATAGTTAACCGATTGCGATTGAGTCGCATGCGACGATTGAGCTGTCGGATAATAAACCCAAAACCTATTATAGAGTTGTGCAATGCTCAACGATGTATTAAAAGACCTTCATCGTCGTCAAAGCCGACTCACTAAGGTTAACAAGTTCAACATCTTCGATGTTGGAGTTTAGTGGAGCATATTACGTTCTCAGCCAAGGCTCTATCGAGCCATGACTGAGTTAAAAAAATTGTTTGTCTTCGACAAACCGTAAGGGGACCTATCCAACATCCCGCCTAACGAAACTGTTCTATCGCACTCGGTCATCAACTCTGTTGACTTCTTGTTGTTCTACTGTTCTCTTGTCTAGAAATCTTCGACCTTGAGCCGAGAATGCCAAATTTTTCGCAATTTTCTACAATTCATACAAAATCTTAGCGACCTCCGTGAAAATACACGGAGGTCGCTATTTGTCTAGCCTAATCATTATCGGATGTCATCCAACTTTTGTCTGATCCATAACATAATGCAAAAGATCGTCAAGCTGTTTTTGGTTGCTCTCAATAAGCTTTTCAATGTTTTCACGTTCTTTTTGCTGAGTTTGGCTCAAATCTATTGCCGAATATTTTTCAATTAGAATAGCGTTCAAACTGTCAATACGTGTGCCTAACCGTTTTATTTCTTCTTGAAAGATGGGCATAGAAGATGTAATTATCTGCGATTCCTTTTCCAACATGGCAACTTGAAGTTTACCCTCATTCTCCATTTTCGTTTTTGCAATAGTAGTTTCAGCTTCTATCTTAGCACACATGATATCGGCTTGACTAATGATTTGAGCCATTCCCATTATACCCTGCGCAAAACAGGCACCAAATCCGACCAAAGCCTGAAACTCGTTGTCAATATTTTTGAGCAAGGATGTACTTTCGAGATTTATAGGTTGCATCTCTTTTCTTACGTCTAATAAGTTAATGTCTGAGTTCATACCTTTATGATTTTTTAGAGTTAATGATTTTGTTGATACCTATTGCAGCCATCGTCAAACCGGCTATTACGGTCAGGGCATCTTGTGTCGATATGCCAAAGATTGTCGGCGGAAGATTTTCTAACGAAACCATCTGAGGTTTAGGAGTAGATTGTTGATTAGATTCCATACTTTTTTTCAACAAAGTTAGTATCCACATGTGTCATTACACGGCAGAACTATACAATTTCTCCTGTTCCCCTGTCTATATTATTTGGTTGCACCGGGGTATGTTATTTGGTTTTTCGCAGCGCGAATAATTTTGCATTGTGCATTATGAATTATGCATTATGCATTATTGTATCGTTTGACAATCTCTTGGGCTTGCCACTTGAGTTCTTCTCTGAGCCAGGCGGGGGAAAGGATTTCGGCTTCGAAGCCGAGGCGGAGAATTTCGTGGACAAATTCCCACTCGGGACGCACGTGATATTCAAAATCGATGTAGCCTTTGCCGTGCCCAATCTCGCGCTGTGACTTGTGGAGCGGTAAAAGCTGAGTGTACTGAGCCTGTTTGTTATAGAGTCTGACAACGACACGCTCACAATCATATTCATCGTCAAGCAGTATGCCGACGACCTCGTCGAAATAGTTATGTGGTCTGATGTTTTCGGGGAACTCGAAATGCTCGTCAAGGAGCTCAAGATTTTCGATTCGGTCAAAGGCGAAAAGATCGGTGCCATCGCCATCAACGGTCTTTGCAATGATATACCATCGACGCAGACGTTCCTTTATGAAAATCGGTTCGATTGTCTTGTTGTCATAACTACCGTGAGAAATTGAGTTATATGTTATCTTAAGGCGGCGTTTCTCGGTCAATGCTCTGATAACGGTTGACATATACTTCATTCCGCCTGGCGTTTCCTCGAAAATCACACGATCTTCAATCTGTTCGTTGCTCATCAGCTGGTTGTCGATGGCAAGTCCGTTGAAAAGCCACGAGGTGAAAGTAGCCTCGTTTAAAGCATCTTCGTTCTCAATATAATACGTGTTGCCGTTTGCTCTATTACAGAGAATGTCTATACCAAAAATGTCAGCAATCGCCTGACGGTGACGGTGAAAGGTACGTTCGACAAAAGCGCCCTCGTGTTCTAAACGCAACACACGTTCATCCATCCACTTCTCATTAATTTCTTTAAGCGTAATCTGTTTTGCCCGGCGAATTGTATCGATGAGCCATACATATCTGCGTATTAGTCTTACTGAGGTTGACATATTCTTTGAATTTTTTGCAAAGATAACATCTTAATATGACACTTTGTGTCACATCAATAAAATAAGAGCGAATTATCCTCAATCATTCTTGATCCTTTCGGTCAACGTTTTTGCAAATAAATCGGGATCGGAAGGATTAAAAAATATTGGGTAAACACTTTTACGATACGATCTTTTAAAGAATACGAGAACTCCGACTTTCGGTATAATATCCCCACCTGCATATCCAAATGCAACCGGGAAAACACAACATTTCATTACAGTGGTCACCTCATCCTTGTCAAAATCGACAACCATTACTTTCTCTATACAATCAATAGGATAGGTTTTGGCTCGCCTTGACCATACTTTTATTTCAATTACGTTATCCTTGATAAAAATAAAACTTTTATGCCGAATATTATAGGTTTGATACTCCCACCAAAATGGCAATGCAATTAAGACTAATCCACAAAGGACTATACCTATAAATCCGTGGGCAGCCATAATAAATGCAAATCCTGACACAAATCCCAACAACCAAACCGTTAATTGTGTCAAAGGTTCCTTCACAAAGTTACACTTAAACTCTAAAACATTACTTAGGTTGTCCATAACACATTAATAAAATAAGTTACACATTATCGATTTAAAACAATGACCCAAACTGTTTTTATCAGGATTTTAAGGTCAAGCAGGAATGAGGAATTTTTGATATATTGCAGGTCATAATCGAGTCGTCCTGCTCTTTTTGTCATTGTATCGGTCGGACCACGAAATCCGCTGACTTGAGCGAGACCGGTCATGCCGGGGCGCAGACATCTGCGCTCTTGAAAACGGGGAAATTCATTTTCAAAAATTGATTCTTGCGACTCAATATGAGGACGCGGACCAACCAACGACATCTCGCCCTTTATAACATTGACAAGCTGAGGCAACTCATCGAGAGCAAACCGTCTTAGAAATTGACCGACAAGCGTCACACGAGGATCACCGGGATAAGTCAAATCATCCCCACTGTCACGATACATTGTGCGCAACTTCAAACAGTCAAAACGTCGTCCGTTACGCCCGACCCGCTGTTGACAAAATAATGCACCGCCCGGCGAAGTCACACCGACAGCGACACAACTAAGCAAAATAACAGGGAGAAACAACACAAGAATGGCAGACGACCCGACAACATCAAACACTCGTTTGCCGCGATAACCTGCCATTTTATTTACCATAACGATAATCGTTATTTATAGATTATCAATCTAAATTCTCGTCAACGATTTTTATTTTTTGTTTGAGAGATTCAAGCTCTTCCTTGATGCGGGTAATGCGTCGTTCCATTTCTTTCATCATCGAATCGCCCGATTTTGACTTAGACGTGAAGAATCCCATATTGTTTTCAAACGTCGAGAGTTCGGCGGTTTTCTTTTCGTAGGCTCTGACAAGTTTCTCACGTTCTGACAGCATACGCGAACTATTGCCTTTCATTGATGAAACGCTTGACTCGAAGCGTGACATGGATTCACGTTGCTGTCGGATATCAAATTTCTCATAAAGCTGATCTATGAGACCGTGATATGTATCATTAATCTTGGTCTTGTCACGCATCGGAACGTGTCCGATCGACTGCCAGCGTGAAATAGCATCTTTAACCGCAGCAATAGCAGTATCACGAGGTGTTTCATCGGTTATTTCGCGAAGCGAAGCGATAATCGCCTTCTTAGCCTTGAGGTTGGCAGTCTCGACTCCGCGTACTTCTTGATTGGCAGCCTTACGTTTTTCAAAGAATGTCTCGCAAGCAGCGGTGAAACGCTTCCAAATCTGGTCACTGACTCGTTTGTGAACCGTACCGATTGTCTTCCACTCTTTTTGCAGTTCAATAAGTTTTTCAGCAGTAGCTTTCCAGTCGGTGCTGTCTTTCAATGCCTCAGCTTTTTCACAAAGAGCCGTTTTACGGGCAAGATTTTCATCAAGTTCGTTACGATAGGTCGAATAAAATTCTGATTTCTTGGCAAAGAATTTGTCGCATGCCGAGCGGAAACGATCAAAAATCGTCTTATTTAATTTACGAGAGCAAAATCCGATGGTTTTCCACTTTGCCTGAGCATCGAGCAAACGACGGGTCGCATTGTCCCACGCCGAAGCCGATTTTAACGACTCGGTATCGATTCCCTCAACGAGTTCGCAAAGCTCTGTTTTAGCTTTTTCGTTTTCCTGCTCTTTTTGTTTACGTTCTTCAAAAAACGCCTGATATTTTTTATTGACTACCGACGAAGCTTCACGGAACCGAGTCCATATTGACTCACGGAATTCCTTGTCAACAGGTCCGATTTCACGCCATTTTTCGTGAAGTTCCTGCAAAGAGCGGAACGCCTCAACCACATCTTCTGAATTGCCGAGCAATTCAGCTTCATAGCAGAGTACTTCTTTAGCTTCAAGATTTTTCTTGAAGTCATAGTCACGAAGATCTTTATTGATTTTCAGCTGGTCATAGAAACGCTCAACTGTTTCCTGATAGCTTTTCCATGTCTCTGAAACAGCAGTAGGCGGTACTTCGCCAAGAGCTTTAAATTCCTGCTGCAGTTCACGGAATCTCGGGAACTCGCGATTGATATTGTCAGTGTCATCACACATCATCGCAATCTGCTCTATAATAGCCTTTTTACGAGCAAGATTTTCATTTTGCATGGTTTCTACACGTCGAGCAAGTTCAGCCTTTTTTTCACGGATAGTGTTCAACAGCTCTTTCAGACGTTCTTCGCCAGTATCGTCAGGAACAACAAATTGAGAGTCTTTGTTCTCTTCATTTTGTTCAAATTCAGCTTTCAAGGCTTCAATTTCGGCATGACGAGCCACATAATAGGCTTGTTTAAGACGAGTTACCTCATCGCGAGAAATATCATCAGACTCCCTCAGCGACAATTCGGCGAGTAAAACGAGGATTTCTTCCTTTGATTTTCGCGATGTTGAACCGGTATTATTTTCAACATCGGCATTAACGCCGTCTGCCAGGTTTTCGGGCTCGGGCAACTGAGGGTTTGTGTCCATATCAGTGATAATGTTAGAGGTAATTAGTCGTCAAATATATGCAAAATAAATTGACGATGCAAATTATATCGGTAAAAACCGACATTTCATATCTCGGGAAAGACTTAAACGGTGACTTCTCCACAAAGTGAACATGACAGGTAGGAGCGTACCTCGGCAGGGGCAAGCCCCAACCCAAAGAGATACATCATCTTGGTGATCGCCGCCTCGTTGGTCATGTCGCGTCCCGACACGACTCCGGCACGCGTCAGGCGGTCTCCGGTATAATAGCGGCGCTCGTGGATTCCGCCGTTGGCACATTGTGTAATATTCAAAATAACAATTCCACGGTCAACCGCCATCTTGATTTCATCGGTAAACCACTCGTTTGACGGTGCATTTCCGGCTCCATAACTGCGAAGCACAATTCCTTTGACTCCCGGAGTATTCAGCATGTGTTTAAGAACCTCGGGTGACAATCCGGGGAACAGGTCGATAAACATCACAGCCGGGTCGAGATTGAGCTTCACATCGAGTGGACGACGTGACGGACTGCGCCACAACACCTCAGTGTTGAACTGTATCCCGAGTCCGATTCGTGCAAGCGGAGGATAATTGTTACTTTTGAATGCATTGAAGTTGTCGGCACTCATTTTGGTCGATCTGTTTCCTCGCCAAAGATAATTCTCAAACAAAATTGCAACCTCCTGAACCATCGGGTTACCTACGTGATCGGTAGCCGCGGCTATCTGGAGCGCAGTAATCAAATTTTCCTCACCGTCAGTACGAACTTCGCCGATTGGGAGCTGTGACCCGGTAATGATTACCGGTTTATGCAGATTTTCAAGCATGAACGATAGAGCCGAAGCCGTATATGCCATCGTATCAGTTCCGTGAAGAACCACAAAACCGTCATAATGATCATAGTTTTCACCGATATATCCGGCTATTGTCTGCCAATCTGATATTGACATATCACTTGAATCAATTGGATTCTCAAACTGAATATGATCAATATCATAATCAAGCATCCTGATTTTAGGGACATTATCAATCAGGTGGTCAAAATCAAAAGGCCTTAGTGTGCCTGTCTCTGCATCTTCGATCATACCGATTGTTCCACCGGTATAGATTATCAAAATTCGGGGACGTTGTGTATTCATGGACAGTAAATGGTCTTTTAAATGTGTAAATTATCCTGGTTATTGGTTATACTAAGGAAGTTTGTCCGAGAATATTATCCCCCGGGCAAACCTGGATTTTTTTAACAAACGTTCGCTCCGGGAGTCGACGGTGAAGCAGGCGCAATCAGCGATAGCGAACCGTCGGCGTTGAGAGCCGAGAGAATCATGCCTTCTGACACAATACCCTTGATTTCACGAGGGGCAAGGTTAGCAACAAATGTAACCTGTTTGCCTACAAGATCCTCGGGTTTGAAGTGTTCGGCAATACCCGAGAGTATTGTACGGGTCGAGAAGCCATCATTGATTGTAAACTTGAGCAACTTCTTTGACTTCTTAACCGGGACACACTCAACAACCGTGCCGACACGTATATCGACTTTCTCAAATGTTTCAAAATCGATTGTCGGTGCGATTTCCCGTGGCTTGAAATTCTTAACCTGATTTTCAAGACGTATCTTTTCAAGGCGGTCAAGCTGAGCCTGAATAGCATCATCTTCTATTTTTTCAAAAAGAAGTTCGGGCTGTCCGAGTTGCGTATTCTCAGCTACAAGATCGATAGAACCGAGCGACTGCCATTCAAGCTTTTCAAGTTTAAGCATTCCGGCAAGTTTCTTTGACATGAACGGAGTGAAGGGCTCAAATGCAATATCGATGTTTGCACATATTTGAATTGCGATATTGAGAATTGTGGCAACACGCTCCATATCGGTTTTAGCCAGTTTCCAAGGCTCGGTATCTTGGAGATATTTGTTGCCGATACGGGCAATATTCATTGCTTCTTTGAGAGCTTCACGGAAGTGGAAGTTTTCAATGTTGTCGGTGAGACGTTCAATTGTTTGTTTCATCTCATCGATGGCATTTTTATCGACTTCCTGAAGTTCTCCGCATGCCGGTACCACGCCATCAAAGTATTTGTGAGTCAACACAATCGCACGGTTAACAAAGTTCCCGAGAATAGCTACAAGTTCATTATTGTTGCGAGCTTGGAAATCGCGCCATGTAAAGTCATTGTCTTTTGTTTCAGGCGCATTTGCGGTCAACACATAACGCAATACATCTTGTTTGCCCGGGAAATCGCGAAGATATTCGTGCAACCATATAGCCCAGTTGCGTGAAGTCGATATTTTGTCACCCTCGAGGTTAAGGAACTCGTTGGCGGGCACATTGTCGGGCAGCTGGAAGTTGTCGCCGTAAGCCATCAACATAGCCGGGAAAACAATGCAGTGGAACACGATATTGTCTTTACCGATGAAGTTGATGATGCGTGTTTCCGGGTCTTTCCAATATTTTTCCCAAGAGTCGGGCAAAATTTCTTTAGTGTTTGATATATAACCGATTGGTGCGTCAAACCATACATAAAGCACCTTGCCCTCGGCACCTTCAACCGGAACCGGCACACCCCAATCAAGGTCACGGCTCACCGCACGAGGCTGCAATCCGAGATCGAGCCAAGACTTGCACTGACCGTAAACGTTTGATTTCCACTCTTTGTGATCCTCAAGAATCCATTTTTCGAGTGCTTTTTGCCAACGGTCGAGGGGCAGATACCAATGGTGGGTCTTGCGCAATTCGGGTACAGCATCAGAGAGCGCGCTGCGTGGATTGATGAGCTCCGACGGGCTGAGCGATGTTCCGCAAACCTCACACTGGTCGCCGTATGCGTTCAAATTATGACAGTGGGGGCACTCCCCGCGGACATAACGGTCAGCAAGAAATTGCTTTGCGACAGGGTCATAAAGCTGTTCTGAAGTCTGCTCTACAAACTGACCGTTTTTATAAAGACGTTCAAAAAACTCACTGGCTGTATCGTGATGAATATCAGATGTTGTGCGTGAATAAACATCAAACGACACACCAAATTCCTCAAACGAATCTTTGATAATCTTGTGATAACGGTCTACAATATCTTGGGGAGTAACACCCTCGTTACGAGCTTTTATAGTAATGGGCACTCCATGTTCGTCACTACCGCCAATCATAACAACGTCGCGACCATTAAGACGCATAAAGCGGGTATAGATATCGGCAGGGACGTAAACTCCGGCAAGGTGTCCGATGTGGACAGGGCCGTTTGCATAAGGGAGTGCGGTTGTAACAAGAGTACGCTTAAATTTCTTTTCCATTATTCAATTTGTCATCTAATATTTCAAGTTGCAAAGATAACAATTTTTAGGAATATTGTGAAGCATCATGCTAAATTTATAAAAACGAAAGGATACATCCGACTTTTATCCTTAAAACAATCCTCTAAAAAATTCAATAATAGCCGTTAATCTATAAATAATAAGCATTTGAAGAAATAGAGCCTCAAAAATTTTTAACTTTTGGGGCTCTATCCAAATTCGTCTTGCCAATAAGATATCGTCAACTACAGCTTATTTATCTCTCCAATAAACAGTATTGTTCCCACGCTTTTTTCCATTACGAGGAAAACAAAAGGGCGGTCAACTGTAAACGGTTGTTTGGTTTGCACCGAACCAGGCTTTGCTGTTATTATAAAGTCATAAGTTGCAGCCGCACCTTCAGTCCCGGTTTCTTCAACCTTTATAACGCTTTCTTGCATTATGCCAAGTTTATCAAATGACGTCTTTGAAATTCCCGACAAATCCGGATTATCAAATAATTCTTTAACTCCAAGACCTTCCAAATATGAGCTAATATCTCCTAAAGAAGAAACATCAAATCGAGGTATCTCTATATAACTATCTCCATACCTCATTTGAGCTCTAACTCTATTAATATTTTTTGAATTAATAACATTCTCAACACCTGAGAGCGTAACATCATTTTCATCAACGCTGAATACCGCATAAAATGAATATGAGCTATTACCGTATGGTATTTCTACAATAACAAACTTACCATTCTCTTCGCCAAGCTTTAGATAGTTATATTTCTTACCGTGCATCATTTTCACTGTCGAAACTGACCCATCGCTATTAGTAAATTTATCATCTTTTGTATCTTTCGGGTCAAAAGGAGAAGCCCATTTACCGTTAAAATACAAAGCATTAGCAATCACAGCCTTAGTTTGAGATAAATCTCCAAGTTTAAAGCTTGTAATAAGACCCTTTGTAGCATCACTAAGCCAGTTATTCATTTGATTAAGGAGTGCTTCACTCAAGAAATCACCCTTAGTTGACTGAGCGTTATAATATTCTTTACAAACATTGACATAAGAAGAATCAATATCTATCTTATCACTATACCAAACTGAGTTAGCAAGTTGAAGTATTGTTGTCTTATCTAAAGATACCAGTTCGCTATTAAGACGTTTATTAAAATCATTCACCTCACGAATTGACGCTTTATCTCCCGCCAAGACAGAAATCAACTCTGACGCCGTTTTACCTTTTGCGCCATTTGCTATCATTGAAAGATCAACATATGCGCTAAGCGGTGAAATTACAAAGTTTTTATTAGCTCGTTCTTTTGCCGCCTCTTTAAAGAAATTACAAGCAAAATCCAACTGCATATCAGCAATATCACTCTCGATATCATTTAGCTCTATAACCCGAGAGGGATTTGAATCATCATTATTATCTTTAATAACAACATCCTCATTATTTTCATCCTCGTCCGGAACCGGATTAAGAACATTTTCGCCTTCCCCACATGATACGAAGACAAATGCAAGACACGATAACAAAAGTAAATTAATTTTTTTCATATGATAGTTTATTTATTCCGTTTATCTTATTGTGTATATATAGTTATCATTAAATGTATATGACAGAATTTTCCATACAGAGTCATCTGCATTAATGGAAATATCATCACATAATCCACCCCAGCCCCAATTCATCTTTACCCAATACTCATCAAAAGAATCGAATATTTCAAATGAAATATTATCATAATGTTCCCGGTAATAATCTAGCGAAAGACCATAATCTTCAGGATGTTCCTGGTCATCTATTTCTTCATCCTTCTTTGGACTAGAAGAATATACTTTAAACCATACTTCATGTGTATGTTTTAGCCAATCTATTAAAAAACCATGACCATATAGTTTGTCATTTCCTTCACGATAATAGAAATGAGAACACACAGGATAGCCATTTTTGAGCGTTGCCTGTACACCATCACTATTAAAGAATTCTCCATTCAAAACAATGTTCATTTGTTTAGATAACTCATTAGCACAATCCTTAGCATACGCTGGAGTTCCCTGTCCATACTTTAATCCAAATTCAGATTTAATAAGGGTGGCTATATATCCTAGAAAAACAGCTGTCGGTTTCATTTTTTCAGGATCCGTGCAAAAGCTTGAATCTTCTCCTGAATCCATTAGCTTCCAAATATTCGAATCTTTCCCGGAAAATGAATATGTATTTGTTTTAGAATTATAGGTCGCCTTATTTACTGTAGTAGCCGGTGTGCCAAAATATTTATTACTATGATATAACATCTGGCCAACCGCAACAGCTCCACAACCTAAATCAGAATGGACATCTTTTCTATCTGTAAAAAAAGGAGTATATTGATTATAATATCCATCTTGAGACCATTTTGTTTGGAGCCTACCACCTCGAGGAGTATACTCCCATTCACTTCTTTCCATCGCATCTCCCACAAATCTACTTGAGGGATATACCGTATTAACATCAGATGTACTATTATAAATTTGCCATAAGCCGGTTAATTCGCTATCCTTATTTGTTTGAGCTGGCAAATTATTTACAAATTCTTTATAAAATATTTCAAACAGAGATTCATTTAAATCTGTACCAGGATAAAATGACCCTGTTTCAGATTTCATCAAAATCATTGGTAACTCGGTATTATTAGAAAACAGTTCCCAACCATTTTCATAATTAGCCAAAAAAGCAACAGTGTCCCCTTTCTGAATTATAGGGCACAGATAAACATTACTTTTCCTGCTTTTGACCGGATGAGTTTGGTCAATATACCTATATATTGACTGTGCATTCCTTGAAACAACATTGTTATGATGCGGTATTGTATCTACTAAATCGCGTTGACTACAACCACATAAAATTAATGTGATCAGTGAAAGGTTTAAAATTATTCTCTTCATGGTTTAATATTGATAATGATATAACTATTGATAACTTTTTGCAAATATAAGCGTTATTTTTTAACAAACCAAACAAACTGCTATAAAATCAACTAATTAAGTATCTTTTTTAATGACATATCATAAAAAAACGCTATGTCGTTTCTGACATAGCGTCCTATAATAAAAGTTTCTCTTTTTAGATTTTCTCTTTAGCCTCTTCATAAAGTTTGACGGTGCCATCTTTGGTCTTGTCATAGGCTTTGCCGGTTCCTTTTCGAGTGGCATTGTATGCCTTAACAGTGCCATCTTTAGCTTTATCATAAACTTTGACAGTTCCCTCTTTGGTTTTATCGTAAGCCTTTACAGTTCCGTCTTTAGCCTTGTCATAGGCGCGGACGGTTCCGTCTTTGACCTTTTTACTGTCTTCTTTGATTTCTTGTTTTGCTCTTTCTATAAATCCCTCTTTTTTAGCGGGGTCAGAAGCAAACGAGGTGAAAGCAGCCGATGAAAGCAATGCGGCAGTCATAAATAAAATGAACTTTTTCATAGTTGTAGTTGAGTTTAATCGTTGATATACACTTTAACAATTAAACACCGACCAAAACAAAAAAGTTCGTCTAACAAACGTTAAATACTGACACTTACAGCCTTAGATTGGAGAAAGCAATCCTGTTTCCGAATCAATGATATAACCGGCAACTCTCACATCACGAGCCATCAACGGATGGTTGGTAATCAAATCGACAGTCTCACGAACAGCGTCATCAGTATCGGTAAAACCGTGGAGCCAGCTGTTGAGATCGATACCACAGTGGCGCATCAGCGAGATATGTTCATCGTCAACACCACGCTTGCGCATCAGTTCAAGCATCTCCTCGGCATCCATTCCCTGAACGCCACAGCCCGTATGACCAATAACCATAACTTCGTTGACACCAAGTTCATAGATAGCCACGAGCAACGACCTCATCGTCGAGTCAAACGGATTAGTGATCGTTCCGCCCGCATTCTTAATCATCTTGACATCACCGTTTTTCAAGCCGAGAGCAGCAGGCAAGAGATGAATCAGCCGGGTATCCATACACGTCACAATGGCAATGCGCTTGTCGGGATATTTTGAGGTTGCATACTGGCGATATTCGCCCTTTTCAACAAATTCGCGATTATACTTTAAAATTTCGTCAATCATAACCTGTTATTCTTTAACGCCATAAGCAAGGTCACCGGCATCACCGAGACCGGGAACAATATATTTATGAGCATTTATCTCATCATCAATTGCACCGACCCAAACTGTAGTGTGAGCTTCGGGGAACGTTTTCTTGATATAATCGATTGCCTGACGTGATGCAATAACCGAGCAAACATGAACGTGCGAGGGGGTGCCTTTTGTCAACAACGCACGATAGCTCAATTCCATTGAAGCTCCGGTAGCAAGCATCGGGTCGGCAAGCACGAGCGTTTTTCCATCAAGACGTGGCGATGCGAGATATTCGATGCAAATATCAAAATTGTCTTTTTCTTTATACTTGCGATAGGCGCTGACAAATGCGTTTTGAGCGTGGTCAAAATAATTGAGAAAACCCTGATGAAATGGCACTCCGGCACGAAATATCGTAGCCAAAACAACTTGAGTGTCAATAACATCGCTCTGCATTCGTGCCAACGGGGTCTCAATTTCAACTTTACGGTAGTCGAGCGTACGGCTGATTTCAAAAGCCATAATCTCTCCGATGCGTTCAAGATTACGACGGAAGCGAAGCATATCACCCTGAACATTAACATCGCGCAGTTCAGTCATATACTGATTTACAATCGAAGGATATTCTGCAAAGTTTACAATCTTCATGGTTTGAAATGTATTTTTTTGATTGAGGTAACTATATAAAAAAAGGGAAAGCTTGCTACATCGCGCCGCTACAACCCCCTACCGCTGCTTCGATCAAGACCTGACGGAGTTCGGGGGGAGCATGCCGTGTAGGACTTTCCCGGTGCAAAGGTAATGCTATTTTTTTAAATAGCAAAAATAAATAGCCCTTAATTTAGTATTTCAAAATCTCTAAACAAAAATAATCAATAATCAATTGTATATGAGACTGTCACCGTTTTCTCTTCCATTTTGTTTGCCTTCAAAGCAAATGGTTCATTATTTCTGCTAACATAAATTTTAGCATTACAATAAGTGGTTACACTTCTAACTGCATCTATTGTAATATTGGCTGTAAACCCTTTTTTTACAGGTCCAAATGTTTGTGAAAAAGTGCTTGTAGATTCAAAATTTTCCGTACCAGACTCAGTGTTAACTATATAGTTAACCTTTCCGTAATAAACGCCATTAGTACCCCCATAAGTACCATTTGTAGTTACTTTCCCTTCATACTTAATATAGTATTCTGCCTTTGATGAAGATGTGGGATCATCATCTTTATCACAACCACAGAGGAATAATGATAAAACTAAACAAGAAATAAATAATGTATATTTTTTCATATTTAAGATAT
>CAMWIM010000065.1 GCA_947174335.1 uncultured Porphyromonadaceae bacterium | reverse complement strand
GCGTGTCAGTGGAACTACTAATCCAACCGTTTTCTAACTAACGGTAGCACCCCGCTAAATTGATTAGCGGGGTGTTATTATTTTTATACTATTTTTTCATTTCAACTTTTGATTTGAAAAATAATTATTAAATTTGCAAATAACACAAAGAATAATTCTATCACAATCGATTACCGAGTCCTTCCATCTACATTTTAGGTTGACTTTATAGATTATAAAAACAGCACCAATTATACATGGCACTACCAATCAACATAGAAGATTTACTCAACAAAAGAAAGGTTGAGTCTAATCGAATTGAATTTAAAGCGAGTTGGAATCCTGATAAGATTTACCATACTATTTGTGCTTTTGCAACCGACCTTGAAAATACAGGTGGTGGCTATATTCTTGTTGGTGTTGAAGAAGAAAATGGAGTAGCCAAGCGTCCGGTAAAAGGCATTGACGAAACAGAACTTGACAAAATCCTAAAAGATATGGTTGGATATGATGCCAAAATATCTCCATCTTATATTTGTAAAGTATCCCCCGAGGAAGTTGACGGGAAGACCATTCTTGCTATATGGGTTCCAACTGGGATCAACCGCCCATACTCTGTAATGGAAAGTGTTGTCGCAAGAAAATCTGTTCCCAAGTTCTATATAAGAAGCAAATCATCTACTATTGAAGCAAAAGGAGAACTATTGGATGAAGTACGGGAACTAGCCAATCGTATTCCGTTTGATGACAGAGGAAATGAAAAAATTACAATAGATGACATTTCCGGTATTAGAGTGTATGAACATCTTAAAGCAGTTGGAAGTAAACTTGTTGATGAATTTGGTCGTAAAACTCTACTGGAAATTCTTGATGAAATGGATTTACTTGTAGGTCCAATCGAAAATCGCCAGATTAAAAATGTTGCAGCAATGATGTTTTGCGATAATCCAGAAAAGTTTTTCCCTGTTACACAGGTTGATATTGTACATTTCCCGGATGGAAGTATTGAGAACCCTGATGTAATGATTGAAACGCCCAAGATTACCGGTCCGATTCCAAAGATAATCAATGAAACATTATCTTATCTGCGCACCAATGTCATTAAGCAACGAATTATAAAGCCATCTGACTCAGAGAAATCTATCAAAGTATTTAATTATCCATATCAGGCTTTTGAAGAAGCTGTTGTTAATGCATTATACCATCGTGACTATATGGAACGTGAGCCTGTTGAAATCACAATCGAACCAACACACATAGACATTCTCAGCTATGCCGGTCCCGATCGTTCAATTAGCGCACAAGCAATTAAAGAGGCTAAAAAACTTAAGGCAAGAAGATATAGAAATCGTCGACTTGGTGATTTCCTTAAAGAACTTGGGCTTACTGAAGGTAGAGCCACTGGTATCCCTACCATTCAAAAACACTTAAAATTTAATGGTAATGCCCCGGCTACTATAGAAACCGATGACGATCGCACCTACTTTTTAATGACTATCCCTTGTCGAGAAGATATGATAGGACAAAATGATATTGAAGCGGTTAATAAAACCGATAATAAGATTACTCATCTATCAGAAATCAAAAGGCGACTTAAAAATGAACTTGTAAATGATGATTTACAAGTCTATATAGATATAAATGAAGACGTTAACCATCTTATAGATAAACTTGCAAATGTAATTTTACAAGTCTATTTACAAGTCTGGGAAAATACATCAGTTAATCAATCTGCAATGATTGCAGATGTATTGAGAATGTTTATAAGTATAAAGACAAAGAGTCAGACGTTAAGTGAGTTACTTAAACTTTCAAATATGGAAAGTTTGTATAAACTAAGACGTTACATACTGGAGCCAGCAATCTCTGCCGGTTATATTGAGATGTCTAACCCAGAAAAACCGACAAGTTCAAAACAGAGGTATCTTTTGACAGAATTGGCATCTAATCTATTTAACCAATAAATATCTATCAAAAAACAACTTAAAAAGGCGACTTAAAAATGACTTGTAAATACAAATTTACAAGTCTATTTTGTTATATATTAAAGTATTAAGCTACTTTTGAAGTGAACTTATAAATGAAATTTTATAAGTCCATTTACAAGTCTGAGGAGCTTTACGTCTTGGCGTTTGATATTTAGTTCCCGTAAAATTATTTTAGCCTCTTTGATTGCATATTTAAAAATTTATTCCTACCTTTGCAGTCCGTAAAATAGTAAATCAATAACGAAATATATAACGGCAATGAAAAGAACATTTCAACCTTCTAACAGAAAGAGAGTTAACAAGCACGGTTTCCGCGAAAGAATGGCAACTGCCGATGGTCGCAAAGTACTTGCTCGTCGCCGCGCAAAAGGTCGCGCTCGCTTGACCGTTTCTGACTCTATCGCCAGCAAATAATGCTCGCTTGGTAAAATTATAGCCGGCGGATTCTTTATAAAAAGAGTCCGCCTTTGCTATTTTATATAGCGTGTCGATAAACAACCGGCTTTAAATTTGTCAGAACAAAACTTTTGTTGTAATTTCGCATCGGTATAACAAGATTTTGCAACTTACCAATTTTTCACTTTTTGAAACCCTAAACGTTCTTTTATGAATAACGATCAAAAGCTGATGAATTCGGCTGCCGACAACATCCGCGTGCTTGCCGCTTCAATGGTTGAAAAAGCTAAATCGGGACACCCCGGAGGTTCGATGGGTGGCGCTGACTTTGTTAACGTCCTCTACTCGTCTTTCCTTATTTATGACCCGGATGATCCATCATGGTTCTGCCGTGACCGTTTCTTTCTCGACCCGGGTCACATGTCGCCTATGCTTTACAGCGTATTGGCTTTAACAGGTCGTTTTACTATTGACGAACTTCAGCAATTCCGTTCATGGGGAAGCGTTACACCGGGGCACCCCGAACTAAACGTTGCCCGCGGAATCGAAAATACTTCGGGTCCGCTTGGTCAAGGTCACACAATGGCTGTCGGTGCGGCTATCGCCGAACGCTTTTTCCAAGCACGTTTTGGTGATGTTGTAGCTCACAAGACCTACGCATTCATCTCAGACGGCGGTATTCAGGAAGAAATTTCGCAAGGTGCCGGTCGTCTTGCAGGTTACCTCGGACTAAGCAATTTGATTATGTTCTTTGACTCAAACAAAGTTCAGCTTTCGACCGATGTTGATGCCGTCACCACCGAAGACTATGTTGCAAAATACCGCGCATGGGGTTGGAATGTTATAGAGATTGACGGATGCGACTCTGATGCAATTGCCGAGGCTATCCGCTTGGCTCAAACTGAAAAAGAACGTCCTACTCTCATTATCGGCAACACAATCATGGGGAAAGGCTGTGTTACTGCCGACGGTCAAAACTTTGAAGGCAAATGCAGCACTCATGGACAACCTCTCAGCAAATCGGGTGCCGACTACAATGCCACTGTTGCCAACCTTGGCGGAGACCCCGAAAATCCATGGGTAATACGTCCCGAGGTTGCAGACCTTTATAAAAAACGTGCTGACGAACTTCGCGAAATTGTTGCCGAACGTCGTGCCCAGTTCAACAAATGGGCTGCCGAAAATCCCGATGCAGCCGCTCAACTCGCCGATTTCATTGCCGGCAAACTTCCCGAAATTGATTACGCATCTATCGTTCACAAAGCTGACATTGCGACACGTACAGCTTCGGCAAACGTGTTGTCAGTGCTTGGTGAAAAAGTTAAAAACATGATCGTATCGAGTGCCGACCTTGCCAACTCTGACAAGACCGATGCTTTCCTCAAAAAAACCGGAGCTCTCACTCACGGAGACTTCTCAGGCGCATTCCTCCACGCCGGAGTTGCCGAACTCACAATGGCAGCTGTGATGAATGGCATTATACTTCACGGTGGTATGGAAGCTGCATGCGGAACATTCTTTGTATTCAGCGACTATATGAAACCGGCAGTACGTATGGCAGCTCTTATGCAACTCCCGGTTAAATATGTATGGACTCACGACGCATTCCGCGTTGGCGAAGACGGGCCGACACACGAGCCGGTTGAACAAGAAGCTCAAATCCGACTTCTCGAAGAACTTAAAAACTTCAACGGTAAACCGTCACTCCTTGCCATCCGCCCCGCCGACTCAGCCGAGACTACAATCGCTTGGGAGATGGCAATGGAAAACAAGGACACCCCTACAGCCCTGATTCTATCACGTCAAGATTTGAAAGATCTCCCCTCTCCGACCGAGGATCGTTATCGTGAAGCAGAAGGCATGCGTCATGGAGGTTATGTTTTGCTCGACAATCCAAGTTCTAAAGTAACTTTAATAGGTAACGGATCGGAAGTTTCACTCCTTTGTGAAGTAGCCGTGCTTCTTGAAGCTGAAAATATTCCTTGCCGAGTTGTTTCAGTACCATCAATCGGACTTTTCAACATTCAAGATGCTGAATATCGCGAAAGCGTTATCCCTTCAAAAACTCCGGCATTCGGTCTTACAGCCGGACTGCCTTCAACCCTACGTTCACTTGTCGGTGCTAACGGATATGTCTATGGTCTTGACCATTTCGGAGCTTCAGCCCCCTACAAAGTGCTTGATGAGAAATTTGGATTTACCGCGCAGAACATCCTTATGGAGGTGCGCAAATTCATCAAAATGTAATTAAACATAACTCTCAATAAATGAAAGAGGTATGTTTTTCAAACATACCTCTTTTTAATACACAATGGCAAGCGACAAATTCAATCGAGTTGAACTCTTGGTAGGCAACGATGCCATGCAACGCTTAGCATCGACTCGTGTTATAATTTTCGGTGTCGGTGGTGTTGGCAGTTGGGCTGCTGAAAGCCTTGTGCGGTCAGGTATCGGACATATCACGCTTGTTGACTTTGATCGAGTTGAAGAGTCAAACATTAACCGTCAACTCCCTGCAACTACCGAAACAATCGGTGATGTAAAAGTTGACGTAATGGCTGACAGACTTAGACAAATCAATCCCGACTGTGACATCGTTTCGATACGCCAATTCTATACCGAAGCCACTGCCAACGAGTTTAATCTCGAAGAATATGACTATGTCATAGATGCGATTGATTCACTGCGCGACAAGGCGTTATTGATTGTCAATGCGACACGCTGTGACCATCCGAAACTTTTCTCATCAATGGGCGCCGCTCTAAAAATGGATGCGACAGCCATTGACATAGCCGAATTCTGGAAAGTGAAGGGATGTCCGCTTGCGGCAGCATTGCGCCGAAAATTTAAATCGACAGGCGTTTATCCGGAAAAAAAATTTAAATGTATCTACTCCCCCGAGTTATATCAAAACCGGGGACCTCAACCGGTAGAATCAGATTTTGAGCACAATAACTCGACCGACACAACCAATCTTGACAATGTAAAAGTAAAGAAAGCACAGATAAACGGCACAATGGCTCACACAACCGCCATATTCGGGTTTATGCTTGCCGGACTGGTGATTAATGATATATGCCGTTAACCGGAATTATTTTTCTCCGGTCATCTTGGCAATTGACTCTTTTGAACCTACAGTCCAAAGCACATCGCCGACTCTCATCGCTTCACAAAGTAAATCGCTTACAAATTCCTCGCCACGGCGAATAGCAACGACATGCGCCTGATAATTGCGACGAATATCGGCGTCCATAATACTTCTGCCGACAAGTGGCGAATTTTCAGTCAATTCAATCTTGACAATTTTGAAATCAGGTATTTTTGAGTCAGTAACGTTTGCATCTTTTTCAACAACATCAATGAGCGATTGAATTTGATCGTCAGTTCCTATAACACCGATGTTGTCACCGGGGAACAAACGGGTGTCACCGGCGGGAATGGGAATTGATTCATTACCACGCTGAATATTTACAACCGACACACCGTAGCCCGATCTTAACGGTGAATCCATCAACCGTTCGCCAACAAACGGACAGCCATATCCAACGTGCATATAGGCAAGGTGGAGATCACTCACCACGTTATTGTTTTTACCCGTCTTGCGTAAATCACGCTCATTCAAATTGTTAATGAATGTCGCTTCAATTTTACTCATTCGAGCCTTGATGCGACGCGAGAACACAAACAGAATAAGGAATGATATAATTACGCCGCCAATCAAACCGACAGTCAACGAATAGATTGAAGTCAACAGATAAATAACGAATGCCAGCACAAGAATCAAGCGGAAAATCGACATTATCATAAGCGGTGCATGGTAGTTGCGGTGACGTTCGGCAAGGAGTTCGCGCTCGGCTTTGTGAGAAATAGGCAATGACAATGCAAGCAAAAACGGAGCCATCGCCGACAAAGCAAGCACCGATGTTATCAACTTGCTCCATTTCGGGATAAACCTGTCAATGAAAGGCTCTACATAACCGGTTGCCAAAAGTGTAATTGCAATCAAGATTATGGTGTAAAGCATTATGCGCCACAAATATCGTTTAATCAGCGTACTCCAAATATGATTGTTACGGCTTGTTACGGAGGTTGATGCGGAAGTAGAGTATTTATCCAATATCACGCGCAGGCGACGCGGCATGATTTTCTCCAACATATAATATGTCGGGTCAGCAAGCCTGATAAAATAAGGTGTTGTAAATGTAGTGATTACCGACACCGCAACCACAATCGGATAGATTGTCGGCTCAAGCACGCCGAGCGACATACCCAATGATGCGATAATGAAAGCAAACTCACCGATTTGAGTGAGCGAGAAACCTGATTCAAGAGCAACTCTTAAGGTTTGTCCGGTCACAAGCATACCGGCGGTACCAAACACAATCATGCCGATGATGACTACTCCAGATAAAATCAAAATCGGGCGCCAATATTCAACAATAATATCGGGCTGAACCATCATACCAACCGAGATGAAGAATACCGAACCAAATAAGTCTTTTACCGGCATAGTAACATGCTCTATTTTCTCGGCATAGCTTGTTCCTGCCAATATCGAACCCATCACAAACGCTCCGAGAGCAAGTGAGAATCCGCACATAACCGAGAACACCGACATTCCAAGACACAATCCCATTGAAACAATCAGCAAGCTCTCGTTATTGAGATGTTTACGGAATTTATTGAGAAGCGACGGCAAAATATAAACGCCAACCAAAAACCATATACAAAGGAAGAAGACAAGCTTGCCTACGCTCATCAACATCTCGCCTCCTTCGACACTGTTATTAATAGCAATTGATGACAATATCACCATCATCAACACAGCAAAAAGGTCCTCTATAATAAGAACGGCAAAAACAAGCGAAGCAAATTTCTTTGTCTGTAATCCCAAGTCGTTAAATGCCTTAATGATAATGGTCGTTGATGACATTGACAACATACCGCCCAAGAACAAGCTGTTTATATTGGTAAATCCCATCAGATGTCCAATCAAATAGCCGGTGGTCATCATTCCAATGACGATTATCAATGACGTGACAACAGCCGAGCCCCCGACATTCATTAACTTCTTGAAACTGAACTCCAAACCGAGTGAGAAAAGCAATACAATTATACCAATCTGCGCCCAGAATTCAATGTTTGCCTCAGTTGTTACCGATGGTAACGGCTCAAAGTTAGGACTCGCCAAAAAACCGGCAACGATATAGCCAAGCACGACAGGCTGCTTGATTTTTTTGAAAAGGATAGTTACAATTGCGCCGAGCAAAAGAATGAACGAAAGGTCTTCGATCAAACTTTCAACATTCATGGTCGATACGGCTTCAGTTGATACGTTTGCTAAAAGCATTTAAACAGAATTGAAAATTATCAAATACTTATTTGGTTGGCAAGAGTGATTGAGCGTGTCGTGTGAACGCTACTCAAATCTTTAAAGACGGCAATATAGTTTGTCGCGTCTTTCACGAGTACAACAAGATTGAGACTTGTTGATTTTTCAGCGTAGTTGTAATCAACAAACACGTTTACCAATGGGATGTTATATCTTGCCAGAATATTTCGATACTCATTGATGTCCTCAACAATCTCGTCAACTTTAATCCTTATGATTCGCGATGCCGAACCCACATTAATTTTATGTTCGATATTCTCGATAATCACAAGAATAAACATTATTAGGAGTGTCGCGATAAATGAAAGTACATATAATCCGACCCCAACAGCAAGTCCGATTGTAGCGACCATCCAAATACCTGCCGCTGTTGTCAGTCCGCGAACAGATCCCTTCATCTGGATTATCGCTCCGGCACCCAAGAAACCGATACCTGACAATACTTGCGCGGCAATTCGTCCGGGGTCGCCGTTTTTCAGTCCAAGATATTCCTGCGGAACGTAAATTGACAGAATCATTGCAAGAGTAGCTCCCATTGATATAAGGGCAAACGTCCTTACGCCTGCCGACTGACCTTTGCGTTTACGTTCAAATCCGACAATACTGCCAAGTAACAGACTCAGGACCAACTTGTATAGCGAAGACGCAGTGGTCACCTCTATACTATTGACATCGTGAACAATCTGAGATATGAAATCAAACATCAACATCAACGTTTATTTTCTCATTTCAAAATGACGCGATGCAATGCGATAGTTGTCACAGAACAATTCGACAGTGTATGTTCCGGGATTAAGTGTCGCATTAACATCCCAATAAATCTTGATGCCGCCAATCTCTTCTCCGGCATATTCAATTGACTTGCGAGAAGTGCACTTAACCTGCTGACCCTCAAAGTTAAATATTCCGCCATTGCCAAGCAGATCACCTTCCGGAGAAATCAATCTCATATAGATTTCCTTCTCACCAACAGGTGTCGAGTTGTTTTGAGGGATGGAGAAAGTAACCACAATTTGACGTGCCTTTGTTATATTTTTTTCGATCTTACCGTTAGCCTTAAGTGCCTGCATTGTTACTCCGGTAACATTGAGTTTCTCGGCAAGAACCATACGCTCGGTGAGTTCGGCATTGTCGCGAGCAAAGTCGTCAACACGTTTTGTGAGTTGACGGTTTTTATCTTTAATATTCTCATTTTCAGAACGAAGACCTTGATTTTCTTTTGCTAACGAATCAATTTGTTCGACATAATGACGAAGAATTCCTTTCAAAGTCGCAACCTCATCCTGAAGTTGTTTAATTCGTTTCGCATTTTTAGTTTTTTCGTTTTTGAGCTCCTGCAATAATTTTTCGACTTTCGCTCTTGCAGCAGCATATTTTTCTACCAATGAGTCATTTGCAAGCAGGCGAGTTTGATTTTCGTACTGAGCAAATTCATTATTCAGAGCCTGATATTCGTTTGATAGCGTAAGTTGGTCGTTGGCGAGCTGAAGCTGTTCATTCTGAGCCAACGCTTTCTCCATCTTCTTATTTTGAGTAAAAAAAGCAATTCCACCTGCCAAAATAATTACGGCAAGAATAACAATGAGAACAAGGGTTAGGTTACTTTTCTTTCCGTTTTCCATTCCTTTATAGTTTTTATCGTGAACGAGTTTTATAACTAAATTATTATCAGAAATCAATGTACCAAAATGGCTGTTTTTGATTTCTTCCGCTTGAAAATTGATTATAAATCATTTTCAAGGTACAAAATTAGTGAATTTTTCACTAAAATGGAATATCTCACATATTTATAAATAACAAAAGTTATAAATTTAGCTCTATTTTTTGTAGATTTGCAAAAATATTGCTGTTTCCCAAAATTATGAGTAAGATATTTAAGAATTTTTTTGCCATCGGTCTGGCTTTAATTTCTATAAGCATTTCATTCGCCCAAAAACGTGATTGGGCACGTCTTGACAGATATACCGAAGCAAACAAGGCTCTTGGCAATCCGGCTCCGGGCGAGCATCGAGTGGTTTTCCTCGGAAACTCTATTACAGATTTCTGGGACGACAAGCATCCAGGATTTTTTAAGGACAACAACTACATTTGTCGCGGTATCAGCGGGCAAACAACCTATCAGTTCCTTGTCCGTTTTAGAGAAGATGTTATCAATTTACGTCCTGAAATTGTTGTAATTAACGCCGGGACAAACGATTGCGCAGAAAACACACATCCCTTCAACGTAGATATTTCATTAGGCAACATAATGTCTATGGTTGAACTTGCCAAAGCAAACAATATCAAGGTGATACTCACATCAGTACTCCCCTCCTCGACCTTCAATTGGATTCCCGAAATAACCGATGCCGCCGACCGCATCGCTCTCCTTAACGCACGCATAAAAGAGTATGCCAAAGCCAATAACATTCCCTTCGTCGACTATTACACTTCAATGGTCATTGGACCTGAACGTGCTATAAATCCAACATATAGCGAAGACGGCGTTCACCCGACCGAAGCAGGTTATGACGTAATGGAATCAATTATAGTCCCCGCAATCAACAATGTATTGCAATCAAGCTTAGAAAACTAAATACCAATTCAATAGATAACAAAAAAGTAAGCATTAACTGAAGTACACCTTGCCGGTGCAACTTATTATAACGTCGGCTGCAACTTTGAGAGGTTGTAGCCGACATTGTCATTTATTGGAGGTGTCACTTTGCGAGTTGCCGCACAGGGGTTGTCATGATGGCTTCCGGATGGTACTCCTTCCATTTGTGTGGCAGCAGTACCCGGAGTTCATCTTCGGAGGCCTTCTCGAAGTACGGCATCGATGCTATGACGGAGTTGAGGTAGAGCCGAGGATTTATGTCATGGTTGCGGCAGGTGGCAAGAAGCGACTGTATGACGCACATGTTCTCAGCAGCCTCATGGTTGCCGCAGAAGAGATAGTTCTTGCGTCCGAGGGTTATGGGCCGGATCTCGTTCTCGGCGAGGTTGTTGTCAAGCAGAAGCCGTCCGTCATCGAGCACGAGCATCATGGCCTCCCATCGCGTGTATGCGTACGTGACAGCCTTTCCCGTGAGCGAGCCCTGGCTGAAGCGGATTCCCTCGGTCTCCAGCCATTTCCACATCTCCTCCATTATCGGCCTGGATTTCTCCTGACGCTCAGCCTTGCGTGCCTCGGAGTCCATCCCGGCCCGGTCACACTCATGTTCAACATGATACAGCTCACGTATCTTTCCGAGGAACCACGATGCGGCCTTGCGGTCCTCACCAAGAGCCCGCTCCCATTCACGGCGTATGTGCACCATGCAGTGGACGAGGCGCACGCCGCCGCCCGGCTTGTAGGCGGCCGTATAGCCCCCGAAGCCGTCGCACTGCATGTATCCCCTGAAGTGATGGCGGTCGGTCCTGGCCTTGACCACGTCTCCGGCCCGGGACCCCCTGTCATAGAAGAAGACAACCAGCCGTTCCATCACGGCCCGGCTCATCCAGAGATATTCCTTTTCAGCCTGGCCTTTTTCACTGTCTATCACGGGCACGGTGCTCTCATCGGTCTGGACGTAATCACTGCGGAACACCTCGCCGACCAGAAGATCGTACAGTGGCCTGAGAAGCTCCATGGCACGCTTATGCCATCCGACCATGGTCGCTTCCTTCAGTCCCTTCATGCCGAGGTGCGCCATCTGCTTGATCTGACGGTAGAACGGCATGTGGTACTCGTATTTCTGCAGCTCGATCTCGGCCAGCAGGCTTGCGTCAGGCACACCCTTGTAGACCGGGAACTTCGGGAGCGGGGCGATGAGGACGCCCTTTCCGCGCTCCACGGGTTCGGTCGGGTCGATCAGTCCGTATTTGGGTCTCACAACCGCTATGCGGTAATATTTCCCGGGCTCGTAGCCCACGAGATAGGTGGTCTCCTCTCCAATCCTGCGGTATCTTGTCAGGTCCACGCCTTCGGGCTCTATCGTCCTGGTCTCGAGCACAGGCAGGTTTTCCCACGTCTCACGGATTCCGGCTGTGCCTCTGCGGCCTTTACTGCGCGTGTAGGAGACTTCCTCTGTCTCCCTGTCTTCTTCCGTATCCGGAGCCCCGCATGACTCGTGTAAGGCATCGAGTTCCGCTGCATCAAAAAGGCCAGGCTGAGTGTCTATGGCGATGTTCTTCTCGCTCCTGCGTCCGAACATCTGACGCTGGAACCAGGCTATCTGGGCCGACATCTTCTTCAGCTCAGCCGTAAGCTCTGCTATCTGACGGCCCTGCTCCTCGTTGGTCTTTGTCAACGAGGCCACTGTCTGCAGAAGTATATCTTCGGTAGTCATAGGCTGCTGGTTCTATATTGCAAAGATACGAAAAATCAATGATATACGCAACTTTTTCAGCATCTTTTCCCATAACGGCGTGCTCTTTTCTCAGACATGATAGGTTGTGCGCTCGGCACGGAGCCTGCGCAGCCTCGAGGCCGGATCCTCCGTTATCCCCTCCACCATCACCACCAGGTCACGCCATTCCATCGGATAGCTTTTCGTGGACTGGTCGTACTCCGGTATGCGGAAGCGTCCCGCCTCGAGACGCTTGACGTACATGACCATCCCGCCGTCCTCAGCGTGCAGAAGCTTCATCAGCCTGCGGCTGCTCCCTATGAAGATGAACACGTCGCCGTTGCGCACGTCGGAGCCCATCCGCTCCTTGACGACCCCGATGAGCGAGTTGATTCCCTTGCGCATGTCCGTCCTGCCCGGACACAGATGGTAGCGCATCGTGTCGTTAAGGCAGAACATGGCACATGCTTTTTGTCAGCACCTCCATCAGCACACCCTCGCTGCCCTGTCCGAAGTGGGCGCGGACACCGTTGGGGAAGGCAACAATGACCCCGGGGACACCGACAGCGGCGCCTGTCTCGAGCCCGGCTGTCTCCTGTGGTTCACTGCGGATGCTTATCGGGGCGATCGGGAGCGTCTCCGATTCCGTCTTCGTTTTCCTGCACCAGTAATTGTATGTGGAATAGGCCACACCCTCTGCCTGAAGAAAAGCCTTCAGGGTCATGCCGCTCGCGGCGGATCTGATCTGTAGATCCTGGAACTCTGTTTTTGTCATAAATTTGGAGGTTGCGGTTAGTGCAACTTTGAAATGCAAAGTTACAACCTAACTGCGACCTCCAAAAGGTGTACTTCAGTTAATGCTTACACAAAAAAGGAGACCTAAGTCTCCTTTTTTATTGATATAAAAATGTCTTAGCGTTATCGATCTTTATACATTTCGTCGTAATAGCGTTCGTAATCGCCAGATGTTATGTTGTCCATCCACTCCTGGTTATCAAGATACCAACGGACTGTTTTCTCTATGCCCTCTTCAAACTGGAGTGATGGTTCCCAGCCGAGTTCGCTCTGGAGTTTGCGGGAATCGATTGCATAACGCATATCATGCCCAAGACGGTCGGTTACGAATGTAATCAGTTCATCGCTGTAGCCCTCGGGATTCCCCAGAAGACGATCAACGGTCTTGATGATGACCTTGATAAGGTCAATATTTTTCCATTCGTTAAAGCCTCCAATGTTGTATGTATCAGCGATTTTTCCTTTGTGGAAAATCAGGTCGATGGCACGAGCGTGGTCTTCAACAAAAAGCCAATCGCGAACGTTTTCACCTTTGCCGTAAACAGGGAGCGGCTTGCGGTTGCGTATATTGTTGATGAATAGAGGAATCAGTTTTTCGGGGAACTGATATGGTCCGTAGTTGTTTGAGCAGTTAGTTACCAATGTCGGCATTCCGTAGGTGTCGTGATAGGCACGAACAAAGTGGTCGGACGAAGCTTTTGAAGCTGAATATGGAGAATGTGGATTATATTTTGTTGTCTCAAGGAAAAACTCTGTTCCGTATGCCATATCATCATTGCTTGATGCTTTGGTTGTGAACGGAGCAGGAACGCCTTCGGGATGGGTCATTTCTAATGCGCCATAAACCTCATCGGTTGAAATATGGTAGAACAATTTGCCGTTATATTTATCGGGCAATGATTCCCAATATTCTTTGGCAGCCTGGAGCAATGCAAGGGTACCCATTACATTTGTACGAGCGAATGTGAACGGGTCTTTGATCGAGCGATCAACGTGGCTCTCAGCCGCAAGATGTATGATGCTGTCAATCTTATATTCCTTGATGATGCGTCGCATTTCGTCGAGGTCAGCAATGTCTGCCTTGACAAATGTGTAGTTGGGTTTATCTTCTATGTCTTTAAGGTTGGCAAGATTACCGGCATAGGTCAACTTGTCCAAATTGACAATATGATAGTCGGGATATTTGTTAACAAACAGTCTAACAACGTGATTGCCGATAAATCCGGCGCCACCGGTAATTAATATGTTACGCTTCATGTTCTTTCAGGTTTTTGATGCAGGTTTTGAGTGAATCTTTCCAATATGGAATTTTTATACCAAATGTATTTTTGAATTTTGTTTTGTCAAGAACCGAGTAGGCAGGGCGAACAACCGATGACGGAAATTCACTTGACTTGCAAGGCTCGATATTGCATTGAGTATGTCCCGAGAGCTCGGCAATTTCTTTGGTAAAGTCATACCATGAGCAAACGCCCTCGTCTGAGAAATGATAGACGCCTTCGTTGCCGATATATTTTTTATTGTCAATGATATCAGCAATGGCACCGGCCAGGTCGCGGGCGTAGGTCGGTGTTCCCGTTTGGTCGATTACAACTTTAAGCTCGGGCTTGGTTGCAGTGAGGTTAAGCATTGTTTTAACAAAATTCTTACCGAATTCTGAATAAAGCCATGCGGTGCGGATAATAATGGCTTTGCATCCAGATTCGGTTATTTTCTCTTCACCGTGCAACTTGGTTACGCCGTAAACGCCAGTGGGATTAGTTGGTTCAAACTCGCCGCGA
The DNA here is from genome assembly GCA_947174335.1 of uncultured Porphyromonadaceae bacterium. Classification (GTDB taxonomy): domain Bacteria; phylum Bacteroidota; class Bacteroidia; order Bacteroidales; family Muribaculaceae; genus CAJUPY01. Next base: position 727 of record CAMWIM010000065.1, on the reverse strand, counting down.
GGCGTATTACCTTGATTGCCACCAAAAACGTAGTCAGTTGAGATGTGAATCAACGTACAGTTGTTGTCTTTAGCTGCTTTTGCCAAATATCCAACAGCCTCAGCATTAATCTTTTCGGCGATTTCGGATTGTTCCTCAGCTTTGTCAACATTGGTATATGCCGCGCAATTAACGATAACGTCAATATTGTTTGCACCGACTCCGAGTGTTACGGCTTCGGGGTCAGTGATATCGATGTCATCAGCATCGGTAAATATATATTCGTTTGGGGAATCTGCAGTTGCAATCTTAAGACAAGTGCCTAACTGTCCATTTCCTCCGGTTACGAGAATTCTCATTTTATCGAAATCTTAGTTGAGATTAGACGAATAGATTTAATTTGATACAAAATTAGCTGAAATTGTTAAACCAACCAAACTTTTGGTTAACAATCTCAGCTAATATACTTTTTGATCCAATTGTGTAGGTTATTTTACGTATAAATCTACATTGTAGTCAAAGGGAGAGACAAAATCTTTTAACAAAGGATGTTTGAGATCTTTTTCTGACAAGATTGCTTGTGTTGGATCGATTTGCCAGTTGATTCTGAGCAATTCATCGGCGATTGAGATTCCACCCTCAACTTCGGGATGATAGTAGTTGTCACATTTGTATTGAAAAACCGCGACATCACTTAATACAGCGAAACCGTGAGCGAAGCCACGAGGGACGAAAATTTGACGATGGT